>NZ_JBSFTT010000001.1:0-516789 GCF_053591415.1 Streptomyces sp. NPDC003032 | reverse complement strand
GTTGATAGGCCAGATCTGGAAGCCCGGTAACGGGTGGAGGTGACTGGTACTAATAGGCCGAGGGCTTGTCCTCAGTTGCTCGCGTCCACTGTGTTGGTTCTGAAACCACGAACAACCCCATGCCCGGGGCCACCGGGTGTGGTGCGGTTGACAGTTTCATAGTGTTTCGGTGGTCATAGCATGAGGGAAACGCCCGGTTACATTCCGAACCCGGAAGCTAAGCCTCATAGCGCCGATGGTACTGCAGGGGGGACCCTGTGGGAGAGTAGGACGCCGCCGAACTAATTGTAGAGAAAACCCCCGCACCATTCGGTGCGGGGGTTTTCTGCGTTCCGGGGGAATTGCGGGCACAGCGCTTAGGGTCGAGACATGCGTTACGACCTGGTCATCTTCGACAACGACGGCGTCCTCGTGGACAGTGAGCCGATCTCCAATACGATCCTCGCCGGCTATCTGGCTGAAGCCTGTGGACGGGGCCCTGGACGTGTTGGAGAAGCTCGCCGGGGACGAGGCCGCCTACTGTCTGGCCTCTTCCGGGAGTCATGAGCGGATTCGGGTCGGGCATCGGAAGGCCGGGCTCGACAAGTGGTTCGACGAGGGGCGGATCTTCAGTTCGCAGGATGTGGGGCGGGGAAAGCCGGCGCCCGATCTCTTTCTGTACGCGGCCGAGCGGATGGGGGTGGCGCCCGAGAAGTGCGTGGTCGTGGAGGACAGTCCGCTGGGGGTGCGGGCGGCGGTGGCTGCCGGGATGGATGTGTATGGCTTCACCGCCATGACGCCCGCCGAGCGGCTCGTCGGGGCCACTGAACTCTTCGGGGATCTACGGGAGTTGACTCGGCTGCTGGCATGACCGTGGCCGGAGGGTGAGACCGCCCTCGCCGCTGACGTACGCAAGGCCCGCGTCGAGTCGCTGAAGCCGCTCGTGATGGATGCGCTGCTGCCGACCGCCTCGTATTACCTGTTCAGTATTGGTCAAGCGGGTGCCGCCCAGTGGGGTGTTGAGGTGGTCGCAGCCGGTTGTGCTGCTGTCGCTGCTCGGGATCGGTGCCGGTGACGCGATGTGGCAGGCGGCCGTGGCACTGGGGGCGTCGGGAGCCGGTGGTACGACGATGCGCGGGCGCAGGGGGAAGGAGACGGGGACGGGGATGGGGCTCGCGGGGCTGCCGGGAAGGGTGGGGGCGTCGCCTTCAAGCTGCTGCTTCCGCTCTGCCTGGTGATGACCTTCGCGTACATCGGGGACTCGACCGTCTCCAACTGGAGTGCCAAGTACGCGCAGGACGTGCTGGGCGGTTCGGAGGAGGCGTCGACCGTTCCGTACAACGTCTACATGGTCATGACGTTCGTGGGGAGTGGGCTCGGGGATCTGGGCGTGCGGCGGTTCGGGGCCGTGGCGGCGGTGCGGGGCGGGTCGGTGGCCCGTTCCTTCGCCCCCGGGACGGACCGATACGGTGACGGGCATGAGCGGCCGCGCACAGCTGATGTGGGACGAGGCAGTAACGGGCTATGACTTCGGCCCGGGTCACCCCATGGACCCGGTCAGGCTCGGACTGACCCGAAGTCTGGTCGGTGCCTTCGGGCTCGACCAGGAGCTGGACGTGGTCGCGGCCAAGCGTGCCGGTGACTCGACGCTGCGCCTCGTGCACCGCGAGGACTATGTGGCGGCGGTCAAGGCGGCCTCCGTGGACCCCGCGTCCGCGCGCGGGGAGTACGGCCTCGGCACGGAGGACGACCCGGCGTTCGCTGGGATGCACGAGGTGTCGGCGCTGATCGCCGGGCAGTCCGTGGGGGCCGCCGAGGCGGTGTGGCGCGGCGAGGCGCTGCACGCGGTGAACTTCGCGGGCGGGCTGCACCACGCCATGCCCGGGGGCGCCTCGGGCTTCTGCATCTACAACGACGCGGCGCTGGCGATCGCGCGGCTCCTCGAACTGGGCGCCGAGCGAGTCGCGTATGTGGATGTCGACGTGCATCACGGGGACGGGGTGCAGGCCGCGTTCTGGGAGGACCCGCGGGTCCTGACGATCTCGCTGCACGAGCATCCCCGGACGCTCTTTCCGCAGACCGGGTGGCCTGAGGAGACGGGCGCGGCGGGGGTGGCCGAGGGGTCTGCCGTTAATGTGGCGCTGCCGGCGGGGACCGGGGACGCCGGGTGGGTTCGGGCGTTTCACTCCGTGGTGCCCGAGCTGCTCGCGGAGTTCCGGCCGCAGGTGGTCGTGACGCAGCACGGGGCCGACACACACTTCGAGGATCCCCTCGCGCACCTCGCCGTCTCGCTGGACGCCCAGCGGGCGGTGCAGGTCGCCTGCCATGAGCTGGCCCATGAGTACGCCGACGGGCGGTGGGTCGCTCTGGGGGGCGGGGGATATGCCGTGGTGGACGTGGTGCCGCGCTCCTGGACGCATCTCGTCGCTGTCGCCGCGGGGCGGCCGGTCGAGCCCACGGCGGCGGTTCCGGAGGCTTGGCGGCAGGAGGTGTTCGCGCGTACGCGGCAGTTGGCGCCGGGGCGGATGACGGATGGGCGGTGGCCCGTGGACTGGAAGGGGTGGGAGTCGGGGTACGACCCCGCCGATCGGCTTGACCAGGCTGTGCTCGCGGCTCGGCGGGCCGCGTTCCCCTTGCGGGGGCTGTTGGCGTAGGGCATTTTGCTGGAGGGCTGGAGGGCTGGAGGGCTGGAGGGACTGGATAGGCGCCCGCATTGTGCCCCTGTTAGCCCAAGTGTGGGGGTTTTCCGGGGTTTTGAGGTCCCGTAGCCGCCGATGCGTCAGCATCGGACCGTGTTGACCACCGGCGCCCTGCGTGCGCATCTGTTGGCGGCTCGGCTGGCCGGGCCCGTGGCCACCTCTCGGGAAGAGAGTCTGCGGAGTTACCGGCTCTTCGCCGCCCGCGATCCCCGGGTGCTGCTCGGGTTGGATCCCGAGTGGCGCTGGGGGGCCGCGGACCTTCTGCGGCTGATGGCCGACAAGTGCGGGGTGTCCGCCGATCCGCGGCACACCTCGGGGGCCGACGTCATCGATCCGGAGCGTACGTTGAGGGCGCTCGACGCCTTCGCGGAGCGGCTCTCGCAGGCGGCGCGGAGGCGTCTTCCCGTACTCTTCGGGACCGGCCATCCGCACCGATTGCTGGGGTTCTACGCCGCCTTGGCGGACGCTCTGTCGGCGGCCGGATGCACCGTCCTCACCCCCGCGCAGGGCAACAGTGTCGACATAACGACCCGGTTCGGCCTACGCACGTACAACCTTGACTACGTACAAGGCGTCGCGCTGGTGCGCGAACCCGGCGCGCGTCCCACCGGGAGTGAGACCGGCGCACACACCCACTCACCGCTCCCGGTTCGGGCTGTTCTGGATGCCGCGGCACAGGTCGGCGGACCGCTTCCCGAGCTGGTCATCGGAGACCACGGATGGGTCTGCGGAGCAGGTCAGCTGGGGTTTGAGGCGATCGGTCTGGCGGATACGGATGATCCCGCGCTGTTCGTCGGAGAGGCCGAGGGGCAGGTGTCCGTCGTCGTTCCGCTTGATGACGCTGTGCGGTCTGATTACTACCGACCGCTTACTCGCTATGTACTCAATCGAGCGTGTCTGTCACAGTAGGCGGCCGATGGCTGCTCCTCTTCCCCACTCGCATCATCCGCCCCTAGTCTGGGGAGTGAGCGCGCAGCGACGAAGAGTCACCGGAAGGGGAAGCCGGTGCCCGTCATGTGCGGAAGGTTCAGGTGGGGTGTCATGGCTGAGAACCAGAGGCCGCTGAACGAGGTTCAGTTCCTGACCGTGGCGGAAGTCGCTGCGGTGATGCGAGTGTCCAAGATGACCGTGTACCGCTTGGTGCACAGCGGTCATCTGCCCGCCATTCGGGTCGGAAGGTCCTTCCGGGTTCCGGAGCAGGCGGTTCACGAGTACCTCCGCGAGTCCTATGTGGGGGTCGAGGCAGGCTGAGCGCGGGGGCCTTCGGGCCCCTTGTCGCAGGGCCCGCGCCAGGGCTCGTTGCCCCTCGATTACGTCCCTCACGCGGAGACGGGTAGGCTAGGCCGACGTAGGTCGTGTGGGCCCAGTCTGCTGCCCCGCACCGAGTGAAGAGAAGTGAGCGAGGGTAGTCGTGGGCTCTGTTATCAAGAAGCGGCGTAAGCGGATGGCCAAGAAGAAGCACCGCAAGCTGCTGAAGCGCACTCGCGTTCAGCGTCGCAACAAGAAGTAGGCGGTCGCTGCACAGCGTGTTCCGAAGCCCTTCCACCATCCGGTGGGAGGGCTTCGGCATGTTTGGGGCCCCCACGCGCGGTACTTGGGAGTCGGTGCGGTACGTCGGAACCGGCGCGGTACTTGAGCACCGGGCACTTGGTCCATACGTACGTCTGTGTCCGTCGTCACTTCCCGCAGCGCGCGGTCATCACAGCGCAACACCGACCCGCTAGCGTGGGCCACGACACAGTCGATGACGGTGTGCGGCGAGGGTTGGGGAAAGGCAGGCGCTGATCTTGGGCAAGGTCGTGCTCGTGACCGGAGTGGCCCGGCAGCTGGGCGGACGGTTCGTCCGGCGTGTCCAGCGCGATCCCGAGGTCGACCGGGTGATCGCCGTCGACGCGATCCCGCCCGAGCACCATCTGGGCGGCGCCGACTTCGTCCAGGCCGACATCCGGCAGCCCGCGATCGCCAAGGTGCTCGCCGAGTACGGCGTGGACACGGTCGTCCACATGGACGTCACGGCGACCGCGCTCGGCCGGGGCAGCCGCGGCTCGGTCAAGGAGACCAACGTCATCGGCACCATGCAGCTGCTCGGCGCCTGCCAGAAGTCGTCGACGGTGAAGCGGCTCGTGGTGAAGTCCAGTACGAGCGTGTACGGCTCCGCGCCCAGGGACCCCGCGGTCTTCACCGAGACCACGCCGCCCAAATCGCTGCCCAGCGGTGGCTTCGCCAAGGACACCGTCGAGGTCGAGGGCTATGTGCGGGGCTTCGCGCGGCGCCGACCGGACGTGGCGGTGTGCGTGCTGCGCTTCGCGAACATCCTGGGGCCCGCGGCGGAGTCCCCGCTCGCCGAGTACTTCTCGCTGCCGGTTCTGCCGACCGTGTTCGGCTACGACCCGCGCCTGCAGTTCGTCCATGAGGACGACGCGGTCGAGGTGCTGCGCCTGAGCGCGCACGACCCGCCGCGCGGGACGCTCAACAGCGGCACGTTCAACATCGCGGGCGACGGCCAGCTGCTGCTCTCGCAGTGCTCACGGCGGCTGGGCAGGCCCACCGTCCCGGTGCTCCTGCCGGCCGTCACCTGGGTCGGTTCGGCGCTGCGCACGCTCGGCATGACCGATTTCTCGCCGGAGCAGATCCGCCTGCTCACGCACGGCAGGATCGTGGCCACCCGGCAGATGCGCGAGACACTGGGCTTCAGGCCGAAGTACACGACCGCGGAGACCTTCGCGGACTTCGTACGCAGCCGGGGTCCTGGACTGCTGCCGCCAAGTGCCCTCGCGGGGGCAGTGGACCGGATCGCCGCGCTGCCCATCGCGGGTGGCAACCGAAGCGCCAACTGAGGAGAGCGTCAACGATGGCGGACGCCAAGGTCATTCCGTTCGACGACGACCGGTCGCGCGGGGGTGCGCAGCGCGCGCCGCGCCGCAGGCCAGTGCCCCGGCGCACGGGTGATCCCGTGGCCGTGAGCGAGGTCAAGGCGCTGCCGGGCCAGCAGGACGGCCCGCAGGACGGCCCGCGGGGCGGCGCACAGGACGGTCCGCGAGGCGGACAGTCGGCCGGTCGGCCGGGCGAGGAGCCGCGGGTGGGGCGCGCCGAGCCCCGCGAGAGGGCACCGCGGCCGCGGGACAGCGGCTGGGACCGGCGCATCGCGGGCGGCCTGGCGTTCCTGCGGCGCCGGCTCACCGGGGAGTACGAGGTCGACGACTTCGGTTACGACGAGGAGCTGACCGACCAGGTCCTGATGTCGCTGCTCCGCCCCTTCTACGAGAAGTACTTCCGGGTGGAGGTGAAGGGCGTCGAGAACATCCCCGCGGACGGCGGGGCGCTAATCGTCGCCAACCACTCGGGGACGCTGCCGCTGGACGGCCTGATGATGCAGGTCGCGGTGCACGACAACCACCCGCGGGGCCGGCATGTGCGGCTGCTCGCCGCCGACCTGGTCTTCATGCTGCCGGTCATCAACGAACTGGCCCGCAAGGCAGGGCACACCCTGGCGTGCGCGGAGGACGCGGAGCGGCTCCTTGGGCGGGGCGAGCTGGTCGGGGTGATGCCGGAGGGCTTCAAGGGCATCGGGAAGCCGTTCAGCGAGCGCTACAAGCTGCAGCGGTTCGGCCGCGGCGGCTTCGTCTCGACGGCGCTGCGGACGGGCTCTCCGATCGTGCCGTGCTCGATCGTCGGGGCGGAGGAGATCTACCCGATGATCGGCAACGCCAAGACGCTGGCGCGGGTCCTCGGCATCCCGTACTTCCCGATCACGCCTACGTTCCCCTGGCTCGGGCCGTTGGGCGCGGTGCCGCTGCCGACGAAGTGGACGATCCAGTTCGGTGAGCCGATCCCGACGGACGGCTATCCGCCTGAGGCGGCGGAGGATCCGATGCTGATGTTCAACCTGACGGACCAGGTGCGTGAGCAGATCCAGCATTCGCTGTACAAGCTGCTGGTGCAGCGGCGGTCCGTGTTCTTCTGACCGCCGCCGCACCGCGCGTGCTGACGAGGATTACTTGACGTCCTCCTCGTCGATGCCGAGCTCCGGGAGCAGGCCGGGCAGGAGCGGCGGCAGGGTGACGTCCGGCTTGGCCGAGGGGCGGTCCTTGCCGGGCTTGTTCCTGCCCTCCGACGGGGGTGGTGACGTCTTCTCGTCCGGCGGGTCGAGGAGGTCGCCCACGCTGCCGCCGAGGACGTCCTCGCCCGGGCTGTGCGGTGTGGAGGGTCTGGGCTCGCGGTCGCCGCGCGGGTCGCCGCCGCGTCCGCTGCCGCTGTCGCTGCCCGAGGGGGCGGAGGGACGCCCGTCCGTGCCGTAGGAGCCGGGGGGGCTCTGCGGGGTCCGGCCGGTCGTGCCGCCCTTCTCGGGGGCGCGGGGCAGCAGGGAGCGCAGCGGCTCGACCTCTTCGTCTATGGCGTCGAAGACGGAGTCCACCTGCTGGCCCATGTCGCCCAGCTGGACCGGCAGGCGGCCCTGGAGGTCACTCCATGCCTCGCGGTGCGACCGGGAGAACGCGGACAGCGCCTGGATGGGGCCGAGCGAGCCGTCGCGCTCGTACGCCTCCAGGAGCAGGCGGTGGCCTTCCGTGGCGTCGTGCCGCATACCGGAGAGGGCGCGTCTGACCTCGCCGACCGACTCGTGGTCGAGGGGGCCGGAGCGGTCGCGCTCCATGAGTCTGCGGGCTTCGCTCAGCCGGGTGGAGGCCTGGTCGAGGTAGATCCGGCCGCGGTCGGCGTCGCCGTCGGCCATGCCCAGCTTGAAGTCCTCCATGCCGCGCTTGAGGCCGTACAGCGAGTCGCCCGGCAGGGCGTCCGAGCTGGCGGCGGCGACTCCGCCGAAGGCGCCCGCCGCGACGCCGACGGTGAGGCCGCCCGCCGCGATGCCCTTGGACAGGCGCGAGCGTGGCCGCAGCTTGCGCAGCGGACCCGCTCGGTGGGCGCCCTTTCGGGAGCGCTGTTCGGGCACCGGGGCACTGCCGCGGCCCTCCAGGAGCATGGCTTCCATCGCGGCCACGAGCTGGGCGCGCTGGACGACCTTGACCTCGGGGTCGAGGGCGGGTTTGGGCAGCGCGTCGAGACCTTGGACCAGGGTCCGCATGCGGTCCCGCTCGGTCGGTTCGGCGCGTGCCGCGGTGGTTTCGGGGGACTCCACGGACGCGGTCGCGGGCGCGGTTGCGGCCGCGGACGTGGACGCGGAGTCCTCGGACTGCTCGGCCGCCGGGTCCTGGGCGGAATGCTCCTCCAGGGCCTGGGCGAAGGCGTTCGCCCGCCGGTGGGCCGATACGTTCGCGATCACTGGCGGCACCTCCTCTCGTCATGACGGTCGACTCCCCAGGGGGTCCTGAGGGTTGCCTGGCCTGAACGCTTCCACACGATCGAGTGAGCGTATGGGTTTCCCTCCACTCATCAGGAGTCGGGGGAACGGTCAGGTGGCGACCACAGGGAGCCTGCATCCCGCACAACGAGCGTCGCGGCACTTGGGTTACGGACGGAGGATGATCGGACCACGAAGAATCGGCGAGGGGCCGTGGCGGCCATCTGGCCGCCACGGACGGTGAGTTGGGCGCTGCCCGGGACTACGGGCGGTTAGCGCGCGTCGTCCGGGAGGAGGCGGGCGAGGGTGCGCACCGCGCGGTACTGGAGGGTTTTGATCGCGCCTTCGTTCTTGCCCATGACGCGTGCGGTCTCGGCGACGGAGAGGCCCTGGAGGAACCGCAGGGTCACGCACTCCTGCTGCTGGGGGTTGAGGCGGCGGACGGCTTCGAGCAGTGCCGCGTTCGAGAGGGACTCCAGGACGGAGTCCTCGGGGCTGCGCTCGACCTCGTTGGCGTCGAGCATTTCGCCGGTGGTCACTTCGAGGCGGAAACGGCTCGATTTGAAGTGATCGGCGACGAGGTTGCGGGCGATCGTGACCAGCCAGGCGCCGAAGTCGCGGCCCTGCCAGGTGAAGGTGCCGATGCGGCGGAGGGCGCGCAGAAAGGTCTCACTGGTGAGGTCCTCGGCGGTCGCCTTGCCGCCGACGCGGTAGTAGATGTAGCGGTAGACCGTGTCGCTGTACTGGTCGTAGAGGCGGCCGAAGGCGTCGGCCTCGCCGGCCTGGGCGCGCTCGACCAGGTCCATCATGCGGGCGCTGTCGCTGTCCGCGGCGGGGCGGCGGGGGGTGGGCGTTGACGTTGAGGTGGCGGCAGCGGCGCCGGAGCGGGCCCGTCTGCTGACCGCCGCACCGCCGTCCGCCAGGGCATAGCACGGCCCGGCGGGTGCCGGGACGGCGAAGGCGGGGACGGCGGGGACGGCGTACGCGGTGGGGACGAAGCCGCGCAAGCGGTCGAGGACCGTTGCGCGCAGCGTAGCCAGGCCCGAGGCGTCAACCCCGACGTGTGGGTACACGGGACTCCCAGAGGCAGAGCTTCCATCACGTGCAGTACGGAACCATTCACTCGTCGTAGCGACGTGTGGGGTCCGTTATGCGTCTGAGGAGAATAACGCTTCGTACAGGCAGCGCTACACCCAGTTGCTCAAATCACCGATTACGTCGCTTCTGTAACCGTTCGGAGCCGTTTCAAGTACCAGAGAGTGAGCGCTTGTTGATCGGAATGGTTCACATTCCGTCGTCGCGGGGGGCGTGTTGTGGCCGAGTTCAACCAACCGGACTGGCCCGGGGCAGGGCGGGGTAGGAGCGGCGGAATGCCGGGTCAGTGGCGGCGGCGGTGCAGGGCGATCGCCGCGGCGGTGCCGCCCGCGAGCGCGCCGACACCGGCCGCGGCGGGGATGCCGACCTTCGCGGCCTTGCGGCCGGTGCGGTAGTCGCGCAGCCGCCAGTCCCGCTCGCGGGCGTGCTTGCGCAGCTTGGCGTCGGGGTTGATCGCGTACGGATGTCCGACGAGCGAGAGCATCGGGATGTCGTTGTGCGAGTCGCTGTACGCGGCGCAGCGGGCCAGGTCCAGGCGCTCGGCGGCGGCCAGGGCGCGGACGGCCTCGGCCTTGGCGGGGCCGTGCAGGGGCTCGCCGACGAGCTTGCCGGTGTAGACGCCGCCGATGGACTCGGCGACGGTGCCGAGGGCGCCGGTCAGGCCGAGGCGGCGGGCGATGACCGTGGCGATCTCCACCGGGGCCGCGGTGACCAGCCAGACCTTCTGGCCGGCGTCGAGGTGGGCCTGGGCGAGGGCGCGGGTGCCGGGCCAGATGCGCTCGGCCATGTACTCGTCGTAGATCTCCTCGCCGATGGTCATCAGCTCGGCGACGCGGTGGCCCTTGACGATGGACAGCGCGCTGTCGCGGGCGTCCTGCATGTGCTCGGGGTCCTCGACGCCCGCGAGCCTGAACCACGCCTGCTGCCAGGCGAACCGGACCAGCTCCTGGCGCTCGAAGAACTTCCGTTTGTACAGGCCGCGGCCGAAGTGGAAGATCGCGGCGCCCTGCATCACGGTGTTGTCGAGGTCGAAGAAGGCGGCGGCCTCGACGTCGCCGACGACGGGGAACGCCGGTTCTCCCGGCGCCTCGTCGGGCGCGGTCCGTCCGGCGAGCTCCTCCAGCTCCTGGGAGGACTTGCGGGCGGCCTCGGCCGAGGCCTCGCCTGCCAACACGCTCCGCGCCGTGGCGGAGCGCCTACGGCGGGTGAGCCATCCGAGAGCGGCCATGTCGTGAGCATAGCTAGTTCGTTCGGTGGTTCTGGAGGCGGTGGGATGCGGCCCTGTGAACTCTGCGCGACCGGCCCGTTAAACCGGCCCGGTGGACGGCGCGGGCGAGAATGGGGGCATGAGCCCGATTTTTCGTCGTACGGAGAAGAAGAAGCCCGCGGAGCGCACGGTGACCCTGATCGGGAAACCGGGGTGTCATCTGTGTGATGACGCACAGTCGGTGATCGAGAAGGTCTGCGCGGAGACGGGGGCCTCGTGGGAGAAGAAGGACATCACCGAGGACCAGGAGCTGCACCGGGCCTACTGGGAGCAGATCCCGGTGGTCCTGGTGGACGGGGAGCAGCACACCTTCTGGCGGGTCGACGAGGAGCGGCTGCGGCGCGAGCTGGTCGGCTGACGGCCGAAAGCTACTGACCGGGTAGTCCAAAGTTCCCGTGAGGCCGGTTACGCTTTGGGGCGGTTTTGGTCTCGGGGGCGATGATCGTGAGGAGAGTGTGCGGTTTTGCCCCCATCAGGTGAGCAACGAACCCGTCCGTGCGCCGGTTCCACGATCGTGCGCCGGGCGCGCGTGACCCCGGTCACGTTGGCCGGGCAAAACGGACACAATCTTTGTGCACGCGTTCACAAAGACATAGCCTGCATTCGACGGGGCGGTCCGGGGACGTGTGACCGCCTGCAGCCCCGCTCTACCCGCAGGAGCACCGTGGCAACTGGCCGAACTCACCGACCGGCGACCCGCAGCCGAGGGATTCCCGAGGCCACCGTCGCCAGGCTTCCGCTGTACCTCCGAGCCCTCACCGCACTGTCGGAGCGCTCGGTGCCCACGGTCTCCTCCGAGGAGCTCGCGGCCGCCGCGGGGGTCAACTCCGCGAAGCTGCGCAAGGACTTCTCCTACCTCGGTTCGTACGGGACGCGCGGCGTCGGCTATGACGTCGAGTATCTCGTCTACCAGATCTCCCGGGAACTGGGTCTGACCCAGGACTGGCCGGTTGTCATCGTCGGCATCGGCAACCTCGGCGCCGCCCTGGCCAACTACGGCGGGTTCGCCTCGCGTGGTTTCCGTGTCGCGGCACTGATCGACGCCGATCCGGCAATGGCCGGAAAGCCCGTCGCAGGGATGCCCGTGCAGCACACCGACGAGCTTGAGAAGATCATCGAGGACAACGGCGTCTCGATCGGCGTCATCGCCACCCCGGCCGGCGCCGCCCAGCAGGTCTGCGAGCGGCTCGTCGCCGCCGGTGTGACCTCCATCCTGAACTTCGCGCCGACCGTGCTCTCGGTGCCGGACGGCGTCGACGTACGCAAGGTCGACCTCTCCATCGAGCTGCAGATCCTCGCCTTCCACGAGCAGCGCAAGGCCGGCGAGGAGGCCGCCGCCGACGGCGTCGTGCCGCCCGTCGCCGCCAAGCCGCACCGCAAGGGACCTGACGGGGACGTCCCCGCCGTGATGCCGGCATGAGTCTCCTGGTCGTAGGGCTGAGCCATCGCAGCGCTCCGGTGAGCGTCCTGGAGCGGGCCGCGCTGCCCGCGGACACGCAGGCCAAGCTGTTGCAGGACACGCTGGCCGCCGAGCCCGCCACCGAGGCGGCCGTGCTCGCCACGTGCAACCGCATCGAGCTGTACGCGGACGTCGACAAGTTCCACGCGGGCGTCGCCGAGCTGTCGACGCTGCTCGCGCAGCACAGCGGTGTGGGCCTGGAAGAGCTGACCCCTTATCTGTACGTCCACTACGAGGACCGCGCCGTCCACCACCTCTTCTCGGTGGCGTGCGGGCTCGACTCGATGGTCGTCGGCGAGGGGCAGATCCTCGGGCAGATCAAGGACGCCCTCGCGCGTGCGCAGGAGCTGCACACCGCGGGCCGCCTCCTCAACGACCTGTTCCAGCAGGCCCTGCGGGTCGGCAAGCGCGCGCACTCCGAGACCGGCATCGACCGGGCCGGGCAGTCGCTCGTCACCTTCGGCCTGGAACAGCTCGCCGTGCGCAAGTCGGTCGAGACCTGGGCCAAGGGCAAGCGTGCCGTGGTGATCGGCGCGGGCTCCATGTCCTCGCTCGCCGCGGCGACGCTCGCGCGCGCCGGGGTCGAGGAGATCGTGGTCGCCAACCGCACGCTGGAGCGCGCCGAGCGGCTCGCCGCCATCCTGGGCGAGCAGGGCGGCACGGGCGTGAGCGCCCGCGCCGTCCCGATGGACCAGGTGGCCCAAGAACTGACACGTGCCGATGTGGCGGTGTCCTGCACCGGAGCGACCGGTCTGGTGCTGACGGCCGCCGCCGTCACGGCCGCCGTGGAGGGGCGCGTCCCCGCGGGCAGCGTGGCCGCTGACGTACCGGCGCAGGCCAGGAGCGGTCCGGTCGGACAGCCGACCGTCGCCGACGACGGCTGCCCCGTGGACCTCTCCGCGCCGCGCGGCTTCTCCGTCGCCGGTGAGGCCGCCGTCGCCGGGATGGACGCCGCGTCCCTGGAGCAGCACGCCGCCTGGGTGGACAACGCCCCGGCCGAGCGGCGCGAGGCCGACCCGCGGGCCGAGGCCGACGCCATCGCCGCACTGGTGGCCGCCGCGCGCGTCACGGGACGGCTGCCGGAGCGGCGCAGGCCCATGTCGTCGGCGAGCGCGGCCCGCCCGGCCGTGCTGGCCCTGCTCGACCTGGCCATGCCCCGCGACATCGACGCCGCCGTGCACCGCATCCCGGGCGTACGGCTGGTCGACATCGAGTCGCTGGCCGACGCCTCCGCCGACGCGCCCATGGCCGCCGACGTCGAGCAGGTGCGCGGCATCGTCTCCGACGAGGTCGCCGCCTTCGGTGCCGCGCAGCGGGCCGCGCACATCACGCCGACCGTGGTCGCCCTGCGCACCATGGCCGCCGATGTCGTGGCCAGTGAGATCGCGCGGCTCGACGGACGGCTGCCCGGCCTGGAGGACAAGCAACGCGCGGAGATCACGCAGACCGTGCGCCGTGTCGTCGACAAGCTGCTGCACGCGCCGACGGTGCGGGTCAAGCAGCTGGCCGGCGAGCCGGGCGGCGCCGGATACGCGGACGCGCTGCGCACGCTCTTCGACCTCGACCCGCAGACGGTCGCGGCGGTCAGCAGGGCTGACCACCTGAACAACGAGAACGACGACCCGAATAGAGGCCGGGCATGACCGAGAGGGCTTATCGGCTCGGGACCAGGCGCAGCAAGCTGGCCATGGCCCAGTCGGGCCAGGTGGCCGAGGCGGTACGGCGGTTGACCGGCCGCCCCGTCGAGCTCGTGGAGATCACGACGTACGGGGATGTCTCGCGCGAGCACCTGGCGCAGATCGGCGGCACCGGCGTCTTCGTCGCCGCCCTGCGCGAGGCGCTGGTCCGCGGTGAGGTCGACTTCGCCGTGCACTCGCTCAAGGACCTGCCCACCGCGCAGCCCGAGGAGCTTCTCCTCGCCGCTGTGCCGGAGCGCGAGGACCCCCGCGACGTCCTGGTCGCGCGCGACGGGCTGACCTTCGCCGAGCTTCCCGAGGGGGCTCGCGTGGGCACCGGCTCGCCGCGCCGCATGGCGCAGCTGAACGCCTACGCGCGCAGCCACGGCATGACCATCGAGACCGTGCCGATCCGCGGGAACATCGACACCCGCGTCGGATACGTACACAAGGGGGAGCTCGACGCCGTCGTGCTCGCCGCCGCCGGACTGAGCCGTATCGGCCGGACCGACGAGGTGACCGACTTCCTGTCGGTCGACACTGTTCTGCCCGCCCCCGGCCAGGGGGCACTGGCGATCGAGTGTGCCGCGCACAACGCGTCACTCGCCGCCGCGCTCGCCGAGCTCGACGACCCGTACACCCGGGTCGCCGTGACCGCCGAGCGGTCCCTGCTCGCCGCCTTGGAGGCCGGTTGCAGCGCACCCGTGGGAGCGCTGGCCGACCTTCCCCGGACTCTCGATTCCGTTCGAGCAGGGGAGACCCCTTTGGCCGACGCGCAGATTGTCAAGGAAATGCGCCTGCGTGGCGTCGTCGGTACGACCGACGGCTCTACGTTGGTGCAGCTGTCCACCACCGGTCCCGTGCCCGAGACGGAGACCCAAGCCATGGCGCTGGGCCGCGAACTCGCGGTCGAGATGCTCGCCAAGGGCGCGGCCGGTCTGATGGGGGAGCGAGCACTTTGAGCCCCACCTCGAACCTTTCCGGCATTCCCGCACACGGGCACGTCACCTTCCTCGGTGCCGGACCCGGAGATCCGGGACTGCTGACCCTGCGCGCCGTCGAGGCGCTGGCCCGAGCGGATGTGCTGATCGCCGAGCCGGATGTACTCGACGTCGTCCGTGTGCACGCCAAGGGAGGTGTGGACACACCCCTGCCGACGAATGCTGACGACACGTCAGCAACCGCGGACACGGCGACGATCCGAGTCGCCACCAATCTTGTCATGGAGGCCGCGAGGGGCGGCAAGCGGGTCGTGCGTGCGGTCAGCGGCGACCCCGGCCTCGATGCGTACGCGGCCGAGGAGATGCTCGCCTGCGCCGCCGAGGGCGTCTCCTTCGAGGTCGTGCCGGGCATCGCGGCCGCGGTCGGTGTGCCCGCGTACGCCGGTGTGCCGCTGCGGGACGCGCAGGGCACCGACGTCCGTTTCGTCGACGCCCGTACGGCGTCCGACCGCTGCTGGAGCGAGGTCGGCGCGTCCGACGGGACCGCGGTGGTCACCACGTCGCTCGACTCCGTCGCGGCGGCCGCGGGCGAGCTGGTGGCCGCGGGCCGCAAGCCCGACACCCCGATGACCGTGACCATCGGTGGTACGACGACGCGCCAGCGCACCTGGAACGCGACGCTCGGCACCATCGCGCAGGTCCTCAAGCAGGCGAAGGTGCTGCCCTCGCCCGAGGGGGGCCGGCCCGTCATAGCCGTCGTCGGCGAGCGCTCCGCCGCCGCTCAGCGCGACCAGCTGTCGTGGTTCGAGTCGAAGCCGCTCTTCGGCTGGCGCGTGCTCGTACCGCGTACGAAGGAGCAGGCGGCGTCGCTCTCCGACCAGCTGCGGTCCTACGGCGCGGTGCCGCACGAGGTGCCGACCATTGCGGTCGAGCCGCCGCGCACGCCCCAGCAGATGGAACGCGCGGTCAAGGGCCTGGTCACCGGGCGGTACGAGTGGATCGCCTTCACGTCCGTCAACGCCGTCAAGGCGGTGCGGGAGAAGTTCGAGGAGTACGGGCTCGACGCGCGTGCCTTCGCCGGGATCAAGGTCGCGGCCGTCGGTGAGCAGACCGCCGCCGCGCTGATCGCCTTCGGCGTCAAGCCGGACCTGGTGCCGAGCGGTGAGCAGTCGGCCGCCGGTCTCCTGGAGGACTGGCCGCCGTACGACCCGGTCTTCGACCCGATCGACCGCGTCTTCCTGCCGCGGGCCGACATCGCCACGGAGACGCTGGTCGCGGGCCTGATCGACCTGGGCTGGGAGGTGGACGACGTCACGGCCTACCGGACCGTGCGCGCCTCGCCGCCGCCGGCCGACACGCGGGAGGCCATCAAGGGCGGCGGTTTCGACGCTGTGCTCTTCACGTCCTCCTCGACCGTGCGCAACCTCGTCGGCATCGCCGGCAAGCCGCACAACGTGACCGTCATCGCCTGTATCGGCCCGGCCACCGCGAAGACCGCGGAGGAGCACGGGCTGCGGGTGGACGTGATGGCTCCGGAGCCGTCGGTCCACCAGCTGGCGCAGGCGCTGGCCGACTTCGGTTCGCAGCGGCGGGCCGCGGCGCTGGACGCCGGGGACCCGGTGACGCGGCCGAGTGAACGACGACCCGGTTCGCGTCGGCGGCGCACCGCGCCGTAGGTTCGGTGGGCGGGCACCCGGGGCGTGTCGCGCCCCGGGTGCCCGCCCACAACAGCAGCAGCACGAATCCAGGTGAAGCCAGTGACGAAGTACGGATCTTTCCCCGGAGCGCGGCCGCGACGGCTGCGCACGACCGTGGCCATGCGGCGCATGGTCGCCGAGACGCGGCTGCATCCGGCCGATCTGATCCTCCCCGCGTTCGTGCGCGAGGGGATCAGCGCCCCGGTGGAGATCGGGTCCATGCCCGGCGTCTTCCAGCACACCCGCGACACGCTGAAGAAGGCGGCCGTCGATGCGGTGGAGGCCGGGGTCTCCGGGATCATGCTCTTCGGGGTGCCGGAGGAGTCCAAGAAGGACGCCGCGGGGACGGTGGGCACCGACCCGGACGGCATCCTCCAGCTCGCTCTGCGGGATGTGCGGTCCGAGGTCGGCGACGACCTCATCGTCATGTCGGACCTGTGTCTCGACGAGTTCACCGACCACGGGCACTGCGGTGTGCTGGACGACCAGGGGCGCGTCGACAACGACGCGACGCTGGAGCGGTACGCCGAGATGGCCCAGGTCCAGGCCGACGCGGGCGCCCATGTGGTGGGCCCGAGCGGCATGATGGACGGTCAGGTCGGTGTCGTCCGCGACGCGTTGGACCAGGTGGGCCACGAGGACGTGTCGATCCTCGCGTACACCGTGAAGTACTCGTCCGCCTTCTTCGGCCCCTTCCGCGAGGCCGTGGGCTCGTCCCTGAAGGGCGACCGCAAGACGTACCAGCAGGACCCGGCCAACTCCCGGGAGTCGCTGCGGGAGTTGGCGCTCGACCTCGACGAGGGCGCCGACATGGTGATGGTCAAGCCGGCCGGTCCCTACCTCGACATCCTCGCGAAGGTCGCCGAGTCGGTCGACGTGCCGGTGGCGGCGTACCAGATCAGTGGCGAGTACGCGATGATCGAGGCCGCCGCCGAGCGGGGCTGGATCGACCGGGACAAGGCGATCATGGAGTCGCTCACGGGTATCAAGCGCGCGGGCGCGAACATGATCCTCACGTACTGGGCCACTGAGGTGGCGCGACAGCTCTAGCCCCTTGACCTGAAGTTCGGTTGAGGTCGCAGAGTGGTGTGCAGAGGGGCCCAGACAGGGCCCGTCCGAGGAGGACGAGATGCACGCCGTTGTTCTGCATGAGTTCGGGCCCGCCGAGAACCTGAAGTACGAGACCTGGCCGGACCCCGTCGCGGGCCCCGGCCAGGTGCGGATCGCGGTGCGGGCGGCCGGGGCGCACTTCGTCGAGACCGTGATGCGGGCGGGGGATGCCTCGGACAAGGCGCCGCCGCTGCCGGAGCTGCCGTCCGTCTTCGGCGGCGAGGTAGCGGGCGTCGTCGACGCGGTCGGCCCCGGCGTCGACTCCTCCTGGCTCGGCCGGTCCGTCGTGACCTCGCACGGGTCGCCCGGCGGGTACGCCGAGCTGGCGGTCGCCGCCGTCGACGAGCTGCACGCGGTGCCGGACGGGCTCGGCTTCGAGGACGCGGTGACCATGGTGATGACCGGGGCGACCACGATGGGACTCCTCGGAGTCGCCCGACTCCGGTCCGACGACGTGGTGTTGGTGACGTCCGCCGCCGGGGGAGTGGGGCGGCTCGTCGTGCAGTACGCGCACGCCCTCGGGGCGACGGTCGTCGGGGCGGCGGGTGGCCCCGACAAGGTCGAGGCGGTGCGGGCGCTCGGCGCCGATGTCGCCGTGGACTACAACGTGCCCGGGTGGGCCCACACCGTCCGCGAACGGCTCGGGGGTCGTCCGGTCACCGCCGTCCTGGACGGCGTCGGGGGCGAGAAGGCCGCCGCCGCCTTCGAGTTGATCGGGGAGGGCGGACGGTACGTCGTCATCGGCTGGGCCTCACAGGAGGCCTTCGAGCCGACGCCGGAGGTCCTTGCCGATTGGGGCATCTCGTACGTCAATGCCCTGATGGAGCTGATCGGGCACCCCGAGGACGGTCCCGCGCGCGAGCGGGAGGCCCTGGAGGCGGCAGCAAAGGGGGAGTTGGTGCCCTCCTGGCAGGCGTTCCCGCTGGCGGACGCGGCGCGGGCGCATGCGGCGATGGAGCGGCGGGAGACCACCGGGAAGGTGGTCCTCGTACCCGGGGCGGTGCCTAGTCCTTCTTGATCAGCGTGACGAGGCGGGAGAGGCCGTCGGCCGCGTACCCCTCGTCGATCGAGCGGTCCAGGAGGGTCTGGAGCGGCTCGAACAGGCCGCTGCTCAGGCCCTGTTGTGCGAAGGCGTCCAGGAAGTTGGGCAGCGCGGCCTGGTTGATCGCCAGGGACGACACGTCCGTGAGGTGCTGCCCGGAGTCCAGCGCCTCGGCCATGCCGGGCACGAGGCCGTCCGTCATCGCGTTGACCCAGTCCTTGAGCAGCGGCGCGAACTCGCGGGCCGGTACGCCGCCGCTGCCGATCAGGGCGTATGCCTGGACGACGCCCATCACCATGCCGTACATCCCGGTGAGCAGCGACAGGTCGTACAGCGCGGCGGCGCCCGGGTCCTTGCCGACCCACTTGGTCTCCGCGAGCGCCGCCAGCGTCGGGCGGTGCGTCTCGTACGCCTCTTCGTCGGTGCCGCTGTAGAGGATGTAAGCGCCGGGCGTGGCGATCATCTGCGGGACGGCCATGATGCCGCCGTCGATGTACGTGACGCCGCGCGAGGCCGCCCAGTCCGCCAACTCCCTCGCCTGGGCCGGGGTCCCGTTGGTGAGGTTCACGACGGTCCGCCCGGCGAGGGCGTCGGCCTCCGCCTCCAGCAGGCCGCGTACGTTGTCGTTGGTCGTGAGGCAGACGATGACGAGGGGACTGGCCTCGATGGCCTCCGTCGCCGTCCCGGCCGGGGCCGCACCCTGGGCGACGAGCGGGCCCGTCTTACTGGCGGTGCGGTTCCAGACGGTGGTCCGGTGCCCCGCCTTGATCAGCGCGGAGGCGAGGGCACTGCCCATCAGGCCGAGGCCGAGGACGGACACGGGGGCGTTGCTGCTGGGCACGGGGGGCTCCTTCAGAGGCGTTGCTTTCCGGTGATGCCTCTGATCTTCGCGGGGCCCTTCCGTGTGGACAAGTACCGACTAATTAGTGGGTACTTACCAAAAGGTCAGTGGAGGTGCCGGTGAGGAACGAGGTCCATGCGGCGGGGGCGACCGTGAGGGTCGGGCCGGTGAGGTTCTTGGAGTCGCGGATGTGGATGGCGGCGGGGTGGGCGGCGAATTCGAGGCATTGGCCGCCCTGTTCACTGCTGTAGCTGGACTTCCGCCAGTTGTAGGCGACTTCCAGGCACTGGCCGCCTTCGCTGCCGCTGTAGGTCGACTTGAACCACGTGAGTGCGGTGCTCATTGCTCTCCTAGCAGACGGTCCAACAGGCCCTTGGTCTCCTGGGGGTTGAGGGCCTGTGTCCGCAGCATCGCATATTTGCGTTCCAGCAGGGACACCTCGTCCGGGTCGGCGATCAGTTGGCTTCCTCGCTGGGCCTCGATGTAGGCGATGTGCTGATGGTCGGGAGTCTCCAGCAGAGTGAAGGGGCCGTCGAGTCCGGCGTGCACGTCGCGGCCGATCGGCATGATCTGGAGAGTTACCCCGTGAAGATCCGCTGCCTCCCGCAGACGGCGTAGCTGCTCGTAATACGCCTCGTCGCCCCCGAGGCGGTCCATCACCGTCACCTCCGAGATGATGAAGCTGATCGTTGGCGGATCCTTCCGATGCAGGATCTTTTGACGTTCCATGCGGGCGGTTACACGTAGCGCGATCTCGTCCTCGGCGAGAGCTGGAACCTTGCTGAGGAAGACAGCGTGGGCGTACGGATCCGTCTGGAGCAAGCCGGGCAGCACTTGGTTGTCGTACCAAGACAGCGCGATCGCCTCACGCTCCAGGTCCATGTATTCGTCCGCCCACCTCGGGAACAGGTCGACCTCCGGCATGTTCTCCAAGCCAGCGGTCAACACGCCCCTGGCATCGAGGATTTCCTCCAGTGCGATGGCCAGGTCCTCCTTCAGCGGCCGTCGTCCCTGTTCGATGGACGCGATCGTCTCGTCGTCGACGACAAGACGTGCGGCAAGCTGGCGCTGGGTGAAGCCCGCCGCACGGCGCAACGCCCCGATCTGGGCGCCCAGCATCTTCATCGCGGAGGCGTTCTTCCTGCGGCGGTTACTGAGTGACATGGCGGCCAACTCCCCCTGTGTGGCGGTGGTTGCACTCGTGCCGACCCGTACAGATTCAGTCCACGGGTGTGCGTACGGCTACATGATGAGTACGTAGCGTCACTGGTGTCCCGTGAATCGGGGAACCGGTGGGGCGTGCTTGGATGGCTACGGTTTGGGTGGCGGAACGGGGGAGGACGGCAATGGATTCGCTCGCGGAGCTGCTGCGGGAGCTCAAGGAGCGGTCGGGGCTCAGCTACGGGGTGCTGGCCAAGCGGCTCCACATGAGTACGTCCACCCTGCACCGGTACTGCAACGGTGACGCCGTGCCCGTGGACTACGCGCCTGTCGAGCGGTTCGCCCGCCTCTGCAAGGCTTCTCCTGAGGAGCTGGTGGAGATCCATCGGCGGTGGATTCTGGCGGATGCGGCGCGCGGGCGTAAGGGGGAGCCTGAGCCCGCGATACCCGCTTCTGAGGAGGCGGAACCTGAGCCGGAACCGGAACCGGTGCCGGAGGCCGGCGGGGCGTCCAAGCGGCGACGGCGCCAGGCGCTCGCCCTCGGTGCCGCCGTCGCCGTCGTCGTCGGTGTCGGATCCGTCGCTCTCGCGCTCAACGGGCGTGATGATGGCGGAAGTAAGCGGGATGCGGGGGCCGCCGCGTCCGTCAGCTCCAGTGGTTCCCCGGGTGACCCGTCCGGGAAGGGCGGGCGAGGCAAGGACACCGGCACCGCCGATGACCGTGAAGGGAAGAAGGGCAAGCCCTCCGACCCCGACGCCGACTCCGACTCGCCCTCACGGAAGGCGGGTCCGCGGCCCGAGGCGTCCCAGGGCGGGGGCGGTCGCAAGGGGCCCGCGGCGGCCGGGGAGGGGAGAAGTGAGGATCTCGGCGTGCCGATTGCGGCGCGTACCAGGCCGTACGTCTATGAGAGCCCCTGTAGCCAGCATTTCCTGGTCAACCGGAAGCCCAACCAGGTGCCGCAGCCGCCGTCCGTCGAGCAGGACGCACCGGGGTGGGCCGCCGATCTCGGCGCGGTCTCGGCCGGGGAGCAGCTCATCGAGGTCACCGTGCAGGGGATGGGCAAGGACACCGTCGTGCTTCAGGGGATGAGCGTCCGGGTGCAGAGCACCAGTTCGCCGCTGGCCTGGAACGACTTCCAGATGGGGGTCGGCTGCGGCGGCAACGTCTCCACCAAGTCGTTCGGCGTCGACCTCGACGACGGGACGCCGCGCCTGACGCCCAAGGCGGGGCAGCGCGACTTCCCGTACAAGGTGAGCGAGAGCGACCCCGAGGTCTTCTACGTCAAGGCGAACACCGAGGCGCATGACGTCCGTTGGTACTTGGAGCTGGAGTGGTCCAGCGGTAAGCGGCACAGCGTGCTCCGCATCGATGATCAGGGCAAGCCGTTCCGGACCAGCGGCAATGAGGGGCGGCCCACGTATGGGTGGCCGCTCGGGGGCTCGAAGTGGGACGCGCCGCTCGACAGTTGAGGGCGGAGACGGACGGTGTACGTCCGTATCCCGGAATGGCGGGTGTAGGCGGCACGTACGTGCTTAGGGTGCGGGCAGAGTAGTCCGATCCGAAGGAGTCGCCGCCGTGACCGTCACCGAGCCAGCCCGTACCGCCGCCCCTCTGCCGCCGCTCGCCGCGCGCGCCGCCGCGGTCGGAGGCTCGCCGGTACGGGACATCCTCGCGGTCACCGCGCGGCCCGAGGTCATCAACTTCGCGGGCGGGCTGCCCGCCCCCGGCCTCTTCGACAGCGAGGGCATCGCCGCCGCCTTCCGCGCGGTGCTGGAGGAGGTGCCCGAGCGGGCGCTCCAGTACTCGACGACGGAGGGCGAGCCCGTACTGCGTACCGCCATCGCCGCACGCACCACCGCGCGCGGCCTCGCGACCGACGCGGACGACGTGCTGATCACCACGGGATCGCAGCAGGCGCTGTCGCTGCTCGCGACCGCGCTGATCGAGCCCGGCGACACCATCCTCGTCGAGAACCCCTGCTATCTGGCGGCGCTCCAAGCCTTCGCCTTCGCGGGCGCGCGCGTGGTGCCCGTGCCGTGCGACGAGTCGGGCATCGACCCCGCCGCCCTCGACGAACTCGTCGCCCTGCACAGCCCCAAGCTGCTCTACACCGTCCCCACCTTCCAGAACCCGACCGGCCGCACCCTGCCCGCCGAGCGGCGTGCCCGGATCGCCGAGATCGCCGGGCGGCGCGGCCTGTGGATCGTGGAGGACGACCCGTACGGTGAGCTGCGCTTCGAGGGCGAGCGGGCGCCGTGGATCGCCACGTACCCGGGGGCCGAGGACCGTACGGTCCTGCTCGGCAGCTTCTCCAAGGTCATGGCACCGGGGCTGCGGCTGGGCTGGCTGCGGGGGCCCGGGGCGCTCCTTCGCGCGTGTGCCGTCGCCAAGCAGGCGGCGGATCTGCATACGCCCACCGTCAACCAGCTCGCCGCGGCGCGGTACTTGGCCGACCGTGACCTCGACGCGCACGTCGCGCGGGTCGCGGGCGCCTACCGTGAGCGCAGGGACGCGATGCTCGCGGGACTCGCGGACGCGCTGCCGGAGGGGTCGAGCTGGATCCGGCCCGAGGGCGGGATGTTCGTGTGGGCGAAGCTGCCCGACGGGTACGACACGGCGGAATTGCTGCGGGTCGTCGTCACGCATGACGTGGCGTACGTGCCGGGAGCGCCGTTCTTCGCCGGGGAACCCGACAGGGCCACGCTGCGGATGTGCTTTGTGACGCAGGCCCCCGACGAGATCGTCGAGGGCCTGCGGAGGCTCAGGGGCGCGCTTGTGCGGTGAGAGCGGTGCTCAGAGCCGCTCGGGCGTCCTGATGCCCAGCAGGGCCATGCCCTGGTGGAGGGTGCGGGCCGTGATGTCGCAGAGGAACAGGCGGTTCTCCGTCTGGGCCGGGGTGTCCGCCTTCAGGACCGGGCACTTGTCGTAGAACGACGTGTAGAGCGACGCCAGCTGGTAGAGGTACGCGGCCAGCTTGTGCGGGGCGTACTCCGCGGCGACCTCGGCGACCGTCTCCGC
This sequence comes from Streptomyces sp. NPDC003032, assembly GCF_053591415.1. Taxonomy (NCBI): domain Bacteria; kingdom Bacillati; phylum Actinomycetota; class Actinomycetes; order Kitasatosporales; family Streptomycetaceae; genus Streptomyces; species Streptomyces sp. NPDC003032. The sequence continues at coordinate 493,511 of NZ_JBSFTT010000001.1, read as the reverse complement.
GAAGTGGTCGATGTGCAGGCCGAGCGTCCGCTCGGCCTCGGTCAGCTCCAGTGCCGGGTGCGCCTTCGGCCGTACGTCGCCTGCTTTGCGGAGGATCGACTGGATACGGGCGTACGCGTACTGGAGGTAGACCGACGTGTCGCCGTTCAGCGACACCATCTGGTCCAGGTCGAACTTGTAGTCCCGCACCGCCGACGTCGACAGGTCCGCGTACTTCACCGCGCCGATGCCCACCTGGGCGCCGCGCTCGGCGATCTCCTCCTCGGAGAGGTCCTGGGCCTTCTCGCGCACGATGGCCGACGCCCGCTCGATCGCCTCGTCCAGGAGGTCGATCAGGCGCACCGTCTCGCCCTCACGCGTCTTGAACGGCTTGCCGTCCTTGCCGAGGACCGTGCCGAAGCCGAGCTGCACCGCCTTGACGTCCTCCGTCAGCCAGCCCGCCCTGCGCGCCGTCTCGAAGACCATCTTGAAGTGCAGGGACTGCCGCACGTCCACCACGTACAGGAGGGTGTCCGCCTTCAGGTTGAAGACGCGGTCGCGGATCGCCGAGAGGTCGGTGGCCGCGTACCCGAAACCGCCGTCGGACTTCTGGACGATCAGCGGCGAGGGGTTGCCGTCCGGGCCCTTGACGTCGTCGAAGAACACGCACAGCGCGCCGTTCGACCGGACCGCGACGCCGGACTCCTCCAGCATGCGGCAGGTCTCCGCCAGCATGTCGTTGTAGCCGGACTCGCCGACGATGTCCGCGTCCTCGATCCGTACGTCCAGCTTGTCGAAGACCGAGTAGAAGTAGATCTTCGACTCGTCCACGAACCGCTGCCAGATCGCGAGCGTCTCCGGGTCACCGGCCTGGAGGTCCACGACCCGGCGCCGGGCCCGCGCCTTGAAGTCCTCGTCGGCGTCGAAGAGGACCTTCGCGGCCTTGTAGACGCGGTTGAGGGTGGACATGGCCGCCTCGCCGTCCACGTCGTCGCCGTGGTCCAGCTCGCCGGGGTGCTCGGTCAGGTACTGCACGAGCATGCCGAACTGCGTGCCCCAGTCGCCGATGTGGTGGCGGCTGATCACCTTCTCGCCGGCGAACTCCAGGATCTTGACGACGGAGTTGCCGATGACCGAGTTCCGCAGGTGGCCGACGTGCATCTCCTTGGCCACGTTCGGCTGGGCCCAGTCGACGACCGTCGTGCCGGGGTTCTCGGCGTACGGCACGCCGAGCCGGTCGCCGTCCGCCGCCCGCGCCGCGAGGTTCTCGATGATCGACGCGTCGGTGACCGTGATGTTCAGGAAGCCGGGGCCCGAGACCTCGATGTCCTTGAACAGCTCGGGGGCGGTGATGCCGGAGACGACCTGCGCGGCCAGCTCCCGCGGGTTGCCCTTGAGCTTCTTGGCGAGCGCCAGGATGCCGTTGGCCTGGAAGTCGGCCCGGTCGCTACGTCGCAGCAGCGGGTCCGCGGAGCCGGCCTCCGGCAGGGCAGCCGAGAGGGCGTCCGCGAGGCGCTGGTGGACGGAGGCGGTGAGGGACGTGACCGGGGCCATGAGCTTCCGTTCTCGTAAATGGAGTGCATTCAGGTGAGCGTCAAGTGTCCCATGAGGACGGACACCGTTTCCCCTTGATAAACGCAACCCCGGAGCGGCTCCCTCCGTCTGGGACAATGGCGTACGCCGGATACCAAGAACCCCGAGGAAACAAGAGGACGTGCCGATCGTGGCAGCTCAGAGCACCGATACCACCGACTGGGTCTCCCGCTACGCGGACGAGGTCATCGCAGAGTCGGAGCGTCGTGCCCCGGGCGCGAAACAGGATGGTGCCGCCGCGCCGGTCGTGGTGGTCGCCTCGGGCCTGTCCCCCTCCGGCCCGATCCACCTCGGCAACCTCCGCGAGGTCATGACCCCGCACCTGGTCGCCGACGAGATCCGGCGGCGCGGGTACGAGGTGCGGCACCTCATCTCCTGGGACGACTACGACCGCTACCGCAAGGTGCCGGCCGGTGTCCCCGGCGTCGACGAGTCCTGGGCCGAGCACATCGGCAAGCCGCTCACGTCCGTGCCCGCCCCGGCCGGGTCCGCGTACCCGAACTGGGCCGAGCACTTCAAGGCCGCCATGGCCGAGGCGCTCATCGAGCTGGGCGTCGAGTACGACGGCATCAGCCAGACCGAGCAGTACACCTCGGGTGTCTACCGCGAGCAGATCCTGCACGCGATGAAGCACCGCGGCGACATCGACGCCATCCTCGACCAGTACCGGACGAAGAAGGCCCCCGGCAAGGCGGGGCAGGCGGGCAAGGGCGGCGCCAAGCAGCAGAAGCCTCTGGACGAGGCCGAGCTGGAGGCCGCCGAGGGCTCCGGCGCGGCGTCCGAGGACGACGGCAGCGGCGGCACCGGCGGGTACTACCCGTACAAGCCCTACTGCGGGCAGTGCGAGAAGGACCTGACGACCGTCGTCTCGTACGACGACGAGTCCACCGAGCTGGTCTACACCTGCGCGGCGTGCGGCTTCGGCGAGAGCGTCCTGCTCAGCGAGTTCAACCGCGGCAAGCTGGTCTGGAAGGTCGACTGGCCCATGCGCTGGGCGTACGAGGGCGTCATCTTCGAGCCGAGCGGCGTGGACCACTCCTCGCCCGGGTCGTCGTTCGTCGTCGGCGGTCAGATCGTGCGGCAGATCTTCGACGGCGTGCAGCCCATCGGGCCCATGTACGCCTTCGTGGGGATCTCCGGCATGGCGAAGATGTCGTCCTCCAAGGGCGGCGTGCCGACCCCGGCCGACGCGCTGAAGATCATGGAGGCGCCGCTGCTGCGCTGGCTGTACGCGCGCCGCAGGCCCAACCAGTCCTTCAAGATCGCCTTCGACCAGGAGATCCAGCGGCTCTACGACGAGTGGGACAAGCTGGAGTCCAAGGTCGCCGACGGTTCGGCACTGCCCGCCGACGCGTCCGCGCACTCCCGTGCGGTGCGCACCGCCGCGGGTGAGCTGCCGCGCACGCCGCGGCCGCTGCCGTACCGCACGCTGGCCTCCGTCGCCGACATCACCGCCGGTGCCGAGGACCAGACGCTGCGGATCCTGAGCGACCTCGACCCGTCCGCGCCGCTGGCCTCGCTCGACGAGGTGCGGCCGCGGCTGGACCGCGCCGAGAACTGGATCACCACGCAGGTCCCGGCCGAGGCCCGCACCGTCGTGCGGTCCGAGCCCGACACCGAGCTGCTGTCGTCCCTGGACGACGAGGGGCGCGAGTCGCTTCGGCTGCTCCTGGAGGGCCTCGACTCGCACTGGTCCCTGGACGGGCTCACGCACCTCGTGTACGGCGTGCCGAAGGTGCGGGCCGGGTTCTCGCCGGACGCGACGGCGAAGGAGCTGCCGGCGGAGATCAAGGTCGCGCAGCGGTCGTTCTTCGCGCTGCTGTACCGGCTGCTCGTCACCCGGGAGACGGGGCCGCGGCTGCCCACGTTGCTGCTCGCGGTGGGGGCCGAGCGGGTGCGGAAGCTGCTGGGGGCTTAGCGCTTCTACGGGGGGTACGTTTTGAGGGGCCCGTTCCTTTGGTGGAGCGGGTCCCTTCTGCGTACCCCGGACTGGGCCGCCGCTTCGCGGCGGGTGTCTCCCACCCACCCGCCCGTCTGCCCCGGGTTGCTTCGGTCAGGTGCGGTCGGCGGACAGCGGTGGGCGGCGGAGTCTGCGGCGTACGGCGAGCGCCGCCAGCGTCGCCATCGTCGTGAGGGCGATGACCGTGATGGTGATGGTCGTCGGGGTCCAGGAGTCGTCCGCCTCCGGCATGGTGGCGTCGGCGCAGTCGGGGTGCGGGGACGCGGCGGGTGGCTCCACCGTCAGCTCGCCGTTCGTCTTCGCCTCTTCGGGCGGGACCGGCTGGTCGAAGCGGAGGGTGTGGGTACCGGGTCTCACGTCGCAGCGGACCGTGGCCCGGCCCTTCCAGGAGACCTTTCCGGAGGGGTTCAGTCTCACCGGTCCGGAGAACGCGTCGGAGTGGACGGTCACACGGTGATCGTCGTCCATCTGGTCCATCAGTTCCGGGTTCAGCACGGAGAGCGTGACGCGTTCTCCAGGGGCCACCGAGCCCGGTGTGACGGTGAGTTCACCCTTTCCGCCCGTCTCCGCGGCGGCAGTCGGAATTCCTGCCAGTGAAATGGTGAGGGCGAGCGCTCCGGCGGTCGCGGCGGGATTACGTGGCATAAGGTGCAGTCCTCGGGTTCGGTCGGCCGAAGCTCATAACGGTTGCCGGTTCCGTTCTTTGCGTCTCGCTCCTTGCGTCTCGCTCTTTGCGATTCGCTCTTTGCGATCTTAACCAGGGGGAGTCTGGATACCCGCCCGACCTCGGGTGTTCCAGCAGAAAGGCTGTTGTGCGCATTTCCCGTTGGGCTCGGGCCCTCGCCATGGGGATAGGCGGTGGACTGCTCGCCGTTTCGGGCGGGTCGCTCGCTGTCCCGGCAAGCACCGCCTCCGCCGCGACACCCGCTGCACCGGAATTGACGGCTGTGGACCCGCCTCCGCCGGGCCCGTCGAATGGCGGTAGCAGCGGCGGTATCAGTGGCGGAAGCAGTAAGGGCGTTCCGAAAGAGAGCGGCGCGAAGTGGGTTGCCGCGGCCGCCGAGCGTTTCTGGACCGCCGAGCGGATGGAGTCGGCGACTCCGCTGACGGAGCCCGCGCAGTCCGCGAAGTCCGCGGCCGCGGCCGGGGAGAAGCCCGTCGCGCGGATGGCGCCGACGGCGCACGCGGCGCGTGCCGAGACCGATTACAAGGGCTCCAAGACCATCGGCGTGCTGTACTTCGTCGACAAGGGCATGGCCTCGCACAACTGCACGGCCAGCGTCGTGCACAGTGCCAAGGGGAACCTCATCCTCACCGCCGGGCACTGCGGCAACGGCGACAAATACGCCTTCGTACCCCAGTACCGCACCGGCAAGACCCCCGCCCAGCAGCCCAACGGCATCTGGGCGGTCGACCGGGTCTTCCGCGACCCGCGGCACACCGACTACGGCCCCGGCTCGGACCTCGACTTCGCCTTCGCGACCGTCAAGCCCGACGACCGCGGCCGGCAGGTCGAGAAGGTCACCGGTGCGAATACGCTGACGCGGACGCCCCGCTACGACGTGACGGTCACCGTCATCGGCTATCCGTCGGCCAGGAACGCCCCCAAGGACCAGGCGATCAAGTGCCGGGCGAAGACGACCCGGCTCACCGGTTACAAGCAACTGCGCATGGAGTGCGGCGGGTTCTTCGGCGGCACCTCCGGCAGCCCGTGGCTGATGAACTTCGACGAGCGGACCAAGACGGGCAAGGTCGTCGGCAACCTCGGCGGCGCGGGCGGCGGCGGAGCGACTGACTCCGTCTCGTACGCCCCGTACTACGACGACGAGGTGTTCAAGCTCTACGCCGATGCCGTGGGCGACGTCGACGTGGTCAAGCGGCCCCCGCTGCCGCCCTCCCTCGGCACCGGCGAGACCTGGCAGCACGCCCGCCAGATGGCCACCGGCGACTACACCGGCGACGGCAAGGCCGACCTCCTCGTGGTGTGGGCCGACGGCGAGGTCACCCTCCACCCGGGCAACGGCAAGGGCGGCTTCACCGGTGAGCGCCGCCTCCAGAAGCCCAACGCCACCTGGAAGCACGCCACGACCATCACCGGCGGCGGCTTCACCGGCAGCGCCCTCTCCGACCTGATCGTGCGCTGGTCCGACGGCGAGGTCACCCTGTACCCGGACGTGTCCACCGCGGGCTTCGCCAGGGAGACCAAGCTCGCCGCCGCCAACTCCGTCTGGGCCCGCGCCGGCCAGATCACCGCGGGCAGCTTCAGCGGCAACAAGCGGACCGACGACCTCGTCGTGCGCTGGAGCGACGGCAAGGTCAGCCTCTACAAGGACGTGGACGGCGGCGGCTTCAAGAGGGAGACCAAGCTCCCGGCGGCCAAGGCCACGTGGAAGCACGCCACCCTGCTCACCGGCGGCGACTTCACCGGCACCGGCCTGTGGGACATCGCCGTCCGCTGGAGCGACGGCGAGCGCACCCTCCACCAGGACGTGAGTACGGGTGGCCTCGGCAAGGAGACGCGGATGCAGGCCCCCAACGCCCTGTGGAAGAAGGCCAAGGTGATGACGGCCGGCAACTACACCGCCAACGGCCGCCCCGACGACGTGATCGTCCGCTGGAGCAGCGGCGAGGTCAGCCTCTACGCCGACACGACCACCCGGCTCGGCGGCAAGCGCGTCCTCGTACCGCCGAAGGCGTCCTGACCCCGCCCTGACGCGCGTACGGGTCCGCTACGCGATGTGTTCCGCGTTCACGTCCGCGTCCAGGCCCTGCTGGTAGCGGCCGCGGAAGTCGTGCAGGTACGGGCGGAGGGTGCTCTCCGTGAGCGGCCCGCCCGCCTGGCCCGTCACCCCGTACAGGTCCAGCAGGTAGAGGCCGAACTGGCGGGCGTTGGGGTAGTCCCCGTGCTCGCTGACGTACTTGCGGAAGCCCGCGAAGTACGCCTCCTCGCGGGTGACGCCTTCCGGTAGCCCGGGGATATCGGGCTCGGGCTCCGGCTGGGGCTGGGGTTCGGGCTCGGGCTGGGGCTCGGGCTGGGCTTCGAGGGTGGCCTCGGGAGTCTCCTTGCGGGGGCCCGGGATCAGGCGCCGACCGTCCTCGCCGTGCTGTCCGTTGCCGTGTTGTCCGTTGCCGTGCTGTCCGTTGTCGTAGGGCGCCTGCTCCTCGTACCACTGGTCGTACGGCTCCTCGGGAGTGTACGTAGCGGGGTGCTTGGCGAACCACGGGCTCTCGTGCGGCAGGACCTCGGGCTCGGGCTCGGGCTCCGGCTCGGGCTGCGGTTGTGGCCGCGTGGCCTGGGGGAGCTTTTGCGGCGCGGGCGTCAGCTGCGGGTGCTGAGAGGACGCAACCGGAGTCGGAGTCGGAGTCGGAGCCGGCGTCGGGGCCGGGGGCAGCAGGGCCGGTTCGATGCCCGCGGCGGCCAGGCCCGCCGGGGCGGTCTCCGCCAGGGGCACGCCGTAACGGGCCAGGCGCAGCGGCATCAGGGACTCCACCGGGGCCTTGCGGCGCCAGGCGCGGCCGAAGCGGGAGCGCAGCCGGGCCTGGTAGACGAGGCGTTCCTGCTCCAGCTTGATCACCTGGTCGTAGGAGCGCAGCTCCCACAGCTTCATCCGGCGCCAGAGCAGGAACGTCGGCAGCGGCGAGAGCAGCCACCGCGTCAGGCGTACGCCCTCCATGTGCTTGTCGGCGGTGATGTCCGCGATCCGCCCGATCGCGTGCCGGGCCGCCTCGACCGCGACCACGAAGAGCACCGGGATCACCGCGTGCATGCCCGTGCCGAGCGGGTCGGGCCAGGCGGCGGCGCCGTTGAACGCGATCGTCGCGGCCGTGAGCAGCCACGCCGTCTGGCGCAGCAGCGGGAAGGGGATGCGTATCCAGGTCAGCAGGAGGTCCAGGGCCAGCAGGACGCAGATGCCCGCGTCGATGCCGATCGGGAAGACCACCGAGAAGCCGCCAAAGCCCTTCTGCTCGGCGAGTTCGCGCACGGCCGCGTACGACCCGGCGAAGCCGATCCCGGCGATGACGACCGCACCGGCGACGACCACCCCGATGAGTATCCGGTGCGTGCGTGTCAGCTGCATCGCGGCCACCCGCGAACCCCTCCCTGTTCAGCCTGTGTCGGCTTGTTGCGAGCGACAGCCTGGCACATGTGTGCGGAGGGCTGCGGGCCGGTACGTCAGGAGCCCGGCCCCTCGGGGACCGGGCTCCTTCAAATGCCGCGTCTTCGGGGCGTGTTCAGGACTTGCTGTTGCCCGACTTGGCCTTCGGCTTGCTGTCATCGGACTTGCTGTCGTCGGACGTGGTGTCGTCCGACTTGCTGTCGTCCGACTTCGCGTCGTCGCTCTTCGGGGCGTCGGCCTTCTTGGAGTCGTCCGCCTTCGGCTTCTCGCTCGACGTGCCGGACGGCGCCTTGCCGCCGCCCTCGTTGGCGGAGACGACCGCGGCCGCGGCCTCCTTCGCCGCCTTCTGCGCGGCCTTCGACAGGTCACCGGCGTCGGGGGACTTGTCACCCGCGAGGCCCGCGCCGTTGTAGTCGACGGTGACGACCGCGTTCTCCACGCGCGTCACGAACGTCTGCTGCTTGAAGGTGTCCTTGTCCTTCTTCAGGTCGTACCGCACGAGCGTCGCCTGGTCGCCGACGCCCTGCACCGGCTCCGCCTTGACACCCTTCGCGTCCTTGGTCGCCTGGGCGTCCGCGACCTGCTTGGCGAAGTTGTCCTGCGCGCGCTTGGCGCCGCTGCCGAGGGAGGCGTCCGAGTCGAAGCGCATCAGCGAGACGCGCAGCCAGCGGAACTGGGAACCGTCCACGCCGTTGTTGTCGAGGCTGTCCCACGAGCAGCTGCCGCGCAGCGCCGTGTCCGTGGACGTGCCGGCCTTGCCCTTGTCCTTCGCCTTCGGCACCAGGTCCGCGAGCGTCTTCTTCGACAGCACCTCGCAGGGCTCCGGGAGCTTTCCGTACGCGGCCTTCTCCACGGCCGCGGGCTTGTCCTCGGCCTTCTTCGAGGCGGAGGCCTTGGCGCCCGCGTCCTTCTTGGCCCCGTCGGAGCCGGAGTCGGAGTCGGAGGAGCAGCCGGAGGCGACGAGGATCACCGGTACGGCGGCCGCGCTGACGAGGATGCGGCTCAGACGCTGGCGCTGTCGCTGTGCAGGTCGGTGCATGGTTCCTTCACTCAGTTCGTCTCGTGACGTCCGGTTCGTCTCGTGACGTCGTCGGGTCCGAGGGGCCACGGTACGCGCATGGGGCGGCGGGCGGCTCGCCTTCACGGGAGCCGGGGCCCTGGCCGGGCCCGCCCCGGCCATCGGCTACTCGTCGAACGCCCCGGCGAGCCCTTCGGCCAGTTCCAGCGCCTTGTCCTGCATTTCCTTGCTGTCGGGGACGTCCGCACGGCGGCCGGGCTGCTCGTCGTACTCGATGGTCACGATGACGTTCGACGTGCGGAACACCACAGTCACGGTGCGGTGACGGGTGGCGGAGGCGGCGGTGGTGAGGGCGTCGTCGAGGAAGGCCTCGTCGCCGAGGTCGTCGAGGGTGCGGGGTTCGAGGCCGACGGGCGGGGTGGCGGGGCGGGTGGTGGGGGCGTCGCTCTCGTCGGCGCTCTTGCCATCGCCCCCGCTGCCGTTCTCCGCCTTCTCCGCCTTGCCTCCCTTCTCCGCCTGGTCTCCCTTGTCTCCCTCGTCTTCCTTGCTGGTCTTGTCGGTCTTTTCGCCCTGGGCCTTGTCGCCCGCGGCCGGGTCGTCGGCGTCGTCGCTCTCTTCGCCCCCGCCCTCCGGCTCGGAAGCGGAGGGCTCGGGGAGGTCCGCGGCCCGGAGCTTGGTCGCGTAGACCTGCCCGGCGCGGTCGTCGTCGCTGACCGTGCCGTCGTAGGAGACGACGCGCTCGAAATCGATGAGGAGGTGGTGGGAGGCGTCGGACGACTCGACCTTCCAGCGGCAGCCGACGCGCCGGTCGTTGTCGTACGTCACCTCGGGCGTCCCCTCGTACGCCTTCTCCCGCTGCTCGGCGTCTTCCATCTCCTTGATGCCGGGCAGCATCGCGTCGAGCGTGCCGGGCTCGACCTCGCCGCAGGGCTCGGGGAGCGTGCGGTACTTGCCCGGCTCGGCGGGGACGCTGGAGCTGCCGGTGCTCCCGGGCTTGGAGTCGGTGGACGCGTCGCCGGAGCTGGAGCCTCCGGTGCAGCCGGCGAGCAGCGCCGCGAGGAGCGCGGCGACACCAGGTGCGTAGACCTTCCGCTGCACCGTGATGGCTCCTCTCGTTGGGGATATTCGGTTGCCGCTGGTGGGCGACCGGTGGACACAATGTCTATCGCACGCGCTGCCGTGGACGCCGGTCCGTCATCCCTTTCGTTGACCTTGGCGCCGGTATTTGCGCTTCATGTGCTTCTGGCCTTGTAGTGGAGTACAGGGGATACGGGGGAAAGAGGACGATATGTCGTATGTAGAGGTTCCCGGCGCGAAGGTGCCGATACGGATGTGGGCCGACCCGGCGTCGGTCGAGGATTCGGCGATGCGGCAGCTGCAGAACGTGGCGACGCTGCCGTGGATCAAGGGCCTGGCCGTCATGCCGGACGTCCACTTCGGCAAGGGTGCGACGGTCGGCTCGGTGATCGCCATGCGGGGCGCGGTCTGCCCGGCGGCGGTCGGCGTCGACATCGGCTGCGGTATGTCGGCGGTCAAGACCTCGCTGACCGCGAACGACCTGCCCGGTGATCTGTCGCGGCTGCGGTCGAAGATCGAGCAGGCGATTCCGGTGGGGCGTGGCATGCACGACGACCCCGTCGAGCCGGGGCGCTTCCATGGGATGGCGACGGCGGGGTGGGACGACTTCTGGTCGCGATTCGACGGGGTCGCCGATGCGGTCAGGTTCCGCGAGGAGCGTGCCATCAAGCAGATGGGGACCCTCGGCGGGGGGAACCATTTTGTGGAAGTATGTGTAGATATGTCCGATTCGGTGTGGCTCATGCTTCACTCCGGGTCCCGGAACATCGGCAAGGAACTGGCCGACCACCACATCGGCGTCGCCCAGAAGTTGCCGCACAACCAAGGGCTGATCGACCGTGATCTCGCCGTCTTCGTCTCGGACACACCGCAGATGGCGGCCTATCGGAACGACCTCTTCTGGGCGCAGGAGTACGCGAAGTACAACCGCGCGATCATGATGGGGCTCCTCAAGGACGTCGTCCGCAAGGAGTTCAAGAAGGCGAAGGTGGCCTTCGAGCCGGAGATCAGCTGCCATCACAACTACGTCAGCGAAGAGCGCTACGACGGTATGGATCTACTGGTCACCCGCAAGGGCGCGATCCGCGCCGGCAGCGGTGACTTCGGGATCATCCCCGGCTCGATGGGTACGGGCTCGTACATCGTGAAGGGCCTCGGCAGCGAAGCGTCCTTCAACTCGGCCTCGCACGGCGCAGGCCGCCGCATGAGCCGGGGGGCGGCCAAGCGCCGCTTCACGGCGAAGGACCTGGAGGAGCAGACGCGGGGCGTCGAGTGCCGCAAGGACTCGGGCGTCGTGGACGAGATCCCGGGCGCGTACAAGCCGATCGAGCAGGTCATCGATCAGCAGCGGGACCTCGTCGAGGTCGTGGCGAAGCTGAAGCAGGTCATCTGCGTGAAGGGCTGAGCCTTCACTGGGTGTGCCTGGGCGTGCCTGGGTGTGCCTGCGCGTGCTTGACGACGTCAGGCACGGCCGCGTTCCGCCGTGTGGTGGGTGCGGGCCGTGGACAGGGCCCTGTCGAAGTCGCGTTGGGTGTCGTCGCACCAGTGGAGCAGGTCGGCCAGGACGCGTTGGAGGGTTTCGCTGGGGCTGTCGCGCCAGCCCTCCTCGGAGAGCGCGTACGCCTGGAGGGCCTCGGTCGCTCGGCGCGAGGCGGCGGTGTGGGCGGATTCCGTGGAGTCCGGCATCAAAGCTCCCTGTGCACCTTGGTGTTGGAGGCCTGGGCGCGGGGGCGGACCACCAGCAGGTCGATGTTGACGTGGGGCGGGCGGGTGACCGCCCAGGTGATCGTGTCCGCCACGTCGTCGGCCGTGAGCGGCTCGGCGACGCCCGCGTAGACCTTCGCGGCCTTCTCGGAGTCGCCGCCGAAGCGGGTCAGCGCGAACTCGTCCGTCTTGACCATGCCGGGCGCGACCTCGATGACGCGGACCGGGGTGCCGACGATCTCCAGGCGGAGGGTCTCGGCGAGGACGTGCTCGGCGTGCTTGGCGGCGACGTAGCCGCCTCCGCCTTCGTAGGTCCCGTGGCCCGCCGTGGAGGAGAGCACCACGACCGTGCCGTCGCCGCTCGCGGTGAGCGCGGGCAGCAGTGCCTGCGTGACGTTCAGCGTGCCGATGACGTTCGTCTCGTACATCTGGCGCCAGTCGTCGGGGGCGGCCGCGGCGACCGTGTCCGCGCCGAGCGCGCCGCCCGCGTTGTTCACCAGGACCGCGATCTTCTTGAAGGCCGTCGCGAACGTGTCCACCGCCGCGCGGTCGGTGATGTCGAGCGCGTACGCCATCGCGTCGTGCCCGGCGTCCGTCAGCTCGGCGGCGAGCGCCTCGATGCGGTCCTTGCGGCGCGCGGTGAGGACGACGCGGTAGCCGGCGGCGGCCAGGCCGCGCGCGGTGGCGGCGCCGATGCCGCTGCTGGCGCCGGTGACGATCGCGATGCGCTTGCCTGCGGCGGTCATGGTTCGCTCCTCGGGCTGTGGGAGGCAGGCCGAGCGCGGACCGGATGGCTCGGGCTCGGACTGGCGGAGATCAAGGCGGACCTGTGTTCGTACGTCAGACAGGATAGGCGTGCGGATCAGCGGCCTCGCGGCGCGTACATGATCACGGCCATGCCCGCGAGGCAGATCAGGGCGCCGATGACGTCCCACCGGTCCGGCCGGTAGCCGTCCGCGACCATGCCCCAGGCGATCGAGCCCGCGACGAAGACCCCGCCGTACGCGGCGAGGACGCGGCCGAACTCGGCGTCCGGCTGGAGCGTGGCCACGAAGCCGTAGGCGCCGAGCGCGATGACGCCCGCGCCGATCCAGGCCCAGCCGCGGTGCTCGCGCACGCCCTGCCAGACGAGCCAGGCCCCGCCGATCTCGAAGAGGGCGGCGAGGAGGAAGAGGGTGGCGGAGCGGGCGTTGAGCATGGGGAAAAGGGTGGCATGGGGGGCGGGGTGTGTGGCGCGAGGAGATATCCGCCGCGGAGCGGCGGCGGCGGGCTTGGGGTGACGGTCAGGGCCCGCCCAAGGCGAGACGCCAGTCATTGCAGGGGTGCCAGTTCCCTGCCGGGTACTCGATGGACGCCTCGCCCCGCAGGGTGAAACCCGCCTTGCGGCACACCGCGTTGGACGCCCCGTGTCCCGTCGCGGGGAACGCGTGGAGGAAGGCGTGGCGGCCCGCCGCCCTCGCCTTCTCGGCGACCAGTCGCGCCGCGTCCGCCGCGACGCCCCTGCCCTGGAACTCCGGCAGGACGCCCCAGCCGGTCTCCCAGACGGTCTCGCCCTGCCAGGTCGTCTCCCAGTAGCCGATCGAGCCGACTGTCACACCGATCGAGCCGACCGTCCCGCCGGTCGTGTCGCCTGCCGTGCCGCCGGTCGTGCTGCCGGTCGAGCCGACCGTCCCGCCGGTCGTCACACCTGCCGTCCCGCCTGCCGTCCCGCCGGTCGTCCTGCCGGTCGTGTCGCCTGCCGTGCCGCCGGTCGTCCTGCCGGTCGTGTCGCCGGTCGTCCCGTCTGCCGTCCTGCCGGTCGTCCCGCCGGTCGTCCCGCCTGCCGTCCCCCCGGTCATCCCGCCGACCAGGGTGATGCGGAACATCTGGCCCCTGTCGTCGAGCCCGAGGTAGCGGCGGTGCCGGTTCGTCAGCTTCTCGGGGGTCTCGGGGCCGCCCAAGTGCTCCGTCAGCTCCGGCGTGTTGAGCCGGGTGAGCAGCGCGAGGCCACCCTCGTCCGACCAGGGTTCGAGGCGCAGGTCCGGCCGTTGTGATCGCTCCATGCGTCCACGGTAGGGGGCGGGTCCGACAACGGGTGCCGGGCGCCCTCCGGCCGCCGGGAACAGCCGGGGCGGGGCTGTCGTTCGGAGACCCGACCACCGGGCGCTCTGACCGGGAAGCCGGTGCTGATCGGCGCGACCGGTGGCACCGCGCGGCACTCGCCGGCCACCGAGCACGCCCCGCGTCCGCTCTTCGCCCATTGCGGGCGCTCGTCCTGCCGACCGCCGTCCACGCGGCGTCGGAGGACTGGGGCGAGGAGGGCCTCGCGGCGCGGATCACCCGGGCGGGCGCCGATCCGGCGCGCTTCATGGCGCCCGCCGGGGGCCGCCCGCCGGGGGCCGCCCGGAGGTGGCCGCCCGGAGGTGGCCGACACCGATACAGCCGCGGCGATCGCGCCGCCCCGTTCGGGCAGCGGCTCGCCGCGCTGCGGGCGACGTGACCGACGTGACCGACGTGGTCGCGCAGTCGACAGGACGGACGTAACGGGACGTCAGGGCCACACCAGGCAGTACGCCTGGTGGCCCGCGTCGTGCAGGCGGTGGCTGAAGTCCTGCCACTCGTGGAGCAGTTGGTAGACGTTGAAGGCGTCGCGGGGGCCGCCCCGGTCCGGGACCGTGGACCATATGAAGGCGGCGGCGCCCACCGACTCCTCGCCGATGCCGCGCAGCGGGTCGACGACGGTCATGGGGAGCTTCACCACGGCGTAGTCGGGGTGGAGGACGACCAGCTCCAGCGGGGGAACCTTGTGCAGGGGTATGCCCTCGATGCCGGTCAGGACCATCGCGGCCATCGTCTCGGGCTTGATCTTCGTGAACATTCCACCCATGCCCAGCTCGTCGCCGCCCAGCTCCTCGGGCCGCATCGAGATGGGCACGCGGGCAGCGGTCGCGCCGTCCGGGGCTCCGAAGTACTTGTACGTCACCCCCACCCCGCCACTCCTGCTGCTCACCCGGTCCTGCCGGGACTCACCGGACTCGCCCCGCGCCTGGTCGGGCGCCTGCGCCGAGTGCGCTTCCGCCTCGCGTCGGTGCTTGCCCCGCCGGGCACGCCGTGGACCCAGGCCGTCGGTCCCCTCGCCCAGTCCGCCACCGCGATGCATATCTCCACCCGACTGCTTTGCCAGGGCGGCACGGCCCTGTCTTTTCTAGGCCTCGCGGCCCCCGCCACGCAACCCGATCATCGTGTCAGTGACCTCCCCCACGTTCACCCGCTAAAACGTGGAGTGAAACACCTGTCCGCAGGATGTCCGGACCCTCTGACACCATGGCTCATGTGAGCTTCCCGTATAGCGCCCCAGTTTCGCAGACTCTTTTCGACCGTGCGGCGGCCGTGACGCCCGGCGGTGTGAACTCTCCCGTGCGCGCGTTCCGCGCTGTGGGTGGTACGCCCCGTTTCATGGTGTCCGGTACCGGTCCGTACCTGACTGACGCCGACGGCCGCGAGTACGTCGACCTCGTGTGCTCGTGGGGTCCCATGATCCTCGGCCACTCCCACCCCGAGGTGATCGCCGCCGTGCAGGAGGCCGTGGCGCGCGGCACCTCCTTCGGCACGCCCGGTGAGGGCGAGGTCGCGCTCGCCGAGGAGATCGTGGCCCGTATCGAACCCGTCGAGCAGGTGCGGCTCGTCTCCAGCGGCACCGAGGCGACCATGTCCGCCATCCGGCTGGCCCGCGGCTTCACCGGCCGCGCCAAGGTGGTCAAGTTCGCCGGGTGCTACCACGGGCACGTCGACGCCCTGCTGGCCGCCGCCGGCTCGGGCGTGGCGACCCTCGGGCTCCCCGACACGCCGGGCGTCACCGGCGCGCAGGCCGGCGACACCATCGTCGTCCCGTACAACGACCTGGACGCCGTCCGCGCCGCCTTCGCCGCGCACCCCGGGCAGATCGCCTGCGTCATCACCGAGGCGTCGCCGGGCAACATGGGCGTCGTACCGCCGGGTGAGGGCTTCAACCAGGGCCTCGCGGACCTGTGCCGCGAGGACGGCGCGCTGTACATCTCCGACGAGGTCATGACCGGCTTCCGTACGTCGAAGGCGGGCTGGTTCGGCGTCGACGGTGTGCGGCCCGACCTGATGACCTTCGGCAAGGTCATGGGCGGCGGCTTCCCCGCCGCGGCCTTCGGCGGGCGCGCCGACGTCATGGAGCGCCTCGCCCCGGCGGGCCCCGTCTACCAGGCGGGCACGCTCTCCGGGAACCCGGTCGCCACGGCCGCGGGCCTGGCGCAGCTGCGGCTCCTGGACGACGCGGCGTACGACAAGGTCGACGCCGTCTCCGAACGGCTGCGGGGCCTGGTGACCGAGGCGCTGAGCAAGGAGGGCGTCGCGCACACGGTGCAGAACGCGTCCAACATGTTCTCCGTCTTCTTCACCGACAGCGCGGTGCGCAACTACGAGGAGGCGAAGGCGCAGGAGTCGTTCCGCTTCACCGCCTTCTTCCACTCGATGCTGTCGCAGGGCGTCTATCTGCCGCCCTCCGCCTTCGAGTCGTGGTTCGTGTCCACCGCCCACGACGAGCGGGCCGTCGAGCGGATCGCCGCCGCCCTGCCGGGCGCCGCGCGCGCCGCCGCGGAAGCGACGGAGGTCACCGCATGAGCGCCGCCGCGGCGGGCGACGAGCTGACCGTCGTACACGTGATGCGCCACGGCGAGGTGCACAACCCCGAGGGGATCCTGTACGGGCGGCTGCCCGACTACCACCTCTCGGAGCTGGGCCGGCGGATGGCCGACCGGGTCGCCGAGCACCTCGCGCAGCGCGACGTCACGCACGTCGTCGCCTCGCCGCTGGACCGCGCCCAGGAGACGGCCATGCCGATCGCCAAGGTGCACGGCCTGGACCTCGCCACCGACGCCCGGCTCATCGAGGCGGGCAACGTCTTCGAGGGCAAGACCTTCGGGGTGGGCGACGGCGCGCTGAAGAACCCCGACAACTGGCGGCACCTCTTCAACCCCTTCAAGCCGTCCTGGGGCGAGCCGTACGTCGAGCAGGTCGTACGGATGATGGGCGCCCTGGACGCGGCGAAGGACGCCGCCCGCGGGCACGAGGCGGTCTGTGTCAGCCACCAGCTGCCGATCTGGATCGTGCGCAGCTTCGTGGAGAAGCGGCGCCTGTGGCACGACCCGCGCAAGCGGCAGTGCACGCTCGCCTCGCTGACGACGTTCACCTACCGCGGTGACCGGATCGTCTCGGTGGGCTACAGCGAGCCGGCCCGCGATCTCGTCCCCGCGCATCTGCGTGCGGGCGCGAAGCCGGTGAAGGGCAAGAGCAAAGCCTTCGGTGCTTAAACCGCCCGCTTTCATCGGCGCCGTGTAATCACGTCGCGACTGTAAGTCCCTTTTGGGTAAAACACGTTAAATAAACGCGTTACGCAGGAACCCCGCTGTTCGTCGCGCCCTCTCACAGGTCGTCCCTCTTGCAAGCCACATACGGCAGGACGGACCCAAGGGCGCGACGAATGGGGATGGAATGCGCGACATCAGCCGCAGGGGAATGCTCGGACTCGGAGCCGGCGCGGCCGCCGCTTTCGGGCTCGCGGCATGCGGCTCCGGGGCCGACGGGGATTCCTCGGGGCCCGCGGACAAGGCCAAGAACGGGCAGGCCGGAGCCGACAAGCACCCGGCCAAGCCGATCGGTGACGGGTCGACCGCCTATACCGGCGCGCAGCCCAAGCAGCCGGGCAAGCCGGTTCCGCTGGAGCCGGGACAGACGCCCCCGCAGTTCGTCATCTTCTCCTGGGACGGCGCCGGTGAGGTCGGGAACGGTCTGTTCCCGCGCTTTCTGAAGCTCGCCGAGGACCACGACGCGCACATGACGTTCTTCCTCTCCGGGCTTTATCTGCTGCCTGAATCGAAGAAGCGCATGTACCGTCCACCGAACAACGCGGTGGGCGCGTCCGACATCGGTTATCTCACCGACGGTCACATCAAGGACACGCTGAAGTACGTACGTCAGGCCTGGCTCGAAGGCCATGAAATCGGCACGCACTTCAACGGGCACTTCTGCACGGGCACCGGGTCGGTCGCCCACTGGACTCCCGCGCAATGGCAGGACGAGATCGACCAGGCCAAGTCCTTTGTGAAGAAGTGGCGTACGAACACCGGCTGGACCGATCTGCCGTCGCTGCCCTTCGACTACGACAAGGAACTCGTCGGCGGCCGCACGCCCTGTCTGCTCGGCCAGGACAACCTGCTGCCGACCGCGAAGAAGTTGGGGTGGCGCTATGACGCCTCCTCGCCCGGCGGGCGCCAGCGCTGGCCGGAGAAGAAGATGGGCGTGTGGGACCTGCCGCTGCAGGCGGTGCCCTTCCCCGGCCACTCCTTCGAGGTCCTGTCGATGGACTACAACATCCTCGCCAACCAGTCGCAGAACTCCACGAAGGCGCCGCCCCACAACTACCCGGGCTGGCGCAAGCAGGCGACCGAGGCCTACATATCCGGGTTCAAGCGGGCCTACGAGACCAACCGCGCGCCGTTCTTCATAGGCAACCACTTCGAGGAGTGGAACGGCGGCATCTACATGGACGCCGTCGAGGACGCCCTGAAGCACATCGCCGGGAAGAAGGACGTACGTCTGGTCTCCTTCCGGCAGTTCGTCGACTGGCTCGACGTGCAGGACCCCAAGGTGCTCAAGCAGCTCCAGGGCCTCGATGTCGGCCAGCAGCCCGCGGGTGGTTGGAAGGGGCTCGGAAAGGCCGCCTGAAATGGGACTTTCCGCAACCGCGGGGGGTGCGGAAGATCCCCGAAACAGACATGCGAAACTTTTCACATGAGTGCCGCATGCCGCGCCCCCCAGAGCACGAGCCGCAGCCGTAGCCGCCGTCCGGGCGGCCGCCGCGGCCGTGTGGCCCTGATGTCCGCCGGAGCCGCGGTCGGTGCGCTGGTGCTCTCCGCGTGCGGCTCGGGCGGCATGTCCGGCGGTTCGGGCAACACCAACTTCGTGGCCGGCTCGGACGGCATCGCCACCGCGAAGAAGGCGGACCGCAAGCCGCTCCCCGAACTCGACGGCGAGACCCTCGAAGGCAAGCAGCTGAACCTCGCCAAGGCGTACAAGGGCAAGATCCTCGTCATCAACGTCTGGGGCTCCTGGTGCGCGCCGTGCCGGGCCGAGGCGCCGAACTTCGTGAAGGTCGCCGCCGAGACCGAGGCCAAGGGCGTCGAGTTCGTCGGCATCAACACCCGTGACCCCGAGCGCGGCCCGGCGATCGCGTTCGAGAAGCAGCACAAGGTCCGTTACCCGAGCCTGTACGACCCGACGGGCAAGCTGATGCTGCGCTTCCCCAAGGGCACGATGAACCCGAACTTCATCCCCTCGACGCTCGTCGTCGACCGGGACGGCAAGATCGCGGCCCGCTCGCAGCAGCCGCTGAACGAAGAGAAGCTGCGGAAGATGATCGACCCCGTGCTCGCGGAGAAGTGATGATCACCCTCGCGGCCATCAGCGGCCCGAACCAGACCGTCATGAGCGGGGCGCTGCTTCTCGCGATCCCGGTCGCCCTGCTCGGCGGGCTCGTCTCCTTCTTCTCGCCGTGCGTCCTGCCGCTCGTGCCCGGCTATCTGTCGTACGTCACCGGGGTCAGCGGCCAGGACATGGCCGAGGCCAAGCGGGGGCGGATGGTCGCGGGCTCCGGGCTCTTCGTGCTCGGCTTCAC
This sequence comes from Streptomyces sp. NPDC003032, assembly GCF_053591415.1. Taxonomy (NCBI): domain Bacteria; kingdom Bacillati; phylum Actinomycetota; class Actinomycetes; order Kitasatosporales; family Streptomycetaceae; genus Streptomyces; species Streptomyces sp. NPDC003032. Next base: position 474,381 of record NZ_JBSFTT010000001.1, on the reverse strand, counting down.
CGCGGTCTTCGTCTCCTACGGGGCGCTGTTCGGCGAGTTCGGCCGGACCCTTCAGGACTACCAGAGCACCATCTCCAAGGTGCTCGGCGCGATGATGATCGTGCTCGGGTTCTTCTTCATGGGGCTCACGCCCTTCCTCTCGCAGCGCGAGTTCCGCTTCCACAAGAAGCCCGCCGTCGGGCTCGCGGGCGCCCCGATACTGGGCGCCCTCTTCGCCGTCGGCTGGGCGCCCTGCGTCGGCCCGACGCTCGCCGCCGTCAGCGCGCTCTCCCTGCAGCAGGCGAGCGCGGGGCGCGGCGCGCTGCTGAGCGTCGCGTACTGCCTGGGGCTCGGCGTACCGTTCATCGTCGCGGCCGTCGCCTTCCGCAAGGCACTCGGCGCCTTCAGCTGGGTGAAGCGGCACTATGTGTGGGTGATGCGCGTCGGCGGCATCATGATGATCGCGACCGGCCTGCTGCTCGTCACCGGTGTGTGGGACAGCATGGTGCAGCAGATGCAGGTCTGGACGAGCAGTTACACCGTGGGGATCTGATCCATGAGCAAGACCGAAGCCCCCGAGCAGCGGGACGACCTCGGCGCCGCGGGTGAGCAGCTGTCGACCGCCCCCCGGGAGGAGTCGCCGAACCTGCCCTCCCTCGGCGTGACCGGCTGGCTGCGCTGGTTCTGGCGGCAGCTCACCTCGATGCGGGTCGCGCTGATCCTGCTCCTGCTGCTCTCGCTCGGCGCGATCCCCGGTTCGCTGATCCCGCAGAGCAACGTCGACGAGCTCAAGGTCCAGGACTTCATGGACCGGCACACCACGCTCGGCCCCCTCTACGACAAGCTTCAGCTCTTCGACGTCTACAGCTCGGTGTGGTTCTCCGCGATCTACATCCTGCTGTTCGTCTCCCTCATCGGCTGCATCGTGCCCCGCACCTGGCAGTTCGTGGGCCAGCTCCGCGGTCGTCCGCCGGGCGCGCCGCGCAAGCTGACGCGGCTTCCCGCGTACACGACGTGGCGCACCGACGCCGAGCCCGAGCAGGTGCACGAGGCGGCGCTCGCGCTGCTCAAGCGGCGCCGCTTCCGGGCGGACAGCACCGCGGACTCGGTCGCCGCCGAGAAGGGCTATCTGCGCGAGGCCGGGAACCTGATGTTCCATATCGCGCTGATCGTGATGCTGATCGCCTTCGCCGCCGGACAGCTCTTCAAGTCCGAGGGCGGCAAGCTGGTCATGGAGGGCGACGGCTTCTCCAACACGCTCTCCCAGTACGACGACTTCAAGTCCGGCAGCCTCTTCGACACCGGTGACCTGGCGCCGTTCAGCTTCAAGCTCGACGACTTCAAGGGCACGTACGAGAAGTCGGGTCCCAACCGCGGCACGCCCCGCACCTACCAGGCGAACGTCACCTACAGCGAAGGCGTCGACGGCCCCGAGAAGAAGCAGGCCATCAAGGTCAACGAGCCGCTGGAGATCGACGGCTCGAAGGTCTACCTCATCGGCCACGGCTACGCCCCGAAGGTCACCGTCCGCGACGGCAAGGGCAAGGTCGTCTACGAGAGTGCCGTGCCGCTGCTGCCCATCGACCAGAACGGCACCGCGACCGGCGCCATCAAGGTCCTGGACGGCTACAAGAACAAGAGCGGCAAGAAGGAGCAGCTCGGCTTCAACGCCTTCTTCGTGCCGACCTTCGCGGGTGAGGGCAAGGGGCAGATGTTCTCGCAGTTCCCCGCGGCCGACTTCCCGGTGCTCGCGCTGTCCGCGTACCACGGCAGCCTGGGCGTCGACTCCGGTGTCCCGCAGAACGTGTACCAGCTGGACACCCGGAAGATGACCAAGTTCAAGGACTCCAAGGGCGAGCTGTTCAAGAAGCGGCTGCTGCCCGGCGAGACCATGAAGCTGCCCAACGGCGCCGGCTCGATCACCTTCGAGAAGGACCTCAAGGAGTGGGCGACCTTCCAGATCTCCCAGGAGCCCGGCTCCGTCTGGGCGCTGGCCGGCGCGCTCGCCGCGATCGCGGGCCTCGCCGGGTCGCTGTTCATCCAGCGCCGCCGCGTGTGGGTGCGGGCGGTGCGGGGCGCCGACGGCGTCACGGTCGTGGAGATGGCGGGCCTCGGCCGCAGCGAGTCCTCCAAGCTCCCCGAGGAACTGTCCGACCTCGCCGCCCACCTGCACGAGAAGGCGCCGAGCGCGCCAGACCCAGCCGAAGGGGCTGAGAAGTGAATCTCGCCACCACCCTGGCCGCCGAACCCAACGAGGACCTCGCGCACATCAGCAATGTGCTGATCTACTCCGCGATGGCCGTCTACCTCCTGGCCTTCTTCGCGCACATGGCGGAGTGGCTCTTCGGCAGCCGCAGCAAGGTCGCCCGCACCGCCGCCGCGCTCACCCCGAGCAAGGCCGCAGCGGCGGCGCCCGCGGTCACCGTCCAGGCCAAGGGCGGCACCGCCACCCTGGAGCGTCCGCGGGTCGTCACGCGGTCCGTCTCCGGGGCCCGGGACGTGCCGGACGGTCCCGGCGCCGCGGCGGGGGACGAGAAGGGCGACCTCTACGGCCGTATCGCGGTCTCCCTCACCGTGCTCGCGTTCCTGCTGGAGTTCGGCGGGGTGCTCACCCGCGCCCTGTCGGTGCAGCGGGCGCCGTGGGGCAACATGTACGAGTTCAGCATCACCTTCTCCACCGTCGCCGTCGGCGTCTACCTGGTGCTGATGGCGCTGAAGAAGAACATCGCCTGGCTCGGCCTGCCCCTGGTCACCACGGTCCTGCTCGACCTCGGTCTCGCCGTCACCGTCCTGTACACCTCCAGCGACCAGCTGGTCCCGGCCCTGCACTCGTACTGGCTGTGGATCCACGTCTCCACCGCGATCTTCTGCGGCGCCGTCTTCTACGTCGGCGGGGTCGGCACGCTGCTCTACCTCTTCCGGGACAGCTACGAGGCCAAGCTCCAGCGCGGCGGGCAGCCCGGCAAGTTCGCCACGTCCGTCCTGGAGCGGCTGCCCTCGGCGGCCACGCTCGACAAGTTCTCGTACCGGCTGAACGCGGCGATCTTCCCGCTGTGGACGTTCACGATCATCGCGGGCGCGATCTGGGCGGGCGACGCCTGGGGCCGCTACTGGGGCTGGGACCCCAAGGAGGTCTGGTCCTTCATCACCTGGGTCGCGTACGCCTGCTACCTGCACGCCCGCGCCACGGCCGGCTGGAAGGGCCGCAAGGCCGCCTACCTGGCCCTCATCGCCTTCGGCTGCTGGCTGTTCAACTACTACGGGGTGAACATCTTCGTCACCGGCAAGCACTCGTACGCCGGAGTCTGAACCGCGAGGTGCGGAACGGAGCATGCCGGGTCAGGCTGGTGCCATGACCGTGACGATCGGGCAGGGCGCCAGCCGGACCGAGGGGGACACCCAGCACCTCCACTACGAGCTGCGTCTTCCCCACCCTGTGGAGAAGGTCTGGGCGGCGGTGGCCACCCCCGGCGGGCTGCCGGGGTGGCTGGCCGCCGCCGATGTCTTCGAGCCCCGGCTGGGCGGCGCGGTCACGCTGCGGTGGCTGAACGGCGAGGTGGACGCGGTGCACTGCGGGCACGTCACGGCCTGGGACCCCGACGTCGTCGCCGAGTACACGATCGATCTGCACGGCCGGTGCCGCTTCCACCTGGAACCGGCGGGGGAGTCCGCCACCACGCTGCGCTTCACCAACGAGTTCGACGGCGACGACGCGCTGCGGCTCGACTGCCTCGCCGGGTGGCACGACCACTTCGAGCTCCTCGCGGACGCGCTGGACGGCCGCCCCAAGGACTGGTCGACGTGGAACCTGGACCGCTGGCGCGAGCTGCGGGAGGCGTACGCCGCCGGATGACGTCAGCAGGGCGGGCGGCCGTCGGCGGGGTCCACCGTGATCGCGTCCAGCTGCCCGCGCAGATACGTGTGCGAGTCCACGCCCCTGACGTCCGTGCCCGGGTCGCACTCGTAGAAGTACACGAGCGACATCAGCTCCTCCGCCGGGGCGTCGGGCGGCGGCGGCAGGACCCGGTGGCGGCCCGAGCGCCAGCGGCCGTCCGTCCAGCGGGCCATCAGGTCGCCGATGTTGATGGTGAAGGCGTCCGGGTCGAAGGGCGCGTCCTCCCAGCCGCCCTCGTCCGTGAAGACCTGGAGGCCGCCCTTGCCCGCCTGGCGGTCCAGGACGGTGACCGTGCCGAAGTCGGTGTGCGGGCCGATGCGGAACTGACCCGGCTCGGGCTCGCCCACCCGCTCCGTGCCCGGATACCAGTTGATGTTGAAGCCCCATGTGGGGTGGCCCGTATGGCGGGTGAAGAATTCGTCGTCCCCGCCGAGCGCGACGCCGAGCAGCCCGAGGAGGCGGTCGGAGAGCGACCGCATCTCGCGCAGATACGTCTCCACGAGGGCCCGCAGCTCAGGGACCTCGGCCGGCCAGGTGTTCGCGGTGAACCACTCGGCGTCCACGGCCGCGTTCCCTGTCGGCTCGTCCGCCGCGAAGGACAGTGACTCCTTGAGGTCCGGGGGAGCGGCCGTGCCCTCCGCGTAGCTGTTGGCCTCGGCGCCCGGTCCGAGCCAGCCGCGCCCGCCGACCTTCACCGCGTACGGCCGCTTCGCCCCGGCGGGCAGGTGGAAGAAGCCGCGGGCCGACTCCCTGATCGCCGCACGCAGGCCGGGGTCGACGCCGTGCCCGGTCACCAGGAGGAACCCGGCGGTGCGTAGGGCGGCGTCGACGGTACGGGCCGTCCGCGCGCGGGCCCCGGGGTCGCCGGACAGCCACGGCCGCAGGTCGACCGTGGGGATGCGGGATGCGCTGCTCATGCCTCCCATCGTGCCCACGCGAGCCCGCGGTCAGGCCTCATCGGCGGGGCCGATGGGCCCATCGGCAGGGCGTCCCACCGGCACGTGGACCAGCACCTTCGCCCGCCGCGTCCCCGCCTCGGTCAGCCGGATGTCACGCTGGACCGCGCGTACGCCAGCTCGGTGGCGGCCCGGGTGGAGCTGAGGACGGTGGCGACCTTCTCGAAGGTCACGAGCAGCCGCAGCTCCATGGCCCGTCAGCCCTCGTCGCCCTTGCCCGGCTTCTTCCCGTCGTCGTCGCCGTCGGGCTCCTCGTCCTTGAGGGACTTCAGGAAGTCGGGGTTGTCGTCGGGCGCCACCCACCGGGTCCGGCCGCGCGCGGCACCACCGCCACCCGGGGCGTGCCGCACCTTGCCCGTGGCGAACCAGGCGATCGGGCCGAGCAGCACCTCGCCGAAGAGCAGCACGATGATGACCCACACCACCTTGGGCAGATGCCTGATCTCCTTCTCCGGAGTGTTCAGGACATCGATGAAGGCGTAGATCCACACGGCCAGGACCAGCAGGAACGGCAGATACCTGAGCATGGTGGCGCGGTCCCCCAAGCGGTGGCGGCAGGAGCGGTGCGTGCCCCCGGTGACGGGGCCAGGGTAGCCGGTGCCGGATACTGGAACGCATGGCTTACGACGATCTTCGCTCCCTGCTCCGTGCACTGGAGCGCGAGGGCGATCTCAAGCGCATCAAGGCCGAGGTCGATCCGTACCTGGAGGTCGGTGAGATCGTCGACCGGGTGCAGAAGGCCGGCGGCCCCGCGCTCCTCTTCGAGAACGTCAAGGGCTCCGCGATGCCCCTGGCGATGAACGTGTACGGGACGGACCGCCGCCTGCTCAAGGCGCTCGGCCTTAAGTCGTACGGCGAGATCAGCGAGAAGATCGGCGGCCTCCTCAAGCCGGAGCTGCCGCACGGCTTCGTCGGGGTGCGGGAGGCGTTCGGCAAGCTCGGCGCGATGACGCACGTACCGCCGAAGAAGGTGAAGTCCGAGAGCGCGCCCGTCCAGGAGGTCGTCCTCACGGGCGACGACGTGGACCTGGAGCGGCTGCCCGCGCTCTTCACCTGGCCCGAGGACGGCGGCTCCTTCTTCAACCTCGGCCTGACCCACACCAAGGACCCCGACACCGGGGTGCGCAACCTCGGCCTCTACCGCCTCCAGCGCCACGACAAGCGCACCATCGGCATGCACTGGCAGATCCACAAGGACAGCCGCAACCACTACCAGGTGGCCGCCCGCCGGGGCGAGAAGCTGCCCGTCGCGATCGCCTTCGGCTGCCCGCCGGCCGTCACGTACGCGTCCACCGCGCCGCTGCCCGGTGACATGGACGAGTACATGCTGGCCGGCTTCATCCAGGGCAAGCGCGTCGAGATGGTCGACTGCAAGACGGTGCCGCTCCAGGTGCCCGCGCACGCCGAGGTCGTCATCGAGGGCTGGCTGGAGCCCGGCGAGATGCTGCCCGAGGGACCCTTCGGCGACCACACCGGGTTCTACACGCCACAGGAGCCGTTCCCCGCGCTGAAGATCGACTGCGTGACGATGCGCAAGCGGCCGCTGCTCCAGTCCATCGTGGTCGGCCGCCCGCCGACGGAGGACGGCCCACTGGGCCGCGCGACGGAACGCTTCTTCCTGCCCCTGCTCAAGGTGATCGTCCCGGACATCGTCGACTACCACCTGCCGGAGTCGGGCGGCTTCCACAACTGCGCGATCGTCTCGATCGACAAGAAGTACCCGAAGCACGCGCAGAAGGTCATGCACGCCATCTGGGGCGCGCACATGATGTCCCTGACGAAGCTGATCGTGGTCGTCGACAAGGACTGCGACGTCCACGATCTGCACGAGGTGTCGTGGCGGGCCCTCGGCAACACCGACTACGCCCGTGACCTCACCGTCGTCGAGGGCCCGGTCGACCACCTCGACCACGCCTCCTACCAGCAGTTCTGGGGCGGCAAGGCGGGCATCGACGCGACGCGGAAGCTGCCCGAGGAGGGGTACGTACGCGACGGGGGCTGGCCGGAGATGGTCGAGTCCGACCCGGAGACGGCGGACCGAGTGACGCGCCGCTGGACGGAGTACGGACTGTGAGCGCCCCCTCCGCCGCGCTGCCGCGGCCCGGGAAGACCAGAGCCTTCCTGCGCCTTGTCATGATCGAGCACTCCGTCTTCGCGCTGCCCTTCGCCTACATCGCCTCCCTCTCCGCGATGTTCCAGCTGGACGAGGACATCCACTGGGGGCGGCTGCTCCTGGTCACCATCTGCATGGTGGGCCTGCGGACGTTCGCCATGGCCGCGAACCGGATCATCGACCGCGAGATCGACGCCCGTAACCCGAGGACCGCCCACCGCGAGCTGGTCACGGGCGTGGTGTCGGTGAAGTCCGCGTGGACCGGCGCGCTGGTCGCGCTCGTCGTCTTCCTCGGCGCGGCCGCCCTGCTCAACCCGCTCTGCCTGGCGCTCGCGCCCATCGCGGTGGTCCCGATGGTCGTCTATCCGTACGGCAAGCGGTTCACGAACTTCCCGCAGGCCATCCTCGGACTCGCCCAGGCGATGGGCCCGGTCGGCGCCTGGATCGCGGTCACCGGCGAGTGGTCCTGGCAGGCAGTGATCCTCGGGCTCGCGGTCGGCGTCTGGATCGGCGGCTTCGACCTGATCTACGCCTGCCAGGACGTGGAGACGGACCGCGAGGTCGGCGTGAAGTCGGTGCCCGCGCGGTTCGGCGTCCCGGCCGCCATCCGGGGCGCGCGGGGCTGCCATCTGGTGACCACGGCGCTCTTCGTCTGGTACGCGCTCGACACGGGCGCGGGCGCTTTCTTCTGGCTCGGGCTGGTGATCGTCGCCGGTGCCTTCCTGTACGAGCACTCGATCGTGAAGCCGCACGACCTGTCCCGGCTCAACCGCGCCTTCTTCCAGGTGAACGGCTTCATCGGGATCGCCCTGTTCGTGTGCGCGCTGCTCGATCTGCTCGTACGAGGTCTCACGGTCTGACGCGGGCTCACCGCCCGCACGGCCGCCGGATAGGCTTCACTGCGTGAAACCAGGAGATACGGAGCGTAGGCCTTGGATCGTGGGGGTGTCCGGCGCGTCCGGTACGCCCTATGCCGCCGCCGTCCTGCGGGCCCTGCTCGGCGCGGGCGAGAGCGTGGACCTCGTCGTGTCGCGGGCCTCGCGGCTGACGCTGCTCGACGAGACGGGCATCTCCTTCCGGGACGCGCACTGGCGGGACGATCTGCGGCAGTGGCTCGCGCGGGGCGCCGACGGCAAGCCGGACGGCTTCGATATGCCGGCGGAATCCTTGGAGGACGTGCGGTACTGGGCCGCCGGGGATCTGGCGGCGGGCCCGTCCTCGGGTTCGTACGCGACGAAGGGGATGCTGATCGTGCCGGCGTCCACGGCGTGCGTGGCCGGGGTGGCGCTCGGCCTCTCGAAGGACCTGCTCCAGCGGTCGGCGAGCGTGACGCTCAAGGAAGGCCGGCGGCTGGTGGTCTGCGTACGCGAGACGCCGCTGAACGGGCAGACGCTGAGGCATCTGGTGAGCCTGGACGAGGCGGGCGCGATCGTGCTGCCCGCCTCCCCGGCGTTCTACGCGGGGGCGACGCACATCCAGGATCTGGTGGACTTCGTCGCCGGGCGGACGCTGGACGCGGCAGGGGTGCCGCACAGCCTGTACCGCCGGTGGGAGGGAGAGCTGGGCTCCGGGTCCGGAGGCGGCTCCGGCTCCCAGGGGGGTTAGCGCTTCCTGGCGGCGCGCTTCTTGCGGGCGTCGGCCTCGGTCGCGGCGGTCCGGTGGGCACGCGAGCGGTTGGCCATGTCCTGAAGCTCGCGCATACGGGCGTAGGCCATCTCGATCGAGTACACGGGGTAACTCACTCCTGAAAATCGAAGGATCGTCGTTGATCTGCTGAGATTGAGAGAGATTTACAGGGCGTAAGCCCTGTTGCGCCTTAGATTCTACACATAGACTCGCGGTATCGCTGAATAATGAAAGGCATCGCACCTATGGACGCCGTGGACAGGCAGCTCATCCAGGCCCTGCGGGAGAACGGCCGGGCCTCGTACGCCGAACTCGGACGGCTCGTGGGCCTCTCCGGGCCCAGCGTCACGGACCGGATCAACCGCCTCGAAGCGGCCGGTGTCATCACCGGCTACCGCGCGACCGTCGACTCCGCCTCGCTCGGCCTCGGCGTCATCGCCCTCATCGGCATCTCGCTCTCCGACGCCGCCGACCACGAGGACGTGGCGCGGCGCCTGAAGGACCTGCACGAGATCGAGGACTGCTGGTTCATCGCGGGCGACGACTCGTACATGCTCAAGGTCAGGGCGAGCGACGTGGACGGCCTGGAGAAGACGATCCGCCGGCTCAGCGGGACGCGGGGCGTTTCCCGGACGCGTACGACCATCGTGCTCTCCACCAAGTGGGAGAACCGGGTCGGGGAGCTGCCCGAGGAGGAGTGAGCGGGGCGGGGGGCGTACGGTTGGCGGGAGTTTGTGGCAGGTCGTAGGTCGTAGGTCGCTGGAGAGGTAAGGGCGAGGGCATGGACGCAGGTCTCAAGCGCGAGCTGGAGCAGAAGGTCCGGGACGGTGAGCGGCTGTCCCGCGAGGACGGCATCGCGCTCTACGAGTCGGACGACCTGGCCTGGCTCGGCGGCCTCGCCCACGAGGTGCGCACGCGCAAGAACGGCGACGTCGTCCACTTCAACGTCAACCGCCACCTCAACATGACGAACGTGTGCACCGCGTCGTGCGCGTACTGCTCGTTCCAGCGCAAGCCGGGCGAGAAGGACGCGTACACGATGCGCATCGAGGAGGCCGTCCGCCTCGCCAAGGCGATGGAGGGCGAGAACCTCACCGAGCTGCACATCGTCAACGGCCTGCACCCGAACCTGCCGTGGCGCTACTACCCGCGTTCGCTGAGCGAGCTCAAGAAGGCCCTCCCGAACGTCTCCCTGAAGGCCTTCACGGCGACGGAGATCCACCACTTCGAGACGATCTCCGGGCTGTCGGCCTCGGAGATCCTCGACGAGCTGATCGAGGCCGGTCTGGAGTCGCTGACCGGCGGCGGCGCGGAGATCTTCGACTGGGAGGTGCGGCAGCACATCGTCGACCACCGCACCCACTGGGAGGACTGGTCGCGCATCCACCGCCTCGCGCACGAGAAGGGTCTGAAGACCCCGTCCACGATGCTGTACGGCCACATCGAGGAGCGGCGCCACCGCGTCGACCACGTGCTCCGGCTGCGTGAGCTCCAGGACGAGACCGGCGGCTTCCAGGTCTTCATCCCGCTGCGCTACCAGCACGACTTCGTGGACATGAAGGACGGCAAGGTCAGGAACCGCCTCCAGGCGCGGACGACCATGGCGTCGGGCGCGGAGGCGTTGAAGACCTTCGCGGTGTCGCGCCTGTTGTTCGACAACGTCCCGCACGTCAAGGTCTTCTGGGTCATGCACGGCCTGCAGACCACGCAGCTCGCGCTCCAGCACGGCGCGGACGACATGGACGGCTCGGTCGTCGAGTACAAGATCACGCACGACGCGGACAACTTCGGCACGCCGAACAAGCTGACGCGGGAGGATCTGCTCGATCTGATCCGCGAGGCGGGCTTCCGGCCCGTCGAGCGGAACACGCGCTACGAGTCGATCCGTGAGTACGAGGGGCCCGATCCGATGCTGCGGGAGACGCCGCAGGCGATGCGGGTCTGACGGGCTCACCCCCTTGCCGGTCACAGCCCCTCCCATGCTTCACTGGAGGGGCTCGTCCTACTCGGGCCCATTTCGGAACGGAAGAGTGGATTGACATGCTCCGCTACACGCTGATGCGCCTCGGGATCTTCGTGGGCTGCTTCCTGGTCGTCTGGGGCCTCGTCTACTCCGGGATGCTGCCGCGCGGCCTCGGCGACTCCAACATGCTGTGGATCCTGCTGCTCGCGCTGGTCGTCTCGGCGCCCATCAGCTTCGTGGTGCTCCGCAAGGAGCGGGACCGCGCCTCCGAGGACGTCGTCGCGCGCGTGGACCGCGCCAAGGCGAACCTGGAGGCGAACCGTACGCAGGAGGACAGCGCGGACGACATGGCGCGTGCGCAGGGCGGCGGCCAGGGTGGCCGCGCGCAGGCGCAGGGTTTGTAAGCTTCGTCACTCTTGTCAGGACCCCGGTCCGGAGCATCCCGCTCCGGGTCCGGGGTCCTGTGCGTTGGTCTGTGCGTTGGTCTGTGCGTTTCAGGGGTGCGAGCGGTGACTTACCTCAAACAAGACCTTTGATGTTCTCAAAGCACGAGTGTTAACGTGTTCGACATGAAGACAGCAGCAGCGCACCGCCACGCCATGAGCGTCCCGCTCGTGGCGCGCCTGCATGTCGACCTCTGCCGCTGCATGTCCGCGGCCTGTCACGTCTGACCGTGACCCCCGCTGCGGCGGCGCTGCTGACCCTTCGCGGTCGCCGCTCCCGTACGTCCCCCTCCCCCTGATTTTTTCCTCACCGGAGTGTGTCCGTGTCCGCGAATTCCGCGACGCCCGCCGACAAGGCGGGCCAGACCGAGAAGCCTGAGTCCCGCTTCCGGATAACCAAGTACCTCAAGATGCCCTTCTGGGCCCAGATCCTCGGCGGTCTGGTCCTCGGTGTCCTGCTCGGCTGGCTCGCGCGCAGCCAGGACGTGTCCTGGCTCGTCACCACCCTGGACAAGGTGGGCAGTACCTTCATCGGGCTGCTGAAGCTGGCGGTCGCCCCGCTCGTCTTCTTCGCGATCCTGGTGTCCATCACCAACCTGCGCAAGGTCAACAACGCCGCGCGGCTCGCCACCCGCACCCTGCTGTGGTTCATGATCACGTCGCTGATCGCGGTGGCCATCGGCCTCACCATCGGCCTGCTCACCAACCCCGGCTCCGGCACCGGCCTCACCCCCAAGGACGGCAAGGCGCCCGAGGACGCGGGCTCCTGGATCGACTTCCTGACCGGGATCATCCCGACGGACGTCATCACGCCCTTCACCGATCTGAACGTCCTCCAGATCGTCTTCATGGCCGCCGTCGCCGGCGTCGCCGTACTGAAGATCGGTGACAAGGCCAAGCCGATCCTGGAGCTGAGCGAGTCGGTTCTCGCGCTGCTGCAGAAGGCCCTGTGGTGGGTCATCAAGCTCTCCCCGATCGGCACCGTCGGCCTCATCGGCTTCGCCATCGCGGACTACGGCTGGAACCTCATCAGCAAGTACGCGACGTTCACCGCGGACATCTACATCGGCTGCGCCCTGGTGATGTTCGGCGTCTACCCGCTGCTGCTCGCGTTCGTCGCCAAGGTCAACCCGCTCCAGTTCTTCAAGGGCGCCTGGCCCGCGATCCAGCTCGCCTTCGTCTCGCGCTCCTCTGTCGGCACCATGCCCGTCACTCAGAAGGTCACCGAGCGGCTCGGCGTCCCGAAGGAGTACACGTCCTTCGCGGTGCCCTTCGGCGCCACGACGAAGATGGACGGCTGCGCCGCGATCTACCCGTCGATCGCCGCGATCTTCGTCGCGCAGATCTTCGACGTGGACCTCGGCATCAAGGAGTACGTGCTCATCGCGTTCGTGTCGGTGGTGGGTTCGGCGGCGACGGCCGGTCTGACCGGCGCCACCGTGATGCTGACGCTGACTCTTTCCACGCTGGGTCTGCCCATGGAGGGCGTGGGTCTGCTCCTCGCCATCGACCCCGTCCTGGACATGATGCGGACCGCCACGAACGTGGCCGGGCAGGCGCTGGTTCCCGTGATCGTTGCGGCTCGGGAGAAGATTCTGGACCTGGACGCGTACGAGAGTGCTTCGGCGTCGCCGCTCGATGACTTCGGCGGGGTGGAGGTCGAGGACGCGGCGCCGTCGCGGACGGTGCCTGCGACTGCCTGAGTCTGCGTCTGAGTCTGCGTCTGCGTTTGCGTCTGCGTCTGCGTGAGCCCCGTCCTCGGAGCGGTTGATCGATCGGGGGGCGGGGCTTGTTCGGTCTTCTCTTCCTCCGGTAATCGTTCACCTGGCCCCGTTGACCGTACGCTGACGCTGAGTTGTGACGGGCAGCGTGGGAAGGCGGGGGCGGGGTGGGCGAGAAGCGGCGGCAGAAGCGGATGCCGCGGGCCGTGCGGGAGCAGCAGATGCTGGACGCGGCGGTGCGGATTTTCGCGCGGCGGGGGTACCGGGCGGCCTCCATGGACGAGATCGCGGAGCTTGCCGGTGTGTCGAAGCCGCTGGTGTACCTGTATCTGGACTCCAAGGAGGAGCTTTTCAGCGCGTGCATACGGCGGGAGGCCGCCGCGCTCGTCGGGGCGGTGCGGGAAGGGGTGAGCGCCGTCGCGGGGGAGCGGGCCGCCGAGCGTCAACTCTGGGACGGGTTGCGGGCGTTCTTCGCGCATACCGCGGAGCGGCCGGACGGGTGGGCGGTGTTGCACCGCCAGGCGCGGGCCCAGGGGGAGCCGTTCGCGGCGCTCGTCGCGGTGATGCGGGAGGAGGTGGTGGCGTATGTGACGTCGGTGATCGCGGTGGCGGCGCGGGAGGCGCACGAGGACCCCTCTCTGCCGGACCACGAGGTCGCGGGCCTCGCGCAGGCGCTGGTGGGCGCGGCGGAGTCCCTCGCGGAGTGGGCCAACGCGAACGAGTCTGTCTCGGCGAAGGAGGCGGCGTCCACGCTGATGAACTTTGCGTGGGCGGGGCTTGGGGGGCTGATGGAGGGGGCGCGGGGGCGGCGTCTTGGGTCCGTCTGAGGGCGGGGCCGGGGTCGTGGTGCCGTCTGCGCCTTGGGTTCGTCTGTGGGGGCGGGGCCGCGGGGGTATGTGCGTGCTCGCCATCTTGGTGTGGGCGTTGATTTGCTGCTGGGCTAGTTGCTCTACTGTGCTCCGCTCGCACATACCCCCACGTCCCCTCGCGCGCGCTCGCGGCTGCGGGCCGTCGCGGCTTCCCGACTCCCACGCCCACCTCAGCAGCGCCGGGAGCCCCTGCCGTGTGCTTCGGTGCGCTTGCCCTCGCAGCGCGGGGCTTCCCACCCTGCGGCCGTGTGATCCCAGGCCCACCTCAGCCGCCCGCCCTGCAGCGCGGGGTGAACGGGTGGGTGCGTGGGAGATGTCCGTCGTGGAGCGGCGGGGTGGGGCGGTCCGAGCGGCAGGAAGGTGGCTCGGGGGTGTACGGAGAGTGAGGGGGCGCGGGGGCGCGGGGGCGCTTAGGGTGGGGCTGGGGGAGAGCCCTGGGAGGTTGCCGTGCGGGGAGCTTACGCAGTGGCCGGCCTGACCGCGCTCGCCGTCGTGGGAGTGGTCGCGCCGGGCCTCACCGAGGTGGCCGACGGGAATGATCGGCCCGACCTGTCGCGGTACTACACGCAGAAGATCAAATGGGGTGCCTGCAAGGGCTCGACGGAGGCCATGGCGGAAGCCACCGGGCACTCCAAGGACGTCCAGTGCGGAGACGTGACCGTTCCGCTCGACTACGCCCGGCCCGGGACCGGAACCGTGGACGTCGCGCTGATCCGGATGAGGTCGAGCGCGAGCGGCAAGCCCAGAGGCTCCCTGCTGCTGAACTTCGGCGGCCCCGGCGGCCCCGGCGTCTCCGCACTCGCCGGTTCCCAGAAGGAGTTCGGCTTCCTCAGCAAGGGGTACGACGTCGTCTCCTTCGACCCGCGCGGCGTCGGTCTGAGCGACCCCGTCAGCTGCGGTGACACCGACGGGGACCCCGTCCCAGGGGAAGAGGGAGGGGGAGGGGGGAGTGGTGATCCGGGTGCCTTGCTTGCCGAGTTGCGCGAGGTCGCCAAAGAGTGCGAGGCCAAGTCCGGTCCCGTCCTGCCGTACATGGGGACGGTCAACGTCTCGCGCGACCTGGACGTCATGCGGCAGGCCCTCGGCGACAAGAAGCTGAACTACCTCGGGTTCTCCTACGGGACGCGGCTCGGCGCCGTCTACGCCGCGCAGTTCCCCAAGAAGGTCGGGCGGATGGTGCTCGACGGCGTGGACACGCTGACCGAGCCCCTCGCCGAGCAGTCCCTCGTGACCGCCGAGGGACGCCAGAACGCCCTCGACAACTTCCTGACCTGGTGCACCGGCAACGCCGGCTGCGTCTTCGGCACCGACGCCCGCGCCGCCCGCCACAGCATGGTCCAGCTCATCCAGGACATGGACGCGGTGCCGCTGCGGTCCATGGAGGGTGAGGAGTTCACGGGGCAGGATGTCGTCGGCGTACTCAGTCAGGCTCTGTACAGCAGGCAGGCGTGGCCCGCGCTGTCGCAGGCGCTGGGCGCGCTGCTCGCGGACGGGGACCCGCGGGCGCTGATCCGGATGAGCGGCGGACTTGCGGGCGGTGTCCGAAGCGGCCCCGGTGACGTGGGTGAGGGGGGTGGCGCGGGTGTCGCGGGTGTCGCGGGTGAAGAGGTGCCTATGGATAATATGACCGCCGCCCTCATGGCCGTGAACTGCGCCGACGACCCCGACCGGCCCGACGCCGCGCGCATAGAGAAGGAAGTCGGCAGGCTCCAGGAGGAGTTCGAGGAGGCGTCGCCCGTCTTCGGCAAGTCGATGTTGATGCCGGTGCTGCTCTGCTTCGGGCGTCCCCCTGGAACCACGTACATCCGTGAGGACGTACGCGACGTGAAGACGCCCAAGCTGCTGCTCGTCGGCACGCGCGGTGACCCCGCGACGCCCTACCGCTGGACGGAGGAGACCGCGCGGCGCCTCGGCTCCCAGGCCGTCGTCCTGGACAACAAGGGGGACGGGCACACCGGTTACCTGGGTTCCGCGTGCGTGCGGGACAAGGTGGACGGGTTCTTGTTGTATGGGGAGATGCCGAAGAGCGGGAGCTCCTGTGCCGTGGATCCGGGTTCGAGTGAGGGGCCCGGTTCGGGCTGATGTGTGTCAGGGGTGCTTTGGCGTGGTCAGTCCCAGCATCGCCGCCTCGTCCCGCGTACCCGGCTTCGCCTGGTAGACCACCATGCGCTGGCCGCCCGTCCTCGCCAGCTGCATCACCTCGTACGTGAGGGTCATCGCACCGACCTTCGGATGCGCGAACGACTTGGTGCCGCCGCCGCGCTCCCGTACGTCGTAACGCTCCCAGATGCGGGCGAAGTCCGGTGATTTGAGGAGGAGTTCGCCGACCAGATTCGTCAGCCGGGGCGAGTCCGTGTCCGTGCCGCCGACCGCCCGCAGATGTGCCACCGACATGGCGACCGTCTCCTCCCACGGCTGGTAGAGCTCGCGGCCCACGGGGTGCAGGAAGAGGTAGCGCGTGATGTTGCGCTGCTCGGCGGGCCAGTCCCACAGGCCGGGGTGCAGCGCCCTGCCGGGGGCGTTGGCGGCCAGCACGTAGCTGTGCCTGCTCACCACGTACGCGGGCAGCGGGGCCAGCGCGTCCAGCGTGCGCGAGGTCGACTCGCGGACCGTGTGGTCGGCGGTGGGGTGCGGTTCCGTGAGGCGGCCCGAGGCCAGTTCGGCCAGGTCGTGCAGGCGGTCGTGGGCGTCGCCCGTCAGGCGCAGGGCGCGGGCCAGGGCGTCGATGACGGCGGGGGAGGGGTTCGTCTCCCGGCCGCGCTCCAGGCGGGTGTAGTAGTCGACGCTGACCCCGGCGAGGGTCGCCAGTTCCTCGCGGCGCAGACCGGGCGTGCGGCGCAGTCCGGTGCCCGCGGGCAGGCCGGCGTCGGCGGGGGTGACGCGGGCCCTGCGGGCGCGGAGGTATCGGCCGAGTTCCGTTCCCGTGGGGGGCGCGCTTGTTCTGGCGGGGGCGCCTGGCGGGGTGGGGGTGGTGCCCGTGGTGCCTGGGGTGCCTGGGGTGCCTGCTGTGCTGGCCGTCTTCATCTCGTTATTTTCTCTGGTCGGGGAGCGTGCGTGGGGGGCCCTGTCAGGACCAGGAACGGGGCGGTCTGGCCGGGGTCCGCCGCCGCGGGCATCGTCGGGGGTCCGCCGCTACCGCGGCGGCTGACCGTCGCTTCGCGACGTCGCTGTCCCACCCACCCGCCCGTCACCCCGCAGAAGACCTCGCGTAGGAGCGTCATGTCCGTCACCCTTGGCCCGGAGCGCGTCCGCACGGCCGCTCGGCCCCCCGCCCGTGCCGGGAGCCGTCCCGTCGCCCTCGTCGCCGCGCTGCTCGGCTTCACCGTCATCACCATCGACGTCACCGCCGTGAACATCGCGCTGCCCGACATCCGCGATTCCCTGCACGGCGGCATGGCGGGCCTGCAGTGGGTCGTGGACGCGTACACGCTCATGTTCGCCGCGCTGATGCTCTCCGCGGGGGCGCTCGCCGACCGGGCCGGGGCGCGGCGGGCGTACGCCTGGGGCGTGGCGCTCTTCACCGCCGCCTCGCTGGCCTGCGCCCTCGCGCCCGGCATCGGCGCGCTGATCGCCGCACGCGTCGCGCAGGGCGGGGCCGCCGCCATCGTGATGCCCGCCTCGCTCGCGCTGATCCGGGAGGCGTACGACGAGCCGCGCCGCCGGGCCCGTGCCATCGCGCTGTGGACGGTGGGCGGCTCCGCGGCCGTCGCGGTCGGGCCGGTGCTCGGCGGCATCCTCACGGAGACCGCCGGGTGGCGTGCCGTCTTCCTCCTCAACCTGCCCGTGGGCGCGGTGATCCTCGCCCTCCTCGCCCGTACCGCCCGCTCCCCGCGCCGCCCGGCCCCGCTCGACCTCGCCGGGCAGGCGACGGCCGTGACGGCCCTGGCCGGGCTCGCGTTCGCCGTCATCGAGGGCGGCCACCTGGGGTGGACGAGCGCGCCCGTCCTGGCCGCGTTCGCCATGTCCGTCGCCTCCGGTTTCGCCTTCCACGCCGCCGAGAAGCGGCACCGCGCGCCGATGGTCCCGCTCGCGCTGCTGCGGCAGCGGCAGGTCTCGGTCGCCCTCGCGGTCGGCTTCGCGGTGAACGCCGGCTTCTACGGCGTGACGTTCCTCCTCGGCCTCTACTACCAGCAGCTGCGCGGCATGTCGGGCATCGAGGCGGGCCTGATGTTCGTACCGCTGGCCGTGATCATCACCGGGACGAACCTCGTCTCGCCCCGGCTCGCCGAGCGCGTCGGCCGACGCCGGGTCGTCGTCCTCGGCCAGGCGGTGCTCGCCCTCGCCATGTTCGTCCTGCTCCCGCTGACCGCGCACACGCCGCTGTGGCTCGTACTGGTGCTGCTGATCCCGACGGGAATCGGCGGAGCGGTCGCCGTCCCCGCGCTCACCGCGCAGCTCTTCGACAGTGTGCCCGGCGAGCGCGCGGGCACGGCCTCCGGTCTGCTGAACTCCCTGCGGCAGACCGGAGGCGCGATGTCCGTCGCCCTCTTCGGCGCCCTCCTCGCGGGCAACGGCTCCGACTTCTCCGTGCCGGGCATGCGGACGGGCCTCCTGGTGGCGGGCCTCACGCTGTGCGCCACGGCGGGCCTGGCGGCGTGGCGGCTTCCGCGGCAAGGGAAGTTCACGCACCAGTAAGTGCCTGCGCACCGTTTAGCGCGTACTTGTCGCGTCCCGGCACCTCTCGACAACACTGGGAAGGGATCAGGCGTCAGGGATCAGGGATCAGGCGTCAGGGGTCGGGCGTCAGGCGTCAGGGGTCAGGGGTCAGCCGTAGAGGACTGGCCCCGGAGCTGCTGGGCCGGGGCCGTCAACCTCGCCAACGGCACTCCGGCCGAGGCCGTGCCGACACCGCGCCGCTGGAGCTGTCCCTGGCCGCGCTGAAGGCCCTGGCGGCCGAGGGGCGTGACGTGTGGAGCGCCCCGGCCTCGGTGCGGCGGATGAAGTCGGTAGGGCGCTAGCCCTTGACCGTGAACCGCACCTCGTGGACGGAGTTGCGCGAACCCGGCGGCGGCTGGACTCGGCCCGTGCGGTCCGTGGCGCGGGAGCGGACGGTGTGCGGGCCGGGCGCGAGGATGCGGCGCAGCGAGAAGCCCTGCCAGGCCGGGTCGGCGCCCAGCGCGTCCAGGGTGGCCGGTTGCCAGGGGCCACCGTCGAGGGAGAGGTCGACGCGTACGACCTCCGTGGTGCTCCACGCGCGGCCCCGGAAATGGGTCTCCGGGTGGCGGAGCCGGGCATCGGCCGCCGGGGTCAGCAGCTTGCTGTTGACGTCCACCTCGCGCACCGGCTGCGGGGTGTCGCTGCCGGGGAGCGTCCGTGTGTAGAACGTCGTCGTGAACATGTGCTCCGGGCGCTCGTCCGTCAGGACGATGCGGGTCAGCCACTTCACGGAGTTGGTGCCGAACATGCGGGGGACCACGGCGCGCAGCGGGTAGCCGTGCCGGGCGCGCAGCGGCTCGCCGTTCATGCGGTGGGCCAGGAAGACCTGGCGGTGCGCGGTCTCCAACGGCAGGTCCTTCACGTACGAGAGGCCGTCCTCGCCGTGGAAGGAGCCGGTGTCCGCGCCCTCGAAGCGGACGTGCCGGGCGGCGGGCAGTGGGACCGCCCGGTCCAGGAGCGTGGCGAGCGGGAAGCCCGTCCACTCGACGTTCGCCACCGCGCGCGTCGGCACGTCGGGGCGCAGCGGGCTGCCGAAGCACTCGTGGACCGCCGTGAGCGGCCGCGCCGGCAGGGCCAGGAGCGCGGACAGGTCCAGGCGCAGGGGGTGCTCGACCAGGCCCTCCACGGTCAGCGTCCAGGCGTCGGCGTCGAGGTGCGGGATGCCCAAGTGCGTACGTACGAAGAGGTGGTCGACCGGCGTGATGAAGTCGGGACCGGGTGCGGGGTCGGCGTGGGAGGGGTCGCCGGGTGGTGGGGTCAGGGGTGGCGTCGGATGTGGTGGGTGTGGTGCCGGTGGTGCCTGTGGTGCCGGTTCCGGTTCCGGTGGTGCCTGTGGTGCCGGTGCCGCCTGCGGTGTCTGTCGTGCCTGCGGGGGCGTCGGCGATGTGGGAGGCGCGGGTGGTGTGGTCATCGGGTGGTGGTTCCCCTTTCGGGCCCGTCCGGCTCCGGCCCCGGCATCGGCCCCGGCCCTGGGCCTGTGCCAGCTCCGGGAGTCGGGCCCCGCTCCGCCGGCTGCCGCTGTGGCGTCTCCAAGTCCTGCAAACCTTGCGATCCTATGAGGGGTGGTGCGGAGCTGCCCACTCCTTTTCGGCGCGCGAAGGGGCGGCCACCGCCCGGGAGGCCGCCCGAACTGCCGTGCCCTGCTCAGCAGTTGCCGCGTACCGGACGGCCCGCGAAGCGGTCCGCCAGCCACTGGGCCGCGAACGGCGACTGCGTGATCACCCCGCTGACGTGCTCCCCGAGCGGGATGGTGTGCCACTCCACGTTCGCGTCCCGCGCGCACCAGTCCTTGCGGACCTGCTTGCCGACGCCGTACGGGATCAGCTCGTCGGCGAGCGCGTGGTACAGGTACACCGGGGCGTCCGGCTTGGCGGTGCCGACCCGCGACGCGTGCAGCCGCTGCTGCCAGTCGGGCTGGTCCAGGGGGTTCTTCGTCGTCATCGAGTCGATCGTCTTGAAGGAGCCGAGCACCGCGCCGTCCGCCACGCAGGTGTTCTTCATGGCACCTATGAGCGCCTTGCCGACCGGGTTCAGATAGGAGTCGAGGCCCAGCTCGGGGAACGCCGCGTTCTGGCCGATCGCCGCCATGAAGATCAGGCCCGAGCCGTACGAACCGTCGTTGAAGTGCGCCACCTTCATCAGGTCGCCCGGGACGCCGCCGGTCGCCGTGCCCTTGACGTCGAGTTCGGGGGCGTACGAGCCGTGCAGCTCGGCTGCCCAGGAGGAGGCCTGGCCGCCCTGCGAGTAGCCCATGATGCCGACGGGCGTGTCCTCGCCGAGGCCCGCCTCCGGGAGACGGATCGCGGCGCGGGCCGCGTCGAGCATCGCCTGGCCGGCGGAGCGGCCGACCGTGTAGGTGTGCTCGCCGGGGGTGCCGAGTCCCTCGTAGTCGGTGACGGCGACGGCCCAGCCGCGCCGGGTGAGCTGCTGGATGAGGTTGGCTTCGAGGGCGGTGCCCTTCGGGAAGTTCGCGCTGGGCGCGCAGCGGTCGCCGACGCCGACCGTCCCCACGGCGTACGTGATCAGGGGGCGAGGGCCCTTTCTGCCGTCCTGCGGCACGATGACCGTGCCGGACACGGTGTTGGGCGCGCCGTCGGCCCTGGTCGAGCGGTAGTGCACCTTCCAGGCCTTGGTGTGGGTGGGCTGGCCCGGCAGTGGGTGGAAGGCGCTCGGCTCGGAGCTCACGATGTCGCCGGGGGACGAGGACGCGGGGCTCTGCCCGGCGTGGGCCGCGGTGGTCGCCGTGGCTGCGGTGGCCTCGGTGAGGGAAGTGAGCGGGGTGAGCGGGGTGAGCGGGGTGAGCGGGGTGAGCGGAGTGATGGCCGACAGGCCGAGCGCGGCCACCACGGTCCACGCTCTGAAGCTGGTGCGTGCGTGCATGCGGCTCTCCCAACTGTGCGCGGGGGCTGGGAACTTCGGCATCGACCGTAGTGACCGGTGAGTAAGCGCGGGGCTGACCGGGACGCTCAGCTTCGTTGACCTCGGCTCGCAGGTATCCACTGCGGGGGTGCGGCGCTACGTTGACGAATGGGGCGCGGGGCACGGGAACGGACCGACCATTCGACGCACGGACGGAGGCCCACCATGCCGGAAGAACGCGATCCACATCCACGGCGGCCCGAACGGTCCGCCCAGTCCGCACGGTCCGCACGGTCCGCACGGTTCGAGCAGGCGCTCGACTGCTTCCGCGAGGCGCGCGACCTGGCCGACCCCGAGGCGTCGCCAGGCGTCTACGGCGTCATCCTCCATGACATCGCCGACACCTACCGCGACGCGCACGACATCAAGGAGGCCGTGGAGCACTTCCGGCAGGCCGTCTCGTACAAAGAGCGCGCCGACAATCCGAGCGACCTCGCCACGACGATGACCGCGCTGGCCAACACGCTCGCCTCGTTGGGGGAGCCGACAGAGGCGCGGGATGTCCTCGAGCGGCTGGCCGAGGAGGTCCCGAAGATCGCGGACACGGAGCGGCGCGCGGCCGTGCTGCACAACATGGGCCTTACGTACGAGGAGCTGGGCCGCCTGGGTCTTGACGGTGCGTACGCCGACGGGGTGGCCGCCTATCAGGCCGTGCTCGCCCTGATCGACGGCGA
This sequence comes from Streptomyces sp. NPDC003032, assembly GCF_053591415.1. Classification (NCBI taxonomy): domain Bacteria; kingdom Bacillati; phylum Actinomycetota; class Actinomycetes; order Kitasatosporales; family Streptomycetaceae; genus Streptomyces; species Streptomyces sp. NPDC003032. The sequence continues at coordinate 452,567 of NZ_JBSFTT010000001.1, read as the reverse complement.
CGTGGACCCCGGCTGGTACGCGACCGTCCTCAAGGACATCGGCGACGCCTACGAATCCCAGGAGATGCTGCCGCAGGCCCACGCCTCATACGAAGAGGCGGTGCGGTACACGCGCCGCATCGAGGACACGCCGGCCTCCCTGATCACGGTCCTGATAGCCCTCGGCCGCACGGCCAGGCGCCTGGCCAGACGGGAGGGAGAGGCGCTGGGGAACGGGGCCGCCCCCCAGGGAGGGGCGGTGGGGACGTGGCTCGGTGGGGGTTCTCAGGAGGCGGGCGCGGGCGCCCCCGGGGCCGGCGCTGCGGCGCCGGACGCGCCCAGTGCGGGAGCGGCGGGACAGGGCGCGTCCGGAGACGAAGCCCGGTCCGGGACCGCCCCACCGAACGACGCGTCGTCCTCCGACGGCCCCTCGTCCGGGGCCTGGGCGGGGGATGGGTCGTCGTCGGGGGATGGGCTGTCGTAGGGCGGTGAGCCGCCGGGCGCCGGGGTTGCGCCGCTGAGCGACGTGTCGTCCTGCGACGGTCCCTCGACCGGGGTTCCGGCGGCCGTCGGACCGCCGCCGGGCGACGCGCACCCCGCCACGGAAGCCCCGAGCGACCCCCCGCCCACCACAAAACGACCGACCGGCGAGCCGGGCCACGTGCCAGGAGCTCCTCCCCTCACCGCCCGGTACGCCCCCGGCGTCGTCCCCGTCCAGCGGCGGAACGCCCGGTGGAATGCCGTGTCCTCGGAGAAGCCGAGCCGTGCCGCCAGGTCGGCGATGGGCTCGTGGGTCTCCGCCAGGCCCGCGATCGCCGCGTCCCTCCGCACCGCGTCCTTCAGGCGCTGGTACGACGTGGACTCCTCGGCCAGACGCCGACGCAGCGTCGCCGGGCTCACCGCGAGCCGCGTCGCGAGTTCGCCGAGCGAGGGGAGGCGGGGCGAGGAACGCAGGGATCGTGCGAGGGCCCGGCCCACCTGCTCGGCGACCGTCGTACCGTACTCGCGGCGGCTGAGCAGTTCGAAGGGCGCGCGGCGCAGCATCTCGTCCAGCGCCTCCTCGTCCCTGACGAGCGGCGCGTCCAGCCAGTGCGGGTCGAAGCAGGCGCCGGTCCGCTCGGCCCCGAACCGCACGGGGCAGCCGAAGAGCAGCTCGTACTCGTCCTTGTGCGGCGGCGGCGGATGCCCGAACTCCGCCCGGCGCAGCGGAATCCGGCGGCCGATCAGCCAGCTGCACAGGCGGTGCCAGATGATGACCAGGCACTCGGCGAGGAAGTAGTCCTGTTCGAGGTCGCTGCGGACGCCGAACACCGCCTCGTCGGCCCGGCGTTCCAGCACGAGGTCGGGGCCGCCGGGGAAGAGGCCGTAGAAGGTCACGCCCCGCCGCACGGCGGCCCCGAGGTCGCGGCAGCCCAGCGAGGCCTGGCACATCATCGCGAAGGTGCCGGGCTTGCTGACGGCGGAGCCGAGGCCCAGGAACTCGTCCTGCGTGGCGCGGTACAGCTCCCGGAAGAGCCGCGCGAACTGCGGGGCCGTGACACGGGCCCGGTCGTCGCCGAGCAGCAGCGGCGGGATCTGAGCGCCCCGCAACAACGGCACGGTGTCCACGCCGCGCCGCTCGGCACCGCGCAGCACGGCCCTCACATGGTGCACGGTGATCGTCCGCCTCGCCATGTCACGACGGTAGCGCCGCGCTGAGCGCTCCGGCCAGCGCCGCTGACGTTTCGCGTCATCCCGTACGCCGGGCCCGCTCCTTAGCGTCGTACGCATGCAGCGACGCATGCAGCAGACGCGGAACGACCACCCCCGGACGCCGGCGGAACTGCCGAGGACGCTCTCCCTGCTGTGCGAATGGGCGGCCGACCGGCACGGCGACCTGCCCGCCCTGCGTTTCCGTGGGCGCGACGGGGCGTCGTGGACCGAACTCTCGTACGCCGGACTGCGCGACCGCGTACGCCACGTGGGCCGCGCCCTGATCGCCCTCGGCGTCCGCCCGGGAGACCGCGTGGCGATCCTCGCCGAGACCCGCCCCGAATGGACCCACGCCCACTTCGGCGCGCTGGCGGCGGGCGCGGTCGTCGTCCCCGTCTACCCGACGGCGGGCGACGAGGAGGCCGCGTGGGTCGTACGCGACTCGGGCGCGACGGTGGTGATCTGCGAGGACGAGGCGCAGGCGGCGAAGACCGAGCGGCTGCGGGAGGAAGGGCGGCTGGAAGGGCGGCTGGAGGGGGTGCGGGATGTGGTGCGGGATGTGGTTCTTATGCGGGGCGCAGCCGCCGCCGGTCGTGCCGACACCGACAGTCCGTGGGAAGTCATAGGGGCGGAAGGGACGCTTCCGCTCGCGTCGCTCGACGCCCTGCTGGAGCGTTCCCGCACCCGCGCCGAAGACGACCTGGCCACCATCATCTACACCTCCGGCACCACCGGCCTTCCCAAGGGGTGCCTGCTGACGCACGGCAATCTGCTGGCCGTGCAGCGCGCCACCGTGCCGCTCGTCGAAGGAGGCCCCGGCGACTCCACGTACCTCTACCTGCCGCTCGCCCACCTCCTCGCCCAGCTCATCGAGTTCACGACGCTCATCCAGGGCGGCACGCTGACCTTCTTCGGCGGGCGCATCGAGGACGTCGTCGCCGAGCTGGCCGAGGCGCGGCCCACCCATCTGCCGTCCGTGCCCCGCCTCTTCGAGAAGGTGCGCTCGGTCGTGCTGTCCCTCGCCGAGTCACGGGAGGGCGGGCGCGAACGGTTCGAGGAGGCCGTCCGCATCGGGGTCATGGCCGCCGACGGCACGCTGCCGCCCGAGCTCCAGGACGCGTACGAAGCCGCCGACAAGGCCCTCTACGGCCTGGTCCGGCAGGCGTTCGGCGGGCAGCTCCGCCGGGCGCTCACCGGCGGCGCGCCCATCGCGCCGGACACCGTCGACTTCCTGCGGGCCTGCGGCATCGCCGTCTACGAGGGCTACGGGATGACGGAGTCGGCCGGCGTCCTCACCCTCAACCACCCCGGCGCCGTGCGGTACGGCACGGTCGGCCGTCCGGTCGACGGCGTCGAGATCCGTATCGCGCCGGACGGTGAGGTCCTCGCCCGGGGCGCCATGGTCTTTCCCGGCTACCACAACAACCCCGACGCCACGCGCGAGGCGATCGACGACGAAGGCTGGCTGCACACCGGGGACTTGGGAGCCCTCGACGACGCCGGCTTCCTCACGATCACCGGCCGCAAGAAAGACCTCATCATCACCTCCGGAGGCAAGAACCTCACCCCCTCCCTCAGCGAACTGGCCCTTCAGACCTCACGGTTCGTGTCCCGCGCGGTCATGGTCGGCGACCGCCGCCCCCACCCCGTCGCCCTGATCACCCTGGACGCGGAGGAACTCACCGGCTGGGCCGCCCGCGAGGGCGTCGAGCTGACCGCGCCGCTCTCCCGCGACCCCCGCGTCCGCGCCCTCGTCCAGGAGGCCGTGGACGCCGCCAACGCCACCGTCTCGCGCCCCGCCCGCATCCGCCGATTCGCCGTGCTCGACGAGGACTTCACGGTGGAGGGCGGGCTGCTCACGCCGAGCCTGAAGGTGCGCAGACGTGCGGTCACGGAGCGGTACGCGGATGTCGTGGAGGCGCTGTACGAGGAGCCGCCCGGACCCGTGAGCTGAGCGGTACCGTTGTCAGTGGTGGCCGGTAGCTTCCCCGGTATGCCGGCATCCCTCTGGCACGGTCGTACGCACGTCCGGATCACCGGCACCATGATGGACGAGCCTCCCGCGCGGGACCATCGGCGAGCCCTACTCCAAGAACACCGAGCTGTACGGGGTGTTCTCCGCGCCCCGCATCCTGCGGGACGGAAGCCCCAACCCCAAGTACGACGCCGTCCCGCAGCCCTGAACCGGGGCGGGCGCCGGGGGATCGGCGGGGCGGCCGGGGTCAGTCCACTCCGATCAGCCGCAGCAGCGCCGTCGCCGCGGCCGCGCCCACCACGACCACGGCGAACGGCGCCCTGCGCCAGGCGAGCACCCCGCCGACCAGCACACCGGCGGGCCGCGCCCACCCCGCGAAGCCCTGGCCCTCCGTGAGCGCCCCCGTGGCGAGCAGCGCGACCAGCAGGACCGTGGCGCCCACGGTCAGCAATTCCTGCACCTGTGCCGGTAGTTCGACGCGGCCGTGCAGCACGGGACCGGCCAGGCGGAACACGTACGTCCCGGCGGCGAGGACGAGGACACAGGCGAGCGTGGCGTTCACGAGGCGCTCCCGGGAGTGGTGGGAGCGGTGGGAGCGGTGGGAGTGGTGCGGGGGCGGCGGGGGCCGCGGCGCGCCGCGAGCAGGCCGAGCAGGGCAAGCAGCACCGGCACGCCCGCCGGCAGCAGCGGCGCCGCGGCGACCGCGATCACCGCGCCGGCCGCCGAGGCACGCCGCGCCGCGCTGTCACCACGCAGCGCGGGCAGCACCAGGGCGAGCAGCACCGCGGGGAACGCCGCGTCGAGGCCGAACCGGTCCGTGTCGCCGAGCGCCGACCCGGCGAGGGCGCCCGCGAGCACGCTGACGTTCCACGCCGCGAACAGCCCGACGCCGGATATCCAGAACGCGGCCCTGCGCTGCCTGCCGCCGCGCTGGGCCAGGACGAACGCGGCCGTCTCATCGGTGATGAGGTGCGCGCCGATCAGCCGCGCCGCCCAGGAGCGGCCGAGGTCATCGGCGAGGGCCAGACTGAACGCCGCCGTGCGGGAGTTGAGCAGCAGCCCGGTCGCCGCGGCCGCCACCGGACCGCCGCCCGCGGTGAGAATGCCGACGGCGCTGAACTGGGCGGAGCCCGCGTACACGAGCAGCGACATGAGCACCGGCACCCAGAGCGGGAGCCCGCCCGCGACGGCGATCGCGCCGAAGGAGACGCCGACCACGGCGTCGGCGAGCCAGACGAGGGCGATGTCGCGCAGGACGCCGGGCGGGAGGTCGGAGAGGCGGACGAGGGCGGTGTCGGCCTCCGAGCCGTCGGTCGTTCGGTGTGCAGGGCCATTTGTTCGGTGTGGCGAACGCATACGTCGTAGAATGGGCGCAGCGGTGTACGTTCGTCAAGGCGAACGATCGGTCCCCTGTACCGAACGCGAGCCCTCCATCGGGGCCTCCTACGGGGAGAGAGCCAGGAGAGAAGTGAAGTGATGACCGACAACGCCGACAACGCCGACAACGCCGATCGTGCCGACCGTGCCGATCGCGCAGGCCGGTCCGGCGCCGCCCCGCCGTCCCGCATGCCCCGCGAGTGGGTCGCCGCGGCGCTGCGCCGCGAGCGCGCGAAGGCCGGGATCTCCCTCTCCGAGCTGGCCAAACGCGCCGGCATCGCGAAGTCCACGCTCTCCCAGCTGGAGGCGGCCACCGGCAACCCCGGCATCGAGACGCTCTGGGCGCTGGCCGTGGCACTCGGGGTGCCCTTCAGCGTGCTCGTGGAGTCACCCGCCCCGGCGGTGACCGTGATCCGCGCGGGCGAGGGGCCCACCATGCACGCGGAGAACTCGTCCTACGCGGGCACGCTGCTCTCCGCGGGCCCCACCGGCGTACGGCGCGACATCTACCACGGGGCGCTGGAACCGGGCGCCGCGCGCGAGTCCGACCCGCATATCCCCGGCTCGGTCGAGCACCTGGTCATCAGCACGGGCCGACTGCTCGCGGGCCCGGTCGGGGAGGCCGTGGAACTGGCCCCCGGGGACTACATGTCGTACCGCGGGGACGTCCCGCACGCCTACGAGGCGCTGGAGCCGGGGACCACCTTCGTGATGGTCATGCAGCACACCTGATCAGGGTCAGGCGGTACATATTGGGGGCCCAAGGCCCAAGGCCCAAGGCCCAAGGCTCAGGGGCCGGGAAAGGCAGGAGCCCCGCTTCCCCCGCCGAAGCGGAGGAGCAGGGCTCCTTGGGTACTGCATCCATGTCCGGATCAAGTCACCGGAGCGAATCACACGCCTCACTTACGTGAGGCGCCCGATCACATCGGGGTGACGTTCTCCGCCTGCGGACCCTTGGGGCCCTGCGTCACGTCGAAGGAAACGGCCTGGTTCTCCTCAAGGGAGCGGAAGCCGTTCGCGTTGATCGCGGAGTAGTGGACGAAGACGTCCGGGCCGCCGCCTTCCTGGGCGATGAAGCCAAAGCCCTTTTCAGCGTTGAACCACTTCACGGTTCCGGTAGCCATAAGCCCTCCTTGGGCCAAAGGGTTGCCCTGCTCCAGAACCAGCGATTGTTTAAACAACTGCATAAGTCTGAAAACGACGAGAGCCTGCGGGGGTTACATGCTCCGCAGGCTCTGTACTGCAAGGGAAACCAAACTGCAACTTGCGGCGAGCTTAGCACGCAGGCACGGGAATGCAATAGGGGGCAAGATCACGTCACCCGGATGTTTGACGAGGCCCTCAGCGGGGTTGACGGGACGGGCAAGGGACCCGGCGCCCGGACCGTACCGCATGGGGGCTAGCCTCCCCGATGTGGACAATTCTCCCCTTGGCGCCTTCGCGGGGGCAGGCGCCGAACAGCTGCCCGACTCCCGTCGCACTCCTCGGCCGCGCGTCGGCCACATCCAGTTCCTGAACTGCATGCCCCTCTACTGGGGCCTCGCGCGCACGGGGACGCTCCTCGACTTCGAGCTGACGAAGGACACCCCTGAGCGGCTCAGCGAGCAGGTGGTGCGGGGTGAGCTGGACATCGCGCCCGTCACGCTCGTCGAGTTCCTCAAGAACGCCGACGACCTGGTCGCCTTCCCCGACCTCGCGGTCGGCTGCGACGGCCCCGTGATGTCGTGCGTGATCGTCTCGCAGGTGCCGCTGGACCAGCTGGACGGGGCGCGCGTCGCCCTCGGCTCCACCTCGCGCACGTCCGTGCGGCTCGCGCAGCTGCTGCTCGCCGAGCGGTACGGCGTACAGCCCGACTATTACGCGTGCCCGCCCGACCTCGGCCTGATGATGCGGGAGGCGGACGCCGCCGTCCTCATCGGTGACGCGGCGCTGCGCGCGAACCTGATCGACGCGCCGCGGCTCGGCCTCGACGTGTACGACCTGGGGGAGATGTGGAAGGAGTGGACGGGCCTGCCGTTCGTCTTCGCCGTCTGGGCCGCCCGGCGCGACTACGTCGAGCGCGAGCCGGAGGTCGTGCGCGCGGTGCACAAGGCATTCCTCGCCTCCCGCGACCTCTCCCTGGAGGAGGTCACGAAGGTCGCCGAGCAGGCCGCGCGCTGGGAGTCGTTCGACGCCGGTGTCCTGGAGCGGTACTTCACGACGCTCGACTTCCGCTTCGGCGCCGCACAGCTGGAGGGCGTCACCGAGTTCGCCCGCCGGACCGGGCCGACGACGGGCTTCCCGGCGGACGTGCGGGTGGAGCTCCTGAAGCCGTAGCGGCGCCGCGCGGAGGTCCGCGAGTCGACCTTGCGGGAATTCATCCACGTGCCCCCGCGTGCCCTTTCCGGCCGTCCCGGGATATCGCCGCCGTCGGAATAGTTCTTGACGTCCGGATTGCGTACGGGAATCATCCCGCGACCGGCCAATAGTTATTGGGCGCGGGAAAGCCACGGGTGTGCGCCGTGTGCGCCCTGTGTGCTCAATCCGGTCATTGCTCCCATGTGGCGGGGAATGCGGGCGGAGCCGCCCTCCCGGCCGCTTCCGCACTACGCTGATCCGCAGTGGTAAGGCGCGCGAGGTGTCCGGGGACGCGCCTGGGGGAGGCCAACGTCATGCGACCGCTCGAAGCCGACGAACCCGCCGTGATCGGCCCCTACCGGCTGCTCGGCCGGCTCGGCTCGGGCGGCATGGGCCGGGTCTATCTGGGCCGCAGCGAGGGCGGCCGCACGGTCGCGGTCAAGATCGTGCATCCGCACTTCGCGCTCGACGAGGAGTTCCGCGCCCGCTTCCGACGCGAGGTCGAGGCCGCGCGCCGCGTCGGCGGCGACTGGACCGCGCCCGTCCTGGACGCCGACCCGGAGGCCGCTGTGCCGTGGGTCGCCACGGGGTACGCGGCCGGGCCCTCGCTCACCGAGGCGGTCCGGGAGGGCGCGCCGCTGCCCGCGCACTCCGTACGGGTCCTCGGCGCCGGTCTCGCCGAGGCGCTGGCGCACGTCCACGCCCTCGGGCTCGTCCACCGCGACGTGAAGCCGTCGAACGTCCTGCTCACCCTCGACGGGCCGCGCCTCATCGACTTCGGCATCGCGCGCGCCACGGACGGCACGGCCTCCCTCACCTCCACCGGCGTCTCCATCGGCTCGCCCGGCTACATGTCGCCCGAGCAGATCCTCGGCAAGGGCGTCACGGGAGCGGCGGACGTCTTCTCCCTGGGAGCCGTCCTGGTCTACGGGGCGACGGGGGAGTCGCCCTTCCCCGGTGACTCGTCGGCCGCGCTGCTCTACAAGGTCGTCCACGAGGAGCCGGAGCTGGGCGCGCTGAGCGGTGACTTGAGGGATCTCGCCGCGGCCTGCCTCGCCAAGGACCCGGCGGCGCGGCCCGCCCCCGCGGAGCTGGCCCGCCGCCTCGCCCCCGAGGGCGCGGCCCGGCTGGTGGCTGCCGGGTGGCTGCCGGGGTCCGTGGTGGAGCGGGTGAGCCGCAGCGCGGTGCGGCTGCTGGACCTGGACACGGGTGCGGGGGCGGGTGCGGGGGCGGCTCCAGCGGACGCGCCCTCCGGCCCGGTGGCCTTCAGCACCCCGTCCGTGGCGGGGTCTTTCGGGCCGCCCGACTCTTCGTACGTGGATCAGCCCGCTGCCTCTCCCGAGTACGCGGATGAGCCCGCGGTCCCCGCGGTGGCCGACGGCACGCGCCCGCCCGGCAAGCTCTCCGTCTCGGTGGCGGCGACCTCTGTCCCCGAGGGGGCGAACAGGCGGGGCCGCAAGGTGAGTTGCACGGTCGCCCTCGCCGTGGCCGGGGCCATGGCCGCCGTCACGGTGGGATCGCTCTTCGTCTTCGGGATGCTGCCGGACGACGACGCGTCGAAGGGCTCGGACGGCGGTCAGCAGCCCCCGGCGGCGACCGCCCCCTCCGACCCCACCGACGAGGACGACGGCGCCGGGCAGGTCCCCGAGGACTACCTCGGCAAGTGGAGCGGCAAGGCCGACGCGGGCGGCGGCACGATCCCCCTCGGCACGTTCGAGGTCACCCTGCGCCAGGCGCAGCCGGGGGACCGGGTCGGCACGGTCGTGCAGCACGACCCGATCGGCAACACCTGTACGGACGTACTCACCCTCAAGTCGGCCTCGGCGAAGGAGCTGGTGGCGATCGGCAAGGGCGCCGAGGGCAACGGCGGCCAGTGCGCGCAGACGGCCCACACGGTCCGTCTCCGCCCGGACGGCAAGGCCCTCAAGTACACGTCGGACGACCCGGACGCGGGCGATCCGAAGGCGCGGCTTTCTCCGGTGGAGTGACTGGCCGGGGGGCGCGTCAGGCCGCCCCCCCGGCAGCCGCGTCCCCTACAAGGGAGTGGTCAGCGTGGCCAGTTCGCCATTGCCCAAGTGCAGCATGCCCTTGCCCGGGGCCACCGGGCCGCCGACCACGCTGCGCGAGATCCGCAGGCCGATGAGGTCGCCGCTGGAGCTGTCCTGCGGGGAGAGGAGAATGCCCCGGCGCCCCTTCTTCGCGTCGACCTGCCAGCCCGAGAAGCCGCTGCACACGTCCTCCTCGTCACCGGCGAGGACCAGCGCGAGGCCCAGGTCGGCGCCGCGCTGGAGGATCCGCTTGAACTGGCTCGCGGCGTCCGCGTCCTCAAGGATCTCCGCGTCGTCGATCAGGACGACGACCGGGTCCTCCGGGGAGGCGTCCGCCCCGTCGATCAGCTCCTCGAACTCGTCCTCGTCGATGTCGTCCCCGGTGAAGACCCTCAGCACGCCCTCCGTGCCCTCCAGTTGCCGTAGGGGCGACTGGCGCGGGGCGGCGACGATGAGTCGTACACCCTGGGCGCGGAAGGAGCGTGCCATGTTCATCAGCACCGTGGAGCGGCCCGACTTCGCCGGGCCCGCGATGACGAACGCCGGGACGCCCTGCGCGAGGTCGGGCCCGTGGCCCATGACCTCGTCGCCGCCGATGCCCACCAGCGCCCACAGCTTGGAGCGCGAGGCGTCCGGGTCGCGCAGCTCCCACGCCTCCTCGAAGGAGATGCGGCTCGGCAGCGTGTCGACGCGGAACGGCCGGCGATGGCGCGGCACGTCGGCGTCGCGGGCCGCCGCCTGCTCGCCGATCGCGGCGATCGCGGCGGCCTGGCCCTGCCCGGTGACGTCGGCGCAGAGCAGCGCGAACTGTGTCTCCGTACCGCTCTCGTTTTTGTAGGCGCGGCCCGGCGGGATCTCCTCGGGGACCTTGCGGGTGGGGATGCCGAGCATCGAGAAGTCGGAGCGGTCCGCGAGGCGCAGACCGTACTTGTCCTCGGTGAGGGAGGAGATGCGGCCGACCAGGATCTGCCGGTCGCCCGTCATCACCATGTGGATGCCGACGCTCCCGCCCTCCCGCATGATCGTGGTGATCTCGTCGGTGAGCGAGCCGTGGTCGATCTCGCCGAGCGTGGGCAGCCAGCCCTCCCAGCGGTCGAGCAGCACGACGAGGTGCGGCAGGCGCTCGTCCTCGGCGGCGTCGGCGCGCTGCTCGCCGATGTCGGCGTAGCCCTTGTCGGCCAGCAGGTCCTGGCGGCGGGTGAGTTCGCCCTTGAGGCGGTTGATGAGGCGGACGACGCGCTCGGTCTGGTTGCGGCCGACGACGGCGCCGCAGTGCGGCAGCCGGGTCAGCGCGTTGAGCGCGCCGTTGCCGCAGTCGATGCCGTACAGATGGACGTCGGCGCTGGAGTGCGTACGCGCCAGGGAGCCCGCGATCGTACGGAGCACCTGCGAGCGGCCGGAGCGCGGGGCGCCGCCGATCATCAGATGGCCGAAGGTCGCGAAGTCCACGACGACGGGGCGGCGCGCCTGGTCGGCGGGCAGGTCCTCGATGCCGTACGGGGCGGGCGAGAGGGAGCCGGGTGCCGTGCGGGGCGCGGGGGCCGGGATCTCGTCGAGGAGCAGGGTCTCGCCGAGCGCGGGCAGCCAGGGGCTGTGCTGGGCGGGGATACCGAGGGTCCGGTTGGCTTCGATGATGGTGTCGACCAGGACCTTGAGGTCGGTGATCTCCTCCTCCTCGCGCGCCTCGGCCTTCGGCTTGACCAGTGAGGCGCGGCCGAGGGCCGCCCAGTCGAGGGAGTCGACCCAGGGCGCGAGCGCCGTCGGGTCGGCGGCACCGGGGCGGCGGCCACCGACACGCCCCGACTGGAAGGGCACGAGCGAGGCGTGCCCGAGACGCACGTACGCACGTCCCGGGGTGTTCTTGGATATGTGCCCGGCCTCGGGGGAGTCGATGACGTCGCTGGACTCGCCGCCGTCGGTGACGCGCAGCGCGATGCGGAGGTTGGTGTTGGCGCGGATCTCGGGGGACACGACGCCACTGGGCCGCTGTGTGGCCAGCAGCAGGTGGATGCCGAGCGAACGGCCACGCTGGGCGATGTTGACGAGCCCGGTGACGAAGTCCGGCAGGTCACGCACCATCGACGCGAACTCGTCGATGACGATGAGCAGTCGGGGCACGGGCGCGTGCGACGGATCGCGCCGCACCAGGTCCTGGTAGTCCTCGATGTCCTTCGCGTCGGCGTCGGCGAGGATGTGCTCGCGCCGCTTCAGCTCGGCGCCGAGGGATTCGAGGGCGCGCTCCACGAGGTGCGCGTCGAGGTCGGTGACCATGCCGACGGTGTGCGGCAGCTTCACACAGTCCTTGAAGGCCGACCCGCCCTTGTAGTCCACCAGGACGAAGGTCATGTTCTCGGGCGTATTGGCCACGGCGAGCGCGGCGACGATCGTCTGGAGCAGCTCCGACTTACCGGAACCGGTCGTACCGGCGATCAGGCCGTGCGGCCCGTCCTTGCGCATGTCGATGCCGAACGGACCGTCGTACGACTCACCGATGACCGCCATCGTCGACTGGCCGCCCGCCTGCCAGCGGGCCGTGATCGCGCCGGGCGTCGGCGGCTCCAGCTGGAGCACGTCGAGGAGCCGGCTCGACCCCGGAAGCGCGGAGTCCTCGGTCTCCCCGCTGATGTCACGCAGCGGCGACACCGAGCGGGCCAGACGCAGACACCAGGAGGGCGACACGAAGTCGGGGCGTACGTCCTTGAGGCGCTCGGCGCCCGTCATCTCGACGCGCAGCCGCAGCTCGCGCGGCGCGCTGTCCTGCTGGGGGTCGGGCGCGGTCCTGTGCCAGGCATGGAAGGAGGGGAAACCCCCCGCAGGGGGCGGCTGGGGCACGCCGCTCTGCCGCGGTGGCTGTGCGGGTCCGGCGGCGCTGCTCCCGAACTCCCGCGGCTTCGGCTCGGCGACGACGAAGGCCTGGCACTCGCCGGGCAGAAACCGCTCCTCGGTGTCTAGGCAGAGCGCGTACATGTGCACGGCCGGGCCCTCGCGCAGCAGACGTACGACGCCGGGAAGGGACCGGAGCCGCCGCGAACCGTCCCACACCACGACGATGTCCGGGTCGGAGAAGTTGGCGCCCTGGCCCTTGTTCTCCTCCAGGGCCTTCACCCGCGCGTCGAGGATCTGGGTCAGCTCACCTATGCGGGCGCCGACGGTCTCGGCGTCCGTGCCGATGAGTACGTTGATGTCCTGCCCGCCCGACGGCCTGGCATGCGGCAGCCAACGCACCCAGTCCCAGGCGTCCTTGGCGGAGTTCTCCGTCAGGACGTAGAACTGCACGTCCATCGGGCTGTGCAGCGTGGCGGCCTGCGCCACGGCCCAGCGGCCGAGCGCGGTGGCGGAGTCGTCGGGCCCGGCGATGCCGATGACGCCGAGGCCCTTCAGCGGCAGCGCGACGGGCGCGTCCTCTATGTGCCACGTCACCTGCCGCCGGTGCTCGTCCTTCTCGGGGTCGTCGAGGACGACCTCGGACGGCAGCCGTCCGGTGCCGAAGCGGAGCAGGAGGTGATCGGCGTCGGTCCGCCGCCGCTCCCACAGGCGGGTGCGGGGCCCGGTGCTCAGCGTGAGGACGGTCGCGGGGTCGGGGATGGCGTTGCGCCGGTCCAGCCGCTCGGCGACCAGGGCGTCCTGCGCGTCCTTCTCGATCCGCTCCTTGGTCTCCTTGTACTCCTTGACCTGCTTCGCATGGGACTGGCGGCCATGCTTCTTGTCCATGAAGTAGTTGCCGAAGAGCATGATCGGGCTGAGGCCCGCGATGATCAGGTAGTACCAGCGATTGAAGATCATCGCGGCGACGACGGCACCGACCAGCGGGAAGAGCGCCATCAGCCAGGGCAGCGGCCGCGCCTCGAACTCGCGGGGCGGGCTCGGCAGCCGGAAGGTGGTCTGCCGCTCGGGCGGACGGAGCCGCGGGGGCCGGTTGTAGTCGAGGCCGGCGCCGTCCTCGGACCACTTGAGGGCGGCGTTCGGAGGCGAGTAACGGCTGAGTTCGAGAAGGGTGTTGCCGAGGGCGATCTGGGCGCCGAGGGGCCACTGGACGGTGTCGCGCCGGGGGACGCGGTTCTTGCCGGCGTCGCCCCGCGCCTTCTTCGCCCGCTTCTCCTGCTTCTCCCGCTTCCGCCTCTCCCTGTCCCGCTTCTTCGCCGCGCGACGGGAGGCGCGCCCCTGCGCCGCCTCGTCCCCCTGCCCCCTGCCCTTCCCCTGCTCGTCCTCCTCCTGCTCCTCGCCGAAGGGGTCACCGTCGAGGGTGACACCCTCCTTGTCCTTGTCCTCCCCATGCAGGGTGACCTGGCAGGTTCCATCGGTTGCAACTGACAACGTCAGCGCCCGCGCGGGCATCTCGGGATCGTCGACGCGGATGTACGAGGCGGGCCCGCTGCCGATGTCGTACCGCCCGATGCCGAGCCGGTGGACGGACCCCGCGGACGGCCCACTGGCGACGCGCAGCTCGACCAGACCGGACGGCTCGCCCGGCAGGCAGCCCGCGGGGTCGTCGAGGCTGACGACGGCGCCCTCGCGCAGCGGCGAGGTGGCGACGGTGGCGGTGGGATCGACGGCGTACCCGTCCACGTAGATCATCGGAGCGCCGCCGCTGGGGGGCTGCTGCCCCTGCCCGATGGGGATGATCCGCGCACCGCCGTGTCCGACCTGCCGGGCCAGTTCCACGGCGATGTCCCGCACGGTGGACTCGGGATCGGCGTCGAGGACCACGTCGGCGGTGTCCCCGCCGAACGGATCGACGACGGTCAGAGTCAGGCGCACGACGGTCCTCCCCGGAGCTGGACAATGGGCCTGACGATATCCGCTCCACCCTTCCCACAGGCAACGGCCCGCACACAGGCTCACCCCAGAACCGCACGCGCTGTCATAGCAGAGCTGTGACTCAACCGGGCTGGGATCCCATCAGCCCCACCCGTAAGCTGCTTGGCGCAAGAGCGGACGATCACACCATCCGCGCGACGGGAGCCACGGGGGTTGGCCCTGCGGCGAGTTGATTAGGAGAGAGCCTCATGGCCAAGGACCTTGATGTCACATATCAGGACATGCGAGACGCGGCCAAGCACGTGGTCAAGGAGAAGGACAAGCTCAACGAGAAGCTGGACGGCCTGAAGAAGTACATCAAGAACCTCGTCGAGACGGGCTTCGTCACCAAGAGCGCCTCGAAGGCGTTCGACGAGAACTTCGACGACTTCGTCGAGGGCGCGAAGAAGACCCTTGAGGGCCTGGACGGCATGGGCGACTACCTGACCAACGCCGCCGAGAAGTACGAGCAGATCGACGACGAGCTGGGCCGGGCCGCCAAGAAGTAGGGGCGGGCGTCACGTCGACGGGGAGAGGGGCGCCGGAGGCCGCCTCCATCGCCCCCTCCGTCGGCGGACGGCACCCGGGCGGTGTACTGAACGGCGGTCTCAGCCGCCGGACGACGGCTGTCGGAGTACATACATGTGGAGCTCGCCGCGGAACTCCTCGGTCGTCAGCCGGATCCACGATCCGTCGCGGAACTTCAGCAGCAGCAGCTGAGTCCTGAACTCCCCCTGGAACGGGTCGACAAGCGCGGCCTCCCCGGCGGCCAGGCGGGCGACGACCTCCATGTGCTTCTCGCGCCCCACCGAGACGCGCCGTGGCGGGGCGGCCAGGACGATCTCGCCCTGAGCGGCGACGACGAGACGCTGATGGTGAGGGGAATGGCTGTACCAGCGCAGCAGGAACTGCCCGGCCGCGCCCTGCCAGTTGCCGTCGAAGACGCGGTCGAGCCCCTGCTCGGCGACTTGGGCCTGGCGCCGCCGCTCGTCCTCGCGCGCCCGCCGCTTCTCGTCCTTCTTGCTCTCGAACAGCCGCTCAAGTGCCTCGCGGACGTTGTCCAGCAGGGTCAGCAGCCAGACGAACGGCATGAGCGGAACGGCCAGCGCCGTACCGAGCATGCCCAGCACGGGCATGGCCGCCGGGCGCAACCGCGGGTCGCCGGCTGCCTGAAGCACCTCGGCCGGGGGAGCGGGGATCTTGTCGATCGTGCACCATCCGGCGGCCTCGGGGCGGATGCCGAGGCGGGCGGTGATCATGCGTTGGTTGCCCCTGGACGTCACGTCAAGACTCTCCTCGTCGGCACGGAACAGGCTTGCTCTGATCGGCTTGCTCGAATCGTGAGCGTATCGGGTGCCGGTCGGCGACCGGCAGGAAGAAATCGGTTGGTGCGACCGCCGTTGCCATGCGCTCAGCCGGAATCAGCCAGAAGGAGGTGGTCTCGTGGGAGACCACACAAAGGCGGATCTCGCCGCCATCAAGAAGTGTTCGCGAGACCTGGGAAGGATTCACGACGAGTTCGAGCGGAACGGCAACCCCGCCGATGAGTACGGGAACGCGGTCGGACATGGCGGCCTGAAAGACGCGTTCTCGGAGTTCGGGGACACCTGGAAGAAAACTCGTAAGTCCCTCATGAAGGAACTCGAAAAACTGGCCGAGTTCACTTCTACCGCCGCCAAGACGTACGACAAGATCGATCACGAGCTGGCCAAGGCGATCCGGGACGCCAAGGCGCAGGGCAAGGGGAAGAAATGAGCAGGACGGACAGCGACTGGCCGCCGCTGTGGCATGACGACCCGACTCCGGGCGATCCGGAGGAGGTGGCCGAACTCGGGCGCAAGCTGCGCAAGATGGCCGACATGATCGACGAGCAGTCCCGCGTCATCAAGGCACTCTCCTCGGTGGAGGGTTGGGACAGCGAAGCCGGGAGAGGCTTCCACGAGATGGCGGGTGGCACCGCGGACAAACTCAAGAAGTCGTACGAGCGCTACGACGAGGCCGCGAAGGCCATCGGTGAGCAGGTGCGCGAGGGAAGCTCGGACGAGTTCGCCAGTGAGATGCGCAGGGCGCAGAAAAAGGCGGACAAGGCGCTGAGCGACTATCGCGAGGCAAAGGCGGACCACGACATCGCCGAACGCGAGGTCAAGAAGTTCACTGACAAGTACCCCATGAACAACATTCCCGCGAAGGACAAGGAAGAGTACGACCGCTGGGTCAAGAAGGAGGCGGAGTCCCTTCGCCGCATCGGAGGCGCGCGGAAACTGGTGCGTGAGGCCCGGGAGATCTACGACGACGCCGGTGACAAGGCCGCCAAGCACATCAAGAATGTCGTGCACCACGATGACGTGCGTGACCCCGGCGGCTTCATGAACTTCCTCGCGGACTGGGCGGACAGACTGTCGAACATATCGGCCGTCCTCTCCGTTCTCGCCGTTATCTGTGCTTTTGTTCCACCGCTGCAGTTCCTCGTGCCGATCCTCGCGACGCTCGCCGTGGTGACCAGCGCCGCCGCGCTGGCGGGACACGCGTACGACATGACCGCGCGCGGCGGAAAGCTCGACTTCCTGAAACTGGGCACCGACCTACTGGGAGTGCTGCCCGGCCTCGGCGCCTTGAAGGGCTTCAAGCTGGTCAAGGGCCTCAAGGGGCTTTCCAAGCTCAAGGCCGTCCGGTTCAGCGGCCTGCGCGCCCTGGACGGCGTCGGGCACAACTTTCTGAACGGTGTCGCGGTCAAGACGGCCAACAAGATCCTGGGGCGCAAGGCGCGCAGCGAACTCCTCGACGGCAAGAAGATCACGGCGGCCATCAAGGGAGCGGGTCTCGCGAGCGCCTTGAACAAAATGATCCACGGCCAGAACGGCGAGAAGACCGGCTATCAGGAGCCGCCCAAGAAGCCGGCCCCCGGCCCCGCCCCCACGCCGTCCCCCTCGCCCCGCCCCTCGCCGAAGCCGTTCAACGCGGCCCTGGCGGCCTGACGGTAGAAGGAGTGACCCATGGATGACGACCGGCAAGAGCCGCTCGGTGAGCGCGAGTTCATCGGACGCAGAGGCGGCGACGTGGTGACCTTGGTCGGCGGTGACGTGATCGCCGCCGTGCCCGAGGCGAGGCGCGCCGCCGAGGAGGCCCGGCAGGAACTCCGGTTCGACTTCCTGGACGACCGGGCGGTGCTGGCGCTGCTGCGCCGGCGGTACCGGGACGAGGAGGCCATGTTCCGGGCGGGCCTCGGACACGGGATGCCCCTCGCCCTCGTGGGCTTCGGTGCCGCGATCTACTGGGGTGGCGTCGCCCAGTACTGGGAGACCCCCACCGCCCGTACGACCTATCTGGCGGTCGCGGGCGCCGTCGTTGCGGCACAGCTCTTCTTCTTCGTACGAAGTGCCGTCTCGCACTGGGGAGACCCCGTCCGCCAGAACGTGCGTGCCCGGGCGCGCAGATATCGGGAGATCGCACATCTGGCCCGCCGGGGAGGTGCCGAAGTCCCGGCTCACTACCCGCATTACGGCCCGTATCCCTTTGCGGCGAAGTTTCATCCCGATGTGGATGACTACGAGCAGTCTGAGAATGAAGGTTCGGATGGCCACTGACATTGCCGAAGAGAACCACGTCACCCTCACCGGGAGCGACGGCATAGAGGTCCGCTGGGTCATGCCCGAAGGGTTCCTGGAGCTGCCTTTCGAGGCCGAGGACCTGGATGAACTGGCGGACCGGTTGCTCGAATTCGCCGCCGTCTCGTTGCCCGGTGCCGATGAGGAAGTACAGACTCAGTGGGCCGTCATGTGCGCGCTCAACTACGACGAGTTCATCGAGGCGGGCGTTCAGTACGCCGGTTTCGTGACGACCGAGGTGGAAGGGGTCCGCTGCACCGCCACGGTCAACGTCAGCATGACCGATCTGGACGAGAGGGCGGGGCGCCACCCCGCCGGGTTCATCGCCACCACGATGAGGCATCTGGAGATCGGTGAGGTGAGCGAGGTGTCGCTGCCCTGCGGCCCGGCGGTGACGTGCATCGGCAGCCGAACGGCAACGGTGAGCGGCGACCTCACCCCGTCGGGACAGCCGGAGCCCCTCTCCACCTCCTTCATCCAGGTCCAGATACCCGTGAACAACGGAACCGCTGTGGTGCTGGAGATGGGGACGCCGACCGCCGAAGGATGGGACACCTTCTCCGCCATGTTCGCCGGCGTCGTGAAGAGCGTTCGTTTCTTCGACGATCAGGGGCGTCCCTTGGTGATGCCGGGATGACGGAGTCGCCACACACCGATGCCCTGCCGCGGGCGGCCGTCCCCAGGGACTACCGACTCCTCGTCCCCCGGGACTGGTTCCGCGTCGATCTCACGCAGGACCGCTGGCGCGGCACACTCAAGACGTTCGTGGACCGGCAGGCGGAGGGCCGCCGTGTCTCCCCGGAGCTCACCAGGAAGGTATGGGCCTCGCTCCGCAACACCGCGGAGGCCGGCCGGGCGCGGGGTGCCATGGAGTTCTTCCTTCTGGCGACCTCGCGGGACGGCGGCATGCCCGCCTCGCTCCTGGTGTCACTGATGCCGTTGGGCGTGACGCCGGCGGCTCCGCAGGAGTACGCCGCATGGCTGGAACTGAGAGAACCGGATGAGGACGACAACGGGAACGAGGGCGGCCCCCACCGCCGGATATCGGTGGTGGACCTCCCCGCAGGCACCACCGTCCGTGTCCTCGGCCCCGCGACGCTGGACCTCCACGTCCACATGCCGGGCGCCGCGGGCTACCTGACGCTCTCCTTCGCGGCGCCGCTCATCGGGATGCCGGGCCCGATGGAACGGTTGTGTGACGCGATCGCGGGATCGCTGTCCTGGGTGGAGTGAAGGCCGACGGGCCGTGGGCCCTACCGGCCGGTGCCTGATCTGCCCGCCGCTGGTCTCACCGGTTGATGGCCTGCACTTCCTCGACGGTGATGTCCTGGACGACCTCGATCGTGCCGTCGGGCATCCCGACCGGCGCGGCCTGGCCGGTGCCCGTCCAGCTGATCTCCCAGGTGAGGGCGGCCTTGAGCGGGAACGTGCCGCCGTCGGATGAGCGGCCGTAGACGATGCCGCAGGGCGGGGTCTCCTTGGACCTGCCCTTCGCGTACGGCTCGCCGATCTTGCCGTCCACTATGGGACATTCGCCGCTCGCGGGGATCATGGTGGCGTCCTCGGTGCCCGGGTTGAGGGTGAGGGACTTCGGCTTGGCGGTCGTCGTCGCCTCGAGGTGGAAGCCGGGGGCGTCGATGGCCGCCGTCGCCTGGACGTCGTCGAAGACGGCCTTGTCGAGCCAGGCCCACGTGGGCAGGTTCACCTTCGTGGTGTTCTCGGGCGCGAGGGAGACCTTGGTCTCGGGCAGCTGCATGCGCTGGTAGGCGAGGTCCGCGAGCATCTCGGGCTTGATCGCCTCCTCGTACTGGGGCGGCGGCTGCTCGCCTTCGTCGACCCAGAAGGGGATGTCGCTGCACGAGGAGCGCTTGAGGATGTCCGGCTCGTCGGGGTTCTCGACGGCGGCCCAGAACATGCCCTTGCCGTCCTTCTCGACGTTGTAGTCCTTGTAGCCCGGGGTGTCCGTCCAGCCGTAGTCGTCCTCGTAGTGGCGCTGCAACTCGGCGAGCGCGCGGCCCGCGTGGCCGGTCATCCCCGGGGCGCTCATGGACTCCTTGAGGTCCTTGGACATCTTCTTCTTGAAGTCCTTGGCTCCGAGGTAGGGGGCGTACCAGCAGGGGGGCGGGGTCCAGGTGACGTCGGATGAAGTGACGTTTCCCTTGCTGCCGGCCTTGGCGACGGCGCCGGTGTAGTGGATTTGGGCGGTGGCGTAGATGCCGTTCTGGTCGTCCTTGCCGGCGTCCGTCTTCGCGGAACCCTGTCCGTTCCGGATGTCCTCGTCGGCGTGGGCGACTCCGCTCGTCATGAGAACACCGACGGCGACCGACAGGGAGAGGCAGATGGCAGCGGTCCTGTGGCTCAGCCGCACTGTGCCGCCTTTTCCGTCACGAACACGAGCGATGCGCGCCACAGGTCGTCCTTCCCCGGGAACTTGGTCATCACGATCTTGAAGAAGTCGTACGAAGCCTGCCCAGGGGCCCCCTTACGGATCTTCTTCGACTTGACTTCCTTTGAGTAGAACTTGCTGGAATCCACGCAGAACGAGACCTCGACCGCGTTGCCGTTCGGGGACTTCCGCGTCTTGCCCTGGTAGTGACGACGCGTGCCCGTGGAGGTCAGTCCGGCGTCGACACGGCTCTGGATCTGGGTGCGGGCGTAGCTGAGCCCCTTGTCCGTCGCGTAGGCGGCCACCGCCGGGTCGTGCACGGACTGCTGACCGACACCCCTGTAAATGGACCGCACGAAATGCCGGGCGTCGTCCATCGCCGCGGCTTCGTCCTTGTCCTGCGGCTTGTCCCAGTCGAAGACCAGCTTCATGTCCTTGGGCAGGGTCAGGTCCACGCCGTCCGGCTTGTCCTCCGCGGGGGCGGCCGACGGGTCCGTCGTCTTCTTCGGCTTCTCGGGGTCCTGATCGGCGCCCGCGATCTTGTCCCTGTCCTTGGAACTGTCGTCGCCCCCGCTGCCGCACCCCGTAAGGAGCAGGGCTGCGATCGCGGCGAGCGCGGTGGTGACGGGCAGAGTGCGGCGGTTCACGGTCGGCTCCCGGTGGGGCGAGGATGTCTCCAACGGGCCGACGTTATCCACGGGGTTGTTGGTTCCGCCAGGGTCGATAGCGGGGCAAGGCATGCCATCCCGGCGGACTGTCATCGTGTCGTGACGCGCTCGGCGCGCCGGAGCCAGGAGACCCCATCGGCTGACACCGGCTGCGGCGCCCGGTCCGTAATTCCGAGCGATCCCCACCCCGCCTCGGCATGATGGCCCGATGCCCGACAACACCTCCTCGCCCGCGCCCACCCCCACGCCCGACGTGCTCCGTGCACCCCGCCGCACCGAACCCCCGCACGCCGCCGCGGGCGAACGTGCCTCCCTCACCGCCTTCCTCCAGTACCAGCGCGAGACCCTCGCGATGAAGTGCGCCGGGCTGACCGCCGAGCAGCTGAAGGAACGGGCCGTGCCGCCCTCGGACATGTCGCTGCTCGGCCTGGTCCGGCACCTCGCCGAGGTCGAGCGGAGCTGGTTCAGGAACGTACTGAACGGCGAGGCGTCGGCGGCCCATTGGACCGGACGGCTGCCCGGCGAGTACGCCGACTTCGACGTGGCGGACGCCGACCCCGACGAGGCCTTCGAGGTCTGGCACGCGGAGTGCGCCCGCTCCCGAGCCATCGTGGACGCCCAGGAGTCCCTCGATCCCCTCGACCCCCTCAACGTCACCGTCGACTTCCGCGGCGACGCGTACTCGCTCCGCTACATCCTCACCCACATGATCGAGGAGTACGCCCGTCACAACGGCCACGCCGACCTGCTGCGGGAACGGATCGACGGAGCCACGGGGGAGTAGCCGCCCGAGCCACGGTGGCACGGCCTCCGCCTCCCGGGGCCTCGTAGGCTGATACGGACCGGCGAGCGGCCGGTCCGGCGAATGCCGACGAAGGGGACGAGAACAGCCATGGCCCGCTACACAGAACCGCAGACCATCGCGCGCGGCGGATTCAGCATCAAGGTGCCGGAGACGTGGTGGGAGTTCGACGTACGGCCCGAGTCGCGTGACGCCTCCATCCGGCAGGTGATCAACGACCGTGTCCGCGCCCGCCCCGAGCTGGCCCCGTACCGCGAGACCTTCGAGGGCTTCCTGCGCAAGGCCTCGAAGGACGCCTGGCAGTCCGGCGCCCTGTACTGCGGCTGCATGGCGGAGACCTTCGGCGGCGATACACCGGTCACCGGCTCGGTCACTGTCTCCCTGGTCGGCGCCCGCACACCGAACGGTGACGTGCTCCCCACCGACCCGGACCGCATCGTCGCCCAGCTCGGCGTGCGCGAGGCCAAACGGGAGGGCGACGCCTGGCGGAAGGTCACGACGGTCGACATCCCGGGCGTCGGCCTCGCGGCCCGGACGTACGGCCTGGAGGACATCTCCGTGGCGGGCGACGACCGCACGATGCGCGTGGTCCTGATGCAGACGTTCATTCCGGTGCCGGGCCAGGAGGGAAAGGTCGCGCTGGTCTCGGGAAGCAGCCAGATCCTCGAACTCGCGGACTCGTTCTTCGACATCTTCGACGCGGTGACGTCCACGTTCCGTTTTGCGGAGTAGGCCCGGCGAGTAGTTTCGTACCCGCGTACGGTTACTGAAGTCGCGGGCACGACGGGGGATACACATGGGGGGCCATCGGCCGAGGGATTGGCATGTCCTGGATCTGGACAAGGATCCGACGCCGGGTGATCCGGACCGGGTCCGCAAGCTCGCCAAGGACCTGCACGACTTCTCCGACGATGTCGGCAAGGTGCTGCGGGACATCAAGGGCATGGCGGGCGAGGACGCGATCCTCACATGGGCGGGCAAGACCGCCGAGGCCTTCACCGAGAAGTTCGAGAAGGCCCCGGACAAGCTGAAGAAGCTCAAGAAGTCCTACGGGTTGGCGGGCGACGCCCTCGCCGCCTACTGGCCGGAACTGGAGCGCGCCCAGTCCCTCGCCGACAAGGCGCTCATCAAGGGCCGCGAGGCCCAGGCCGACCTGTCCTCCGCCAAGTCCCGCCTGTCCTCCGCCGACTCCTGGGTGGAGAAGGCGGGCAAGGAGGCCGACAAGTACAAGGACGACGGCGGCTCCAAGGGCAAGGATGTGCCCAAGCCGGACGAGGACAAGGTGCGGGCCGCCACCCGCAACGCGGCCTCCGCCGAGAACGCCCAGAAGTCCGCCAAATCCGACGTCACCTCCGCGCAGAACGCCCTCGACGCCGCGAAGAAGATGGCCGAGGACGCCCGCAGAATGCGGGAAGAGGCCGCCGGGACCGCGAAGCGGAAGATCGACGAGGCCTCCGACGCGGGTATCCGGAACCGCAAGTGGTGGGAGGAGATCGGCGACTGGGTCACCGACAACTGGGACACCATCGTCGCCGTCTGCAAGGTCGTCGTCGCCGTCGTGGGTGTGATCGCGATGATCGTCGGCGGTCCGATCCTCGCCGCGATCGTGATCGTCGCCGGAGCGATCGTCCTCGCCGACACCCTCAGTAAATACGCAAAAGGCCAAGCCACCCTGATGGATGTGGCGTTCGCCGCGCTCGACTGCGTTCCGGGCGCCAAGGGCATCACCACCGCCGCCAAACTCGCCAAGGGGGTCAAGGGCGGCCTCAAGGCCATGGCCAAGGGGGTGGGCAAGGGCGGGCTGCGCAGGGGTGCCGACGACGCGGCGGGTGCCGGCAAGAAGGCCGCCTCGCGCTGCAAGAACGGTGACCCGATCGACATGGTCTCCGGCGAGATGCTCATGGAGGAGACCGACGTCGAACTCCCGGGGCTGATGCCGCTGGTCCTTCGGCGCACCCACCTGTCGACGTACGGATGGGGCCGGTGGTTCGGGCCGTCGTGGGCCTCGACGCTCGACGAGCGGCTCGAACTGGACGCCGAGGGAGCCGTGTTCGCCGCCGAGGACGGCATGATTCTCCTGTATCCGGTGCCCCGGCCCGGCGCCTCGGTCATGCCCCTCGAAGGCCCGCGCTGGCCGCTGGACTGGGACGGCTCCCCGGGCGCCCCCACCCGCATCTCGGACCCGCAGGCGGGTACGGTCCGGCACTTCGCGCCGCTGGGTGCGCCCGGCCCGGACGACACCGCGTTCGTGATGCCTCTGGCGGCGATCTCCGACCTCACCGGCAGGCGCGTCGACTTCGACCGCGACGAGAACGGGACGCCGACGGCCGTACGGGACTCCGCCGGGCGGCACCTGCGCGTCGACACGGACGGAGGCCGCGTCACCCGCCTTCGCCTGGACGACGCGGAGGCGGGGCCCGAGGGCGTCACCCTGCGGTCCTACGGCTACAGCGACGACGGCCGGGGCAACCTCACCGAGGTCCGCGACTCCGGTGGCGCGCCGTTGAAGCTCACGTACGACGGCCGCGACCGCATCACGTCCTGGACCGACCGCAACGGCGGCTGGTACCGCTTCACGTACGACGACCTGGACCGCTGCGTCAGGGGCGAGGGTGCCGACGGCCGGCTCTCCTGCACCGTCGCGTACGACACCGAGAACCGTGAGACGCGCTACACGGACTCCCTCGGCCGCACCACCACCTACCGGCACAACGAGCTGCGCCAGCTCGTGTCCGAGACGAACCCGCTCGGGCACACCACGTACTCGGAGTGGGACCGCTACGACCGGTTGCTCTCGCGCACCGACCCGCTCGGCCGGACGACCCGCTACCGCTACGACGAGCACGGCGTTCCGACGCGTGTCCTGCGGCCCGACGGCCATCAGAGCGTCGCCGAGCTCGACGAGCTGGGCAGGCCCGTGACGGTGACCGAGCCGGACGGTGCCGTCTGGCGCATGGAGTACGACTCCGCGGGCCGTCTCACGGCGGAGACCGACCCGACCGGCGCCCGCCTCTCCTACGGGTACGACGAGGCCGGCGGGATATCCACGATCACCGACGCCACGGGGCGCGCGACCCGGGTGGAGACCGACGCGGCGGGACTCCCTGTCGCGACGACCGACGCCGAAGGCGCGACGACGCGCTACGAAAGGGACGCCTTCGGGAGGCTCGTCGCGCAGACCGGCCCGGACGGCTCCCGCACCGCCTACACCTGGACGCCGGAAGGCAGGCTCGCCCTGCGCACCCTGCCCGACGGCAGCACGGAGCGGCGGGTCCACGACGGTGAGGGCAACCTCGTCGAGTACGTGGACACCCTCGGCCGCGTGACGCGTTTCGAGTACGGCGCGTTCGACCTGCTGGAGAAGCGGATCGAGCCGGACGGGTCATGCCTGCGCTTCACCTACGACGGTGAGCTCAGGGTCTCCTCGGTGACCAACCAGCTCGGCGCCACCTGGAGCTACACCTACGACGCCGCCGGCCGGCTGATCCAGGAGCGGGACTTCGAGGGTCGTACGCGGAGCTACCGCCACGACGCGGCCGGACAGCTCATCGGCCAGACGAACGGCGCCGGAGAGACCACCGAGTACGTGCGTGACCTGCTCGGCAAGGTCCTGGAACAGCGGACTCCCGAGGGGGTCACGAGCTACGAGTACGACGTGGTGGGCAACCTCCGCGTGGTGCGGAGCGAGCACGCGGAGGTCGCCTACGAACGCGACGCACTCGGCCGGATCCTGGCCGAGACCTGCAACGGCGCGACCGTGCGATCGGCCTACGACGAGCTGGGCAGGCGCACGCGGCGGGTGACGCCGTCGAACGCCGAGAGCCTCTGGGAGTACGACGGCCGTGACCGGCCCGTACTGCTCCGGACGGCGGGCCGGGCTGTCGGCTTCGGCTACGACGAGGCCGGACGAGAGATCGAGCGCCGCGCGGGAGCGGCGGTGCTCACCCAGGGCTGGGACCCGGACGGCAGGCTGAGCTGGCAGACGGTGACTGCCGACGCCTCGCCGGACGGGTCCGAACGGCACAGGGTGCAGGAGCGGACGTACCGCTACCGGTCGGACGGCACGGTCCAGGCGATCCACGACCTGGTCAACGGCCACCGCACCATCGACGTCGACCCCACCGGACGGGTCACCGCCGTGCGGGCGGACACCTGGTCGGAGCGGTATGCCTACGACGCGGCGGGGAATGTGGCGTCGGCGGAGCGGCAGGCGGCCACGGCGCCCGGCACCTCCGGGAGCGTGAGCGGTGGCCAGGGCAGGCCCGGGGGCGTGCGCTACGACTTCGACGCCCAGGGCCGCGTGGTGCGGCGGCGCAGAAAGCGGCTCTCGCGGAAGGCCGACGTCTGGCACTACACATGGGACAGCCAGGACCGCCTGGTCGGCGTGGTCACGCCGACCGGGACGAAGTGGGCCTATCTGTACGACCCGTTCGGGCGCCGCATCGCGAAGCGGCGCTTCGCGGCGGACGGGGAAACCGTCGTGGAGGAGGTGCGGTTCGTCTGGGACGGCTTCGTGCTCGCGGAGCAGGTCAGACGGTCCGGCGACGACCCGCTCAGGTGTACGACGTGGGACTGGGAGAGGGACCGCTTCAGTCCGGTCACGCAGGTGGAGCGCGTCGCCGGGCCCCGGGGACACCAGGACGCGGCACAGGAGTGGATCGACGAGGAGTTCTACTCGATCGTCACCGACGTGGTCGGCACGCCAACGGAACTGTGCGACGAGGAGGGCGAGCTGGCGTGGTGCTCCCGGACCACGGTCTGGGGCGCGCCCGTGGACGAGGAGGCGCCCGGTGACCGCGCGTACTGCCCGCTCCGCTTCCCCGGTCAGTACCACGATCCCGAGTCGGGGCTGCACTACAACTACCAGCGCCACTACGACCCGGAGACGGGCCAGTACGTTTCCCTGGACCCCCTCGACCTCGCCCCGGGCCCGAACCCCCGCGCATACGCGTCGAACCCCTTCACCGGGGTCGACCCGCTCGGCCTGGCGCCGGACTGTGAGCGTGCCTTGCAGGCCGCACGCGACCGCGCCGATCTCGAACAGGCCCGGCCGGGCGCCAGCAAGCAGACCAGGCCGACGAGCACGGCGGGCCTCACGGTGCCCGGGCATCAGCAGACGTACAGCGGTGCGAGCATCAAGGGCGGCGGCGACCACAACCTGCACCCGGACGTCCAGGCCGCCTACGACAGGGTTCCGATGGAGCTTCGTCCGGCGGGGAACCAGCACGGACGGTGCGGCGAGGCGGAGGCCCTCTCGAACGCCATGAACGCCGGACACGATCCGCGGGGCGGCGTGAGTGCCGCGGTGGACGTGCGGGCGGCGGGCAATCCCAAACACGGTGTGCCGAAGGCCCCCTGTTCGTCATGTCAGCATGTGCTCGACCAATTCGGAATCACGGCGGTGACCTAGAGATGACTGAAGAAACCCCCGGGCGTTGGTCCGCGGAGACCGACCGCGTACTGCGGGCGGCCGGCTGGCACCCCGGGCGAACCGTGCCCACGGCCGAGTGGGAGAGAGTCCTGCGCGAACACGGCGGCTTCGAGATCCATGAGGCGGCACGGCTCTTCCTCGCCGAATTCGGCGGCCTGGCGTCCGAGGAGCGAGGCCCCGGCAGGACGATGGCCCGCATGGGCTTCCGGCTCGACCCTCTCGCGGCCGAATGGGACGACGAGATCTTCGACGTGCTCAGCGAGGAAGCGGGCGCGTACCTGTATCCCGTCGGCGAGGCCGACCGCCGCAACAGCTATCTGGGAATCGCGCCGGACGGCAAGGTCTATATCGGCATGGACAGTGTCACGCTCCTCGCCGATACCGGCGAGGAGGCACTGGAGAAACTCATCGAGGGTATTCGCTGAACCGGGTCAGTCTGGGAGTGGGTCTGACGCCGCAGGTGCCGCCCAAGAGCCGGACGGGCGGGAACCGGCCACGCCCCTCGCGGCGTCCCCCCAGGGGCGAGCCGGTCGGTCACGGCCCATCGCCCGTCCCCGCGGGGGCTGTTGTGCGTCGCGGGTCTATTCGCGTACGCACACAAACACCGCACTCCGAAGACCACGAACGGCATCGGAACCGACGAGCGCGGATCGCGCGTGGATAACGATGAGACGTGTGAGCTTCGCGATCTTTAACGCGCCTTGAGGGGCTTATGTGCTGCTGATACGGTGCGATGACTTGACACTGGGCCTGGGGCTGAATAGCCCGTCCGAGGTGGGGCGAGAGAGTCGCGAGTGTCGCAAATGATGAAAATTGACCGAATCTTCTTGGGTGTGCGGGGAGCAGTTGCGTGAAGATCCAGGAGCGTATGGGGGCGGGCAACAGCCGTTCCGCCGCGCCGGTTCAGCCGGCGGTCGGTGAGCGCCTGCCCGCGCCGCCTCGCGAGCGCAAACCGGCACTGGCCGCACTGGCCGTCCTCCTCATCCTGGTCGGAGCCCTCGGCGCCACCGTGCTCGTGCTGCGCGCCGGTGACCGCATCGAGGTCGTCAAGGTGACGAAGGAGATCCCGGCGGGTGAGTCGCCCGTCGAGGGCGAGAACATCACCAGCGTGATGGTCGCCGAGGACGCCTCCATCAACTACGTGCTGTGGGCGAAGGTCGATGCCCTCGCCAAGCTCAAGGCCAAGAACACCATCCCGGGCGGCACCGTCGCCGTCGGCGAGATGTTCGGCGCCGAGGCCGGCCTGCCCGCGGGGAAGGCCTCCGTCGGCCTCTCCCTCAAGGAGGGCCAGTACCCCTCCGACCTGAAGAGCGGTGACACCGTCGCCGCCTACCCCGTGCTCTCCGGCACCTCCACCGGCAAGGGATCCACCGGAAGCGGAAGCGGCAGCGGCAACTCCAGCAGCGGCACGCCGCTCGTCGCCGCCGCCAAGGTGAGCACCGTCAGCTCCAAGAGCGACGCCACCGTGAGCACCGGCAACCAGAACATCACCCTCCTCGTCCCGCAGGAAGAGGTCGCGGCTCTGGCGAGCGCCGCGTCCGAGGGCAAGGTCGTCGTCGTCCGCGTCACCAACAACGGCAACTAGAGGCGAGTAGAAGAGACATGGCGCTCATCGCTCTAGCCGCCGACAAAGGGTCGCCCGGCGTCACCACCGCTGCCGTCGCGCTGGCCGCCGTCTGGCCGCGCCGCGTGCTGGTCGCGGAGACCGACCCCGCCGGCGGCGACCTGGTCTACCGCAGCGCGGCCGCGCACGGCGGGCCGCTCAACCCCAACACCGGCATGCTCTCCATCGCGGCCACGGCCCGCCGCGGCCTCGTGCCCGACCAACTCTGGGACCACACGCAGCCGTTGAGCGGCGGGCTCGAAGTCCTCGTAGGGCTCGGCGTCGCCGAGCAGGCCGCCGGGCTCGCCGGGCTCTGGCCCACCCTCGGGCGCGCCTTCTCGCAGCTCGCCGACTCGCCGCACGCGCCCGCCGACGTCATAGCCGACTGCGGGCGCGTCAGCGGCGACACCCCGGCCGTCGAACTCTTCCCGCAGGCCGCCCTCGTCCTGCTCGTCTCGCGCACCGAACCCGAGTCGATCGCCCGCGTACGCGACCGTGCCGCGGCGCTCGCCGCCAAGCTGCACGGTGGCGCGCGGGGCGCCGCCTCGCTCGCGACCCCGCTCATCGGCGTACTGCTCATCGCGGACCCCTCAGCCTCGGCCAAGCTCGTGCACCAGGTCAACGACATGCTGATGGCCGCGCAGACCGGCGCCCGCGTCGTCGGCACCCTCGCCGACGACCCGACGGGCGCCGACCAACTGGCCGGGCGCAAACGCGGCCGGCTCGACAAGTCGCTGCTCATCCGCTCCGCGCGCAAGGTGACCGTCGACCTGTACCAGCAGTACGGCGCCGCCTGGGCCGGCCCCGTCGCGCAGCAGCCCGGAGCGGGCCGATGAGTACGCCCGTCGATCACCAGCTCGTCAAGCGTTTCCGGCAGGACGCCGGTGACCGCATCGCCGAGCAGCGACGCCTCGACCAGGTCTCCGGCGTCACCCCGATGTCGGGCGAGGACGAGCGGCACTACGCCCGCGCCGTCATCGCCCAGATCCTGGAGGAGTACGCCCGCGCGGAGATCAACGCCGGGCGCACCCCCCTCGACGCGGAGACCGAGGAGCAGTACGCGGCCGCCGTGCACGCCGCTCTCTTCGGCGTCGGACGGCTGCAGCCGCTGCTCGACGACCCCGAGGTCGAGAACATCGACATCAACGGCTGCGACCAGGTCTTCGTCGGATACGCCGACGGGCGCGAGAGCCAGGCCGACCCGGTCGCCGAGACCGACGAGGAGCTGGTCGAGCTGATCCAGGTCCTCGGCGCGTACTCGGGTCTTTCGTCTCGGCCCTTCGACTCCGCGAACCCGCAGCTCGACCTCCGGCTGCCCGACGGTTCGCGTCTGTCGGCGGTCATGGACGTCACGCGCCGCCCCGCCCTCTCCATCCGCCGCGCCCGCATGGGCAAGGTCTTCATGTCGGACCTGGTCGGCAACGGCACGCTGACGCCGGAGATCGGCCACTTCCTCGCCTGCGCGGTCCGGGCCCGCAAGAACATCATGATCGCGGGCGCGACCAACGCCGGTAAGACCACGCTGCTGCGCGCCCTCGCCAACGAGATCCCGCCGCACGAGCGCCTGGTGACCGTCGAGCGGGCCCTGGAGCTGGGCCTCGACCAATTCGCCGACCTGCATCCGAACGTCGTGGCCTTCGAGGAACGCCTGCCCAACTCCGAGGGCCAGGGCGAGATCTCGATGGCCGAGCTGGTGCGCCGTTCGCTGCGCATGAACCCCTCGCGCGTCATCGTCGGCGAGGTCCTCGGCGACGAGATCGTGACGATGCTGAACGCGATGTCGCAGGGCAACGACGGCTCGCTCTCCACGATCCACGCCAACAGCTCCAGCGAGGTCTTCAACCGTATCTCCACGTACGCGTTGCAGGCCTCCGAGCGGCTCCCCATCGACGCGAGCCAGATGCTCATCGCGGGAGCCATCAACTTCGTCGTCTTCATCCAGCGGCGCAACGACTACCAGTCCGGCGGCAAGCTCCAGCGCATGGTGACCTCGGTCCGCGAGGTCAACGGCGTCGACGGCCGCGTCCTGTCCAGCGAGGTCTTCGCGGAGGCCCCCGACGGACGGGTCGTCGCGCACGCGCCGATCGCCTGCATGGACGACCTGGCCGCGTTCGGCTACCGCCCCGCCGGGCAATGGGGGTGAGCACGACATGAACGGACCGGGCTCCATGGGCGGCCTCTTCTCGCTGCCCGTCCTGTACGCGCTGGGCTGCGGTGTCGCAGCGGGCGGCGGCATCGCGCTCCTCGTGATCGCGATCCGCGGCCTGCCCGCCAAGCCGGCCCACGAGAAGCACAAGGCGAGCGAGCGCGCGAGCGAACTGATCCGGTTCGCGGGCCGGCGCGGCTCGCTGGCCGCCGGTGTCGGCCTGGTCGTCCTGCTCCTCACCCGCTGGGCGGTGGCGGGCATCGCCGCCGGCATCCTCGTCTTCTTCTGGGACAAGCTCTTCGGCGGCGCGGCGGAGGAGCGCGCGCAGATGAAGCGCGTCGAGGCCCTCGCCGCGTGGACCGAGTCGCTGCGCGACACGATCGCGGGCGCGGTCGGCCTGGAGCAGGCGATCCCGGCCTCGGCGCGCGCGGCGGCGCCGGTGCTCCGCCCCCACCTGGACGCCCTGGTGGACCGTCTGCGGGCCCGCACCCCGCTCCCCGAGGCGCTGCAGATCCTGGCCGACGAGATCGACGACGCGTCGGCGGACATCATCGTCGCGGCGCTCATCCTCAACGCCAAGCTGCGCGGCCCCGGCCTGCGCCAGGTCCTCGGCGCGCTCGCCAAGTCGGCGCGCGAGGAGGTCGACATGCGCCAGCGCGTGATGGCGCAGCGCGCGTCGACCCGCCGCTCGGTGCAGATCGTGGTGGCGGTCTCGGTGGCCTTCGTACTCGGCCTTTCCATCTTCAACCGCGAGTTCGTCGAGCCCTACGGCACGCCGGTCGGCCAGCTCGTGCTCGCCATGGTCTGCGCCTTGTTCGCGCTGGGCTTCTGGTGGCTGCGGAAGCTGTCGACGGTGGAGACGCCGGACCGCTTCCTGGTCAAGGACGTGCCGGGCGTGCAGTTCGTACGTCCGCGGGGACCGGCGGGCGCCGCCGAGCAGGCTCCGCAGCCGGTCCAGCAGGGCCTGCCCGGCTACTCGAACCCTGAGGGGGTACGTCGATGAGCCTGACGACGCCGATAGTGATCGGCGCGGTGCTGGGCCTCGGTGTCTTCGCCCTCGTACGCGCCCTGATGCCGACCAAGCGCAGCGCGGTCGCCACCGTCGCCCGCATCGACGCGATGCGGGCGCGCGGCGCGGCGTACGAGTCGCACCGGGCCATCTCGGACACGGAGAAGCCCGGCCGCATCGGCTCGATGCGGACCCGCGTCGGCATGCGCGTCGCGGACTTCTACCTCCAGCAGGGCTGGGAGCAGCGGTCGCTGCGGGCCGACCTCGCGGTCCTCGAACGCAGCTGGGAGAAGTTCCTGGCGACGAAGGTGCTGCTCGCGGCGGTCGGCATCTTCTTCGGCCCGTTCCTCTTCGCCATCGTCTGGACGCTCGGCGTCGGCCGCAGCCCGATCATCCCGGTGTGGCTCGCGCTGATGTTCGGCGCGCTCTTCTTCTTCCTGCCCGACCTGGAAGTACGCAGGGACGCGGCGGAGAAGCGGCGCGATCTGCGCCGCGTCATCGGCGCCTATCTGGACCTGGTGTCGATGAGCCTCGCGGGCGGCCGCGGCCTGCCCGAGGCGCTCATGGCGGCGGCGGAGGTCTCCGACGGATGGGCGACGCAGCGCATCCGCAGCGCGCTGGCCGACGCCCGCATCACCGGTGTCAGCCAGTGGCAGGCGCTCGGCGCGCTCGGCGAGGAACTGGGCGTCGAGGAACTGAAGGACCTGTCGGCGTCCCTGGCGCTGGTGGCGGACGACGGCGCGAAGGTACGCGAGTCGCTCGCGTCCCGCGCGGAGACGATGCGGCACCGCGAGCTGGCCGAGATCGAGGGCAGTGCGGGGGAGAAGTCCCAGTCGATGCTGGTGGCGCAGCTGCTGCTGTGCGCGGGGTTCCTGGTCTTCCTCATCTTTCCCGCGGCGATGCGCGTGTTCCAGGTGTAGCGACCCATGCCACCCCGCACCCGACATGCCACCCCACACCCGACCCATCCGAAAGGACAACTCATGATGAACGGACGGAACTTCAGTCACCCGGCTGTCGACTTCCTCGTGACCTTCCTGAAGGGCCGCGTCCAGCGCGCCCGCTCCGGCGAGCTCGACCGTGGCGCGTCCGCGGTGGAGTGGGTCATCATCTCGGCGGTCGTGGTGGCGATCGTCGGCGTCGTGGCCGCGGTGATCAACCTGGCGCTGAAGGACGGCGCGGAGAAGGTCAGCGACTGCATCAAGGGCGCGGAAGCCAGCGGCACCTGCTGACCTCGGCACAGCTGACGACGGACGACTGGCCGCTGACGGCATGGTGAAGCTGACGGCATGGTGAAGGGTGACGGGGTGCGGGGACCGCGTGGATTCGTACGCCGCAGGGTGGAGACCGCCTCCACCCGCGGCGAATCCGGCATGACCGCGATCGAGTTCGTGCTGCTGACCCCGGTCCTGTTCTTCATGATCTTCGCGACGGTGCAGTTCGCGCTGTACTTCTTCGCGGACCATGTCGCCCAGGCCGCCGCCCAGGCGGGCGCGCGCAAGGCCCGTGCCACCGCCGACGAGAACGCGGGCGGCTGGCGGGGCGAGGCGCGTGACGTGGCCGACGCGTACATCCGCCAACTCGGCCCGAAGCTGGTGCTCGGCCCGGACGTGAAGACCATCCAGCCGGAGCAGAACACCGTCGGCGTCGAGATCACGGGACGGGTGCCCACGGTCTTCCCGGGGCTCGACCTGACGGTGCACGCGCGGTCGGCGGGCCCGGTGGAGCGGTTCGTGGAAGGTGACGGCTGATGCGGCGAGCACGCCACATATGGGCCGGGGTCCGGGAAGGCGCGGACCGGGGGCTCTCGACCGTCGAGGTCGTGATCCTCGCCCCCGTCATGATCCTCTTCATCCTCGTCCTGGTGGCCTTCGGTCAACTCGTCGACGGCCGGGGCGCCATCGACGGAGCGGCGCGGGACGCGGCGCGCGCCGGGTCGATCCAGAAGGAGCACGGCACGGCGATGGCGGAGGCGAGAAAGGCGGCGAGGGCCGACCTCGCGGACGTCTGTTCCGGCCCGGTCTCGGTCGTCCAGAAGAGTGACGGTTTCGACCCCGACGTGGACCCCTTCTTCACGGTCGAAGTGAGCTGCGAGGTCAAGGGCTTGGCCATGCTGGGCCTGGACGTCCCCACGACGCTGGAGGCCAGCTTCAGCTCTCCGCTTGACCCCTACCGGAGGTCGGCGTGACGGGGCCGCACCGGGCTGTGCGCGACGTGCGCGGCGTACGCGACGTGCGCGACGTGCGCGACGTGCGCGACGTACGCGGCGTATACGACGTGCGCGGCATACGTGACGTCCGCGCTTGGATCAGTTCCCGTCGCGAACGCCTCGACGACCGGGGCTCGGGCGCCGGTGCCGTCATCATCTTCGCGATCGTCTTCCTCACGCTCTCCGCGTTCGTGATCGACGGCGGGCTCTCCATCTCCAAGCGGGAGCGCGCCGCGGACATCGCGGAGCAGGCCGCGCGCTATGCCGCGCAGGACCTGGACACCGAGGGCCTCTACGAGGGTGCCAAGGGCGCGCCCATCAACTACGAGAACTGCGGCGCCCGAGTCCGGGACTTCGTCGAGGAAGCGGGACTGATCGCCTCGGACGTCGCCAACACGCACTGCGTGACGGCGAACGCGCAACAGGTCGAGGTCGAGGTCCAGATGACCTACAGCCCGGTGTTCACCGGCATGTTCTACGGCGGCGACATCACGGTGAAGGGCCGCGCGGCGGCGGAGAACGAAGTCGGCTGAGTGAACTCGGCTACTTCGCGCCGCCACCGTCCTTGCCGCCCTTGCCGCCCTTCCCGTTCACCTTCACCGCGTCGTTGACCTCCTTCGCCAAGTCGTCGTCGAGCTTCTTGAACTCGCGTACGACCGCGTCGGAGAGGTCCGCCAGCTGGTCCAACTGCTGGCCGATGTCCTCGCGGCCGTCCTCCCAGTTGGACTCGAAGTCCTCCAGGGAGTCGTACACACCGCCGTCGCCGATGTCGTCGCGGTAGGACTCGAAGATCTTCTTGGTGCGGTTCATGCGGTCCTTGATGGAGCGCAGGCGTCTGCCGTAGTCCTCCAGGTCGGTGATCGGAACCGCGAGGTCGCTCTTGCCCTTGCCCATAGTCATGTCCCCCTTGGGTGATTCACCGCGTCCCGCCGACAGGAAGCGGCGTCGACGACGCTACCGCGTGGGCCGGGAACCGTCTCCGGCCGAGATCGCGTCGGTGGACAGGGCGGAACGGTTCCCCTTCCGTACCATCACCTCAGTAGGCTTTTGTTACTACCACTCACCCCTCTATCCACTCCTCCCCACAGGACACCAGGACACCCGACATGGCGCGCACCACCTCACGCTCGACGAGCCCGCCTGATCCGCGGTCGCCGCGGAACCGGACGCCGCAGCCTCTGCCCCGGCGTCGGCGTTCCCTCGGGGATTTCGTCAAGGCCTTCCTCGCCTTTGTGGCGTTGGCCGTGCTCCTGGTCGGTGTGCCCGGAGCCCTCGCGGTGTTCGTGGGGTGGCCGCTGCCGGGTGGGGCGCCCTCGCTGAGCTGGTTGCAGCAGGAGATCACCGTCGGCACGTTCATCAACGTGCTGACCGTCGTCGTCTGGTTCGCCTGGGCGCAGTTCACCGCCTGCGTACTCGTCGAGATAAAGGCCGCGCTCTCCGGCGTCGGGATCCCGAGCCGGGTGCCCGGCGCCGGTGGCAGCCAGATGCTCGCGCGGCAACTGGTCGCCGCCCTCCTCCTCGTGGGCGCCACCGCGGCCAGTTTCGCGCCGGGGCTCTCGCAGTTCGGGCAGTCGTTGGAGGGGAACCAGAAGCCCGCGTCCGCCGCGAGCGCCCAGCAGACCCCGGGGGGCCTCTTCGGGCAGGAGCGGCAGCAGGCCGCCGGCGCCGCCGACGCCCTCGCCGCGCAGGCCGAGCAGGCCGCCGCGCACGCGGACGGCGGCAGCGGCGCCAAGGACGGGGACACGAAGTACTACCGGATCCAGCCGCCCGAGGGGCGCCACCACGACTCCCTGTGGGAGGTCGCCGAGCGGCACCTGGGCGACGGCCGCCGGTACAAGGAGATCTACCAGCTCAACAAGGACCGCGAGCAGCCCGACGGTTCGAAGCTCTCCGAAGCCAGTCTCATCCGGCCGGGCTGGATCATGGAGATGCCCGCGGACGCGCACGGCGGCGAGCTCGTCGAGATGCCCGACGAGGCGCCCAAGGTGTCGCAGGACGTCAAGGAGCAGATCTCCGACTACTCCAAGACCGGGGACCAGCGACAGGGCGGCGGCGGCCGGCAGGGCAGTGGGGAACAGGGGGGTCAGCAGGGCGGCGGCAGCTCCGTCGACCGCGACACCGCGCACATCGTCCTCCCCGAACAGCGGCCCTCCGCGCCGGAGAAGCCCGCGATGCCGCAGGCCCCGGCCACGCCCGAGACACCCGCCACGCCTGAGGCACCCGCCACGCCCGAAGCCCCCTCCGCCACCGGCGGCAGTCAGTCCGAGGGCTCCGGCTTCGGGCTGCCCGAGGCGCTCCTCGGCGCGCCCCTCCTCGCCGCCGGTCTGCTCGGTGCCCTCGGGCGCCGTCGCCGGCACGCCCTGTGGCAGTCGGCCATGGGCGCGGTCGGCGGCCGCCGCGGCATGCAGCCGCCGACCCCGACCGGGGACGCCGCCGATGTGCAGGACGCGCTGCTCGTGGGCGCCGACCCCGAGGGCGTACGCCTGCTCGACCTGTCGCTGCGCGGCCTCGCCGCCTCGCTCGCCGAGGAGAACCGCGCCCTGCCGACCGTGTACGCGGCCTGGCTGAGCAACGGCGACCTGCACCTCCAGCTCGCCCAGCCCGCCGGACGCCCGCCGGCGCCGTGGCAGCTGGGGCAGGACCAGACGTTCTGGATGCTGGCCCGCACCGACGCCGAGCGGTACGAGGACGCGGACACCGCCGCGCCCTACCCGGGGCTCGTCAGCCTCGGCACCCTCGGCGCCCCCGAGGAGTCACGGCTGCTCCTCAACCTGGAGTCCGTACCCGGCATCGTCTCGCTGAGCGGCGGCGAGTCCGACCGCGCCGCCGTCTTCGCGTCGGTCGCCGCCGAACTCGCCACCAACGGCTGGTCGGACCGCATGACCATCACCGTCGTCGGCTTCGGGCAGGACCTCACCCCGCTCGCGCCCAACCGGCTGCGGCACCTGGAGGACGTCGAAGCCCTCCTGGAGACCATGGAGGCCGAGACACGGCAGCGGCGCGGCGCGCTCGGCGCCGCCGGACACGACTCCGTGCTCACCGGCCGCACCGGCCCCGCCCAGCACACCCGCTGGGCCCCGCACCTCGTGCTCCTCGCCGCTGAACCGACCGGCGAGGACGCCGCCAAGCTCGCCGAACTCGCCGCCGACGCCAGCCGTCTCGGCATCGGCTACCTCGTCGGTACGGAGTCGGGGGATCTGCCCGGCGCCGCCTGGCAGATGGAGATCACCAGCGCGGGCAAGCTGCTCGCCCCGCTGCTCGGCCTCGAACTGGAGGCCCAGACGCTGCCCGAGGCCCAGCAGCGCGCCGTCGTCCAGCTCTTCACCGAGGCCGCCCCGGACAGGGACGGCCACCCCACGGGCCCCGACGACGGGCCCGCGGGCGCCGCGCCGCCGTTCCTCGTCGACGTCACCGAGCAGGGGCGGCCCGCGGTCTACGCCCGCCTCGTCGGTACGTACGAGATCATCGGCCTCGACACGCCGGACGGTGAGCGCAGCGCGCTGATGCACGAGGCGCTCGCCCTGCTGCTCCTGCACCGCGAAGGCGTCCACCCCCGGGTCCTCGCGTCCGCGCTGTGGCCGCGCGGCGTCACCGAGGACGTGCG
Source organism: Streptomyces sp. NPDC003032 (assembly GCF_053591415.1). Lineage (NCBI taxonomy): Bacteria > Bacillati > Actinomycetota > Actinomycetes > Kitasatosporales > Streptomycetaceae > Streptomyces > Streptomyces sp. NPDC003032. Next base: position 414,899 of record NZ_JBSFTT010000001.1, on the reverse strand, counting down.
CGACGCGCTCGTCGAGCGGCTGCGCGAGTGGCTCGGCACCGACCCCGACGGGGCGCCCCGGCTGCGGGCCAATCAGAACGGGCGGCTCACGCTCGCCAAGTCCGTCGTCTCCGACCTGGACGTGCTGCGCTCGCTCTACCACGAGGCCACGCGGGGGCGCGGCGCCGGCAACCGTGCCGTGCGCGGGCGGATGCTCACCGACGCGCTGGTGCTCGTACGCGGGCCGCTGCTCGCCGACCGGCCGCAGGGGCGGTACGGGTGGCTCACGCACGAGATCATCGACGCGCAGCTTCCGTTGCTCGTGGCCGACATCGGGCTCGCTCTGTCCGAGTTCCACCTGGAGAAGGGGCGGGTGGAGAAGGCGATCGAGGCGATGAACGCCGCGCTGGGCTCGGCGCCGGGGGACGAGCGGCTGTGGAATGAGTTGCTCCGGGCCACGGCCGCCACGGAGGATTCCGCTCGGCTTCAGCGGGTGGCGGCGGATCTTCTCGCGCGGAGCGGGGCGCGGGGGCTGCCGCCCCGGACTGAAGCCTTGCTGGACGAGCTTCTGCCGACCTGGCGCAGTGGACTTTCGGCGGTGGGGTGACGGAGGCGGCTGGACCGCCGGTTCGCGGCGGATGCCCCCTGCCCACCCGTTGCCCCGCGCTGAATGGTGACCGTCATGACCGCCCTCCTCGTCCTCCTCGGCGGCCTCTGGGGGGCCCTCGCCGGGACCCTCGTGCCCCGCGCCGCCTACCGGCTCTCCGTCAAGCCCGACGAGAGCTGGCGGCGGGAGTGTCCTGAGGGGCACCCGCTCGGTGGCTGGGTCGGGCTCGCGAGGTGCGGGCACGGGCGGTCGTACGGGCCCAGCACCGCCCTGGTCGCCATCGCCACCGCGGCCGTCTGCGCCGCCCTCGCCACCGCCACCGGCACCCGGCCGGAGCTGGGCGTCTGGCTCCTGATCGCGCCCTTCGGCGTGCTGCTCACCGTGGTCGACCTCGGAGTGCACCGGCTGCCGGATGTCCTGACCCTTCCGCTCGCCGGGGCCGCGCTCGTGCTGCTCGGCGGCGCCGCGCTGCTGCCCGAGCACGCGGGGGAGTGGACAGGGGCGCTGTACGGGGCGCTCGCGCTGGCCGGTGCGTACTTCGTGCTGTTCCTCATCAACCCCAACGGCATGGGCTTCGGCGACGTGAAGCTCGCCCTCGCCCTGGGGGCGGTGCTCGGATGGTACGGGTGGGGCGTGCTGCTGCTCGGGACCTTCGCCGGGTTCGTCCTCGCCTCGCTGTACGGCATCGGGCTCGTCGCCGCCCGCCGCGCCGGGCGGAAGACGGCGATCCCCTTCGGGCCGTTCCTGCTGGGCGGCGCCTTCGTGGGAGTGCTGCTCGGGGCGTACACCGCCTGACGTCAGGGCCCTGGAAGGGCTGGCGTACGCTGGCTTGGTCCGTCCACAACCCTTACGAAAGGGACGCCCCGGTGACCGAGAAGGCCGACCTTCAGTCCGTCCTCGACCGTGCCGCCGCAGGTGGGCGGATCACTCCCGAGGAGGCGCTCGCCCTCTACCGGGACGCCCCGCTGCACGCCCTCGGCGCCGCCGCCGACGCCGTGCGCCGCCGCCGTTACGCCGGTACGGAGCACATCGCGACGTACATCATCGAGCGCAACATCAACTACACGAACGTCTGCGTGACGGCCTGCAAGTTCTGCGCCTTCTACGCCGCCCCGAAGGACACCAAGAAGGGCTGGAGCCGCGACCTCGACGACATCCTGCGCCGCTGCGCGGAGACCGTCGAGCTGGGCGGTACGCAGATCATGTTCCAGGGCGGTCACCACCCGGACTACGGCGTCGAGTACTACGAGAAGCACTTCGCCGCGATCAAGCAGAACTACCCGCAGCTGGTCATCCACTCGCTCGGCGCGTCCGAGGTCGAGCACATGGCCCGCATCTCCAAGGTCTCCGTCGAGGAGGCCATCAAGCGGATCAACGCCGCGGGCCTCGACTCCTTCGCCGGCGCCGGCGCCGAGCTGCTCCCCGCCCGTCCGCGCAAGGCCATCGCCCCGCTCAAGGAGAGCGGCGAGCGCTGGCTGGAGATCATGGAGATCTCCCACAACCTCGGTGTCGAGTCCACCTCCACCATGCTCATGGGCACGGGTGAGACCAACGCCGAGCGCATCGAGCACCTGCGGATGATCCGCGACGTGCAGGACCGGACGGGGGGCTTCCGGGCCTTCATCCCGTACACGTACCAGCCCGAGAACAACCACCTCAAGGGCCGTACGCAGGCGACGATCTTCGAGTACATCCGCATGATCGCGATCGCCCGCATCTTCCTCGACAACGTGGCGCACATCCAGGGCTCCTGGCTGACGACGGGCAAGGAGGCCGGCCAGCTCACCCTCCACTACGGAGCGGACGACCTCGGCTCGGTCATGCTGGAGGAGAACGTGGTCTCATCGGCCGGTGCCAAGCACCGCTCGAACCTCCGCGAGATGATCGACATGATCCGCACGGCGGACCGTGTACCGGCCCAGCGCGCCACCACGTACGAGCACCTCGTCGTGCACGACGACCCGGCGAACGACCCGGTCGACGACCGCGTCGCCTCGCACATCTCGTCCACCGCGATCGAGGGCGGCACGGCTCACCCGGAGCTGAAGCTCCTCGCCGGCAACTGAGGCCGCCTTGCTGACACTTCACGTCGCCGAACACTCGCCTGAGGCGGCGGTCCTGGCCGACGGGGCGATCATCGCCGCGGTCGGCCCGTACGAGAGTCTGGCGGCGGCGCATCCGTCCGCCCGCGTCCGTCGCTGGCCCGGCGTCCTGACGCCGGGTCTGCTCAACCCGTACGGCCCCGAACTCCTCGAAGCCACTTACCACCCCGACCCGCGCGAGGCCGACGAACTCGGCACGGAACCCATCGCGGGGGAGCGCGCCCGTGCCATCTTCCGCGCCGACCCGTCGCGCCTCGGCGCCAGCGCGCGGCGCGGCGTGCAGCGGCTGCTGGCGCACGGCACGGTGGCCGTGGCGGGCGAACTGCGGGCCCGCCCCGTCATCGACGCGGTCCGCAGAGCAGGCCTGGCGGTAGGCCGCCGCCCCCCAAAACTCCCAGCGCCACCCTCCCTCTCGCCAACCCCCCTGATCCTCCTCCCACCCCTGACCAAGTCCGCCCCCGCCCGCTTCGCGATCTTCGACGTCCCCACCCGAGCGGACCTGCCCCGCCGAGGCACGTCAACATGCGTGGCGACGGTAGTGGCCGGCCGTTTGGTGTACAGATCCCGCTGACCACAAGGGGGAGGGGCGCAGCCCTCCCAGGGGCGCGGGGAACGGCGCGACCAGCCACGAACAAACCCGCACCCGCCGAGCGAGAGCACGAGGCAGACGCGCCGCACAGGGCCCGCCGCAGGCGAAGGGGGGCGCAGCCCTTCCAGGGGCGCGGGGAACTGCGCGAGCAACCACAAACAAACCCGCACCCGCCGAGCGCCAGCGTCACGCAGACGCCCCCGCGAGAAGCCCGCCGCAGGCGAGAGGCCCCCGCCAAGAGAGAAGACCGGCCTGACACAATAGGCCGGGTGACCCGCGCCTCATTGGACAAGCAGCCGCACGACGTCGCCACGATGTTCGACGACGTCGCGGAACGATACGACCTCACCAACGACGTGCTCTCCCTCGGCCAGGCCCGCCTCTGGCGCAAGGAGGTCGCCAAGGCCGTCGACGCGCGCCCCGCGCAGAAGGTCCTGGACCTCGCCGCCGGCACCGCCACCTCCTCGCAGCCCTTCGCCCAGGCCGGCGCGTACGTCGTGCCCTGCGATTTCTCGCTCGGCATGCTGCGGGTCGGCAAGGCCCGCCACCCCTGGATGCCGTTCACGGCGGGCGACGGCACGAAGCTGCCGTTCAAGGACGACACCTTCGACGCCGTCACCATCTCCTTCGGGCTGCGCAACATCCAGGACACCGACGCGGCCCTGCGCGAGCTGTACCGCGTGACGAAGCCGGGCGGACGCGTCGTGATCTGCGAGTTCTCCAGCCCTACGTGGAAGCCGTTCAGGACGGTCTACACGGAGTACCTGATGCGGGCGCTGCCGCCGGTCGCCCGCGCGGTGTCCTCCAACCCCGACGCGTACGTCTACCTCGCCGAGTCGATCCGCTCCTGGCCGAACCAGCCCGCGCTCGCCGCGCGCCTGCGGGACGCGGGCTGGTCGAAGGTGGCCTGGCGGAACCTGACGGGCGGCGTCGTGGCACTGCACCGGGGATTCAAGCAGCGCTGAACGCGCGGCACGCTCCGTAACGCTTGAGTTGAGAACAGGGATCTGGGTCCGGGCGGGAACCGGCCACCGGGCAAGATGTGTCCGTTGATACGACCCTCGCCGGAACTTATACGGCTCTTACAAGTGGGTCGGTCCTTCCCGCTCGCGGGTGATCTCCTGGACTGTGACGGAGCGTTTGATGGCGTCGTACTGCCCGCACTGTGGGGCACCTGCCCCCGACGAGGCCCGCTTCTGCATGAAGTGCGGCAAGGAACGCCTTCCCGAGCCGCCGGCACCGGAGGCGCCGCCCACTCCAACGAAGGCCCCGGAGCCAGCAGTTCCGGCCACCGACAACAGCAGCGACACGGCCGCCACCCCGCCCCCACCCGCGTCACCACCCCCACCGACGTACACCCCCACTCCCGCTCCCACCGCACCCTTCGCCGTCGGCGCCTTCTTCGGGCGGGCGTTCCGCGGCGACTGGGCGGGAGCCGCGCAGGCCGCGCTCTGGCCCATCGCGCTGCTGCTCATCGGCGCCATAGGCATCGCCATCCCGGCGTACGGACAGGACGACGAGGTGGTCGTCGACTTCACCGACCGCCTGCGGATCAGCCTCGCCCTGCTGCTCCAATCGGTGGGCGGCGGCTTTGAACTGACGGGCAGTGAGCAGCGACCGGGCTTCGGCGAGAGCGAGTCGAATGGAATGGGGCCGGGCGGACTCGGGTCGGACGCCTCCGGGTCCGCACTGGAAGGCGCCGCCTCCCTGCACCTGGTCCCACTGACGGTGACCGCACTGTGGATCGCGGCGCTCTTCATCGGCGTACGCGTTCTGCGCAACCGCCTTATCGCGCGGGGGCACGGTCACCTGGGCGGTCACCAGGGCGGCGGCACGGCCGGGCTCGAAGCGGCGCTGCGCGTCGCGCTGTTGGTGACCGCGGGCGTGCTGGTCCTCGCGCTGTTCGCGCAGCCCGAGATCGAGGGCATCGAGCTGTCGTCGTCCCCGGCGCTCGCCGCGCTCGGCGCGCTGGTGCTCGCGCTCGTCGTCTCCTGCGGGGTGCTGCACCGCGATGGCCCGGCCGTTGCGAGGCCCGGCGCACAGGCTGCCGTCCGGGTCGTCGGCACCGCGCTGCGCGCCCTGGTCGTCGTCCTCGTACTCTGCTCGGTCGTCGCCTTCATCAGCCTCGCCCAGGTGGACGACCTGAAGGAGATCACCGACCTCGACGACGACGGCGTCTCGCCGCTCCTGGTCGCCCTGCTCATCCTGCCGAACCTCGCCGTCGCGGCGCTCGGCATCGGCTGGGGCGCCGCCGCGGAGACCTCCGTGCGCGGCAGCAGCTCACGGTACGGAGGCGGGTACGAGAGCGAGTCCTTCGGCCTCTCCGAACTGGGTGACGTCACCAATGACTGGGCGGTCGTCGGCGCGTTGGCGCTCGGCCTGGTCTGCGCGCTCACGATCGGCGTCCTCGCCGCGCGGCGCTGCGTCGGCCGTGGCGAACAACTGCTGTCCGCCGCCGTCTTCTTCGGGCTCATCCTGCTGCTCGCCGGGGTCGGCGGGTTCGGCGTGGAGGCGTCCGGCGCCGTCACCGGCGGGAGTTCGGGTTTCGGCGGAGCCGGCGGCGACGGCAGCGTGGAGGCCGGGCTCAGCGTCCCGGAGGTGCTGCTGTTCGGGTTGCTGTGGATCTTCGCGGCGACGCTGCTAGGGCCTTATCTGCTGCGGATGACGGGACAGAGCGACGCCCCGGCGGCGCCCGCGTACGCACCTGGGGTGCCGCCGCTTACGGCGGCTCCTGCAGGGACTCCCACCGACTCCGCGCCCACGGGGGCGACTCCTGCCGGGGCCGTGCCCGCTGACTCCGCGCTCACTGGGGCTGCTCCTGCCGGGGTTGTGCCCGCCGGCTCCGCGCCCACGGGGGCTGCTCCTGCCGGGGCCGTGCCCGCTGACTCCGCGCTCACTGGGGCTGCTCCTGCCGGGGTTGTGCCCGCCGGCTCCGCGCCCACCGGGGCGACTCCCGCCGACTCGGTGCCCACCGGGGCGAATCCCGCCGCGCCCACTTCCGCCGGGGCGACTCCCCCCGGAGCCGCCTCCACCGGGACCACTCCCGAGGAGGCCGCCGCGTACGTCACACAGTCCGCACCCGGCGCGCCCCCTCCCGGCGCGCCCATCGCATCCGGCACGCCCCCCACGGGCACCCCCACACCCGCGTACATTCCCAACCCCCATCACCCCGACCACCCCGTCCACCCCCTCCACGCCGTCCACCTCGGCCCCCAGCCCCCCGCCGCCACCAAGCCGCGCGGCCGTGTCGGCGTCTGGGTGGGCACGCTTGCCGGGGCCTTCCTCATCGGCGGGGGTGCGACCGCCGGCATTCTGGTCTGGCAGGACAGCGGCGACGACAAGGCCGACAACGCGGGACGGGACGACAAGCCCTCGGTCAGCCGATCCGAGGAGCCGAGCCGGCAACCGAACCAGGAACCGAACCAGGAACCGAGCCAGGAGCCCGGCCCCGCGACGTCGCAGGACACGGACAGCACGGACCCCGGAACCGCCGAAGAGGCCGAAGTCCCCAAGGGTTCCGAGCGCGTGACGGACTCCGAGGGCTTCTCCTTCGCGGTCCCGGAGGGCTGGACGCGGCAGTCCGTGGACCCGGAGCGGCCGGGGCAGATCACGTACGCGGGCTCCACCGGCCGCGAGGAGTTCCTCGTCGGCGTCGTCACGGCCGCGCCCTACACCTCGTACGAGAACTTCGCGAACATCGAGAAGCACACCAAGTCCGCCCCGGACAAGTCGGACTACGACCGGATCCGGATGGAGGAGAACACCTTCCAGGGGCGGGACGGCGCGATCTGGGAGTACACGTACACCGATGAGGCAGGCCGGACGATCCACGCCATCAACCAGAGTTACGTCGCGGAGAACGGCACCGAGTACGCGATCCAGCTCTCCTGGCGCGAGGACTTCTGGCCCGTCGGCGAGGGCGCGAAGACGCACCGGACCGCGCTGGAGACCTGGCGGCTGACGGACTGAACGGCCGGCGGCCCCCGGGCGCACCGCTGCCCTGGACCCGCTGCCCCGGCCCCGCTACAGAGCGAGCCGGAAGCAGTAGGCCACGCGCCGCGAGCCGTCGGCGCCCGGCGGCTGCGGCCTCGTGAACGTCTCGCCCAGCTCCATGCCGATCCGGCGGGTCACCGCGACGGAGCGTTCGTTGCCGGCGGCGACCATCGCCACCACGCTCGGCACGCCCGCCGCGCGCAACCGCTCGACGGTGGCGCGGGCGGCCGCGGTCGCGTACCCCTTGCCCCAGGCAGCGCGGGTCAGCCGCCAGCCGATCTCGATCTCGCCGGTCGGGCCCCAGGGGTGGGGCCAGGGCTGGCCGCCCGTGAAGCCGATCGGCTCACCGGACTCGTCCAGCAACGTCCACAGGCAGTAGCCCCGTTCGGCGTCGTGTCTGCGCTGCCGGGCGGTCAGCTCCTCGTACATGGACAGCTCCGCCGACGCACCGCCGTGGAACTCCATGACCTCGGGGTCGTCGAAGAGCCGGTGCCAGGCGAAGGCGTCCTCGTGGGTGGGGACGCGCAACCGTACGGCGGGAAGCTGTACGGCGGGCAAGGTCTCGGTCTGCTCGGTCACGTGTGGCCCTTCGGCTGGCTGATCGGTACCGCCTCATAGACTGCCCGTATCCCGTGCCGGTCGGCACACAGATTTCGAGCCTTGGGGAGAACCCGCCGTGACCGAGCCCCGCTCCGAACACACAGCGGACGTCATCGTCGTCGGAGCCGGACCCGCCGGCTCGACGACGGCGTACTACCTGGCGAAGGCCGGGCTCGACGTCCTCCTCCTTGAGAAGACCGCGTTCCCACGGGAGAAGGTCTGCGGTGACGGGCTGACCCCGCGCGCCACCAAGCAGCTCGTCTCCATGGGAATCGACATCTCCGAAGAGGCCGGCTGGCTGCGGAACAAGGGTCTCCGCATCATCGGTGGCGGTGTACGGCTCCAGCTGGACTGGCCGGATCTCGCCTCCTACCCCGACTACGGCCTCGTACGGAAGCGCGACGACTTCGACGAGCAGCTCGCCCGCCAGGCACAGAAGGCGGGCGCGCGGCTGCACGAGCGCTGCAACGTCGGCGAACCGCTCATCGACGACCGCACCGGCCGCATCACCGGCGTGCACGCCAAGCTCGGCGAGGAGAAGACCCCGGTCACCTTCCACGCCCCGCTGGTCGTCGCGGCCGACGGCAACTCCTCGCGGATCTCGCTGGCGATGGGCCTGCACCGCCGCGAGGACCGCCCGATGGGCGTCGCCGTGCGGACGTACTTCACCTCGCCGCGCCACGACGACGACTACCTGGAGTCCTGGCTGGAGCTGTGGGACCGCCGCGGGGCCGAGGACCGGCTCCTGCCCGGCTACGGCTGGATCTTCGGCATGGGCGACGGCACGTCCAACGTCGGCCTCGGCATCCTCAACTCCTCCAAGGCCTTCCGCGAGCTCGACTGGCGCGAGGTGCTCAAGGCCTGGTGCGCGTCGATGCCGGAGGACTGGGGGTACACCCCGGACAACATGACGATGCCGATCCGCGGCGCCGCCCTGCCGATGGCCTTCAACCGCCAGCCGCACTACACCAAGGGGCTGCTCCTGGTGGGTGACGCGGGCGGCCTGGTCAACCCGTTCAACGGCGAGGGCATCGCGTACGCCATGGAGTCCGGCCAGATCGCCGCCGACGTCATCGTGCAGGCACACGCGCGTGCCACCCCCGCCCAGCGCGAACTGGCGCTGCGGAACTACCCGCAGACCCTCAAGGAGACCTACGGCGGCTACTACACGCTGGGCCGCGCCTTCGTGAAGCTCATCGGCAACCCGAAGGTCATGAAGATCGCCGCGCAGCGGGGTCTGACCCACCCCGTCCTGATGAAGTTCACGCTGAAGATGCTGGCGAACCTGACCGACCCGACGGGCGGCGACGCCATGGACCGCATCATCAACGGGCTGAGCAAGGTGGCACCGAAGGCGTAGTCGGCGCGCCGACGGCCCGTGCGCGCGGCGAGAGCAGTTCGGTGCAAAATGGACGCATGATATTTATTGCCGTCAAGTTCACCGTCCGCCCCGAGCACAGCGACAGCTGGATCGAGCGGACCGCCGCATTCACCACCGCCACGCGCGCGGAGCCGGGCAACGTCTTCTTCGAGTGGTCCAGGTCGGTCGAGGACCCGAACCAGTTCGTGCTCCTGGAGGCCTTCGCCGACGGGGACGCCGGTGCCGCGCACGTCGGCTCGGACCACTTCAAGGCCGCCATGGAGACGATGGCGGAGGCGATCGCCACGGTTCCGGAGATCGTGAACACGGAGATTCCGGGCACCGGTTGGTCGCGCATGGCGGAACTCAGCCCAAAGAACGCGTGAGAAGGCTCGAAAGAGCGCCCGGGAAGACCCGGAGAACGCCTGAGAAGGCGCCTCAGGGCATGCCAAGGGCCGGGAACCCCCCGTGGGGGCTCCCGGCCCTTGGTCGTGTCTCTACGAGGCCGTCACAGGACGCGCACAGCGCCCGAGGCCGGGTAACCCGACAGGTCCTGGATGACAACGCCCTTGCTGGGGTTGGCGGCGTCCAGGTACTGGCCGTTACCGATGTACACACCGACGTGGTACGCGGAACCGGCGCCGCCCCAGTAAAGGATGTCGCCCACCTGGATGTTGGAGAGCGAGACCGGCGTGCCGGAGACCGACTGGTCCTGCGAGACGCGCGGGAGGTCCACGCCCGCCTGCTTGAACGCGGCCTGCACCAGGCTGGAGCAGTCCCAGGCGTTGGGGCCCGAGGCGCCCATCACGTACGCGTCACCGAGCTGCGCCTTGAGGAAGCTGATGACCGTGCCGACGCTTCCGCTGGCCGGGGCGGTCGTGTTCGAGGCGGTGGAAGCGGAATCGGAACCGGAACCGGAAGAGGAGCCCGACGTCGACTGGGTGGAGAGCGACGTCCGCTCGGTGGCGCGGGAGGCGCGCTCCTCCTCGGCCTTCTTCTCCGCGGCGGCCTCGGCCTTGCGCTTGGCCTCGGCCTTCTTCTCGGCCAGCGCCTGGTCCGCCCTGGCCTGCTTGGCGGCCTTGGCGGCGGCCGCGTCCTGCTCGGCACGCGACTCGTACGTGTCGGCGGCCTGCTGGGTGACATCCGCCGACTGCGCGATCTGAGCGGACAGATCGGTGGTGAGCGTGGGCATCTCGATGGTCTCGGTCACCGGCTCGGCCGCGTTCGCCGTACCGGCCGCCGCGGCCACTGCCAGGGTGCTGAGGACGCCACCGGCAACTCCGGCGCGCAGGGCGATCTTGGAGGCGCTGCGACGGGGCTTCCGGTGGCTGGGTATGTGAGCGGTGTGGGACATGAGAACAACCGGTACCAGGGACTCGCGGTTCCCATCAAGAAACGTGTGCTGCGCCACAGTTGCGGCTCGCGAGCCCGAATCCCGGGCGTGTCGCTTCTTATTGACGCCGTAACGGGCAATGCGGACACTCGTGATCACGCCTGTGATCATGGGTTTTCAGTGATACGCCCGAATTGCCTGCGGTCTACCACCGGTTGAGGCAGATGGCCAAGCCCGGTTGATTGGGCACGGGAGTCACTGTGGCGCAGGTCACAGTGTAACGAGGTCAGGGGTCTCCCTGAGATCTGGCTGAGACCTCCCTGAGATGTCCCGTACTTTTCGCCTGCCCTCCGGGTGGATTCCGAACCAACGCTCGTGAATCGGCGCACGCGTCCACATCTGTCCCCACCTCTGCCGCCAAGGTGTGAACGCGGCGCCTTTATCAAGTGATCCGGTCCAGCGCCAATTTGCCTGCTTCCGATATCTCTTGATAGAGCGACAGGCCTTCGACCTGGGGTGACACGGTGGGATGTCACCTCTAGTGATCACTCAGGCGCTTCGCGTACGAAGATCACCGCTCATCCGACTTCATGATCCTTCGTCAGGTGGTGGAGATCACAAAGCCGTTGTCGCACCCCGTGTCGCAGATCACAGACCGCCGGGCATAAGATGCGGGGCAGTTGGGCTTGTGACCTGCTTCACATGTAAGCGATCTTCAGTGCGAGCCGGGGCTCGGCCCGACGTAACCGCCAACAGTCAGTGCCGACTGAGAGGAGCGAGGAGCGTGAACGCCTATGCGCCCATCCTCGTGCTGGGAGCCCTCGGGGCAGGCTTTGCGATCTTCTCCGTGGTCATGGCCACGCTTATCGGTCCAAAGCGGTACAACCGCGCGAAGCTAGAGGCCTATGAGTGCGGTATCGAGCCGACGCCGACGCCGGCCGGTGGTGGGCGCTTCCCCATCAAGTACTACCTGACGGCGATGCTCTTCATCGTCTTCGACATCGAGATCGTCTTCCTCTACCCCTGGGCCGTCACCTTCGACGCGCTGGGGATTTTCGGGCTCGTGGAGATGCTGCTCTTCGTGCTCACCGTCTTCGTCGCGTACGCGTACGTATGGCGGCGCGGCGGCCTGGAATGGGACTAAAGGTCTGAGGGGCCAAAGAGCATGGGACTCGAAGAGAAACTGCCGAGCGGATTTCTGCTGACCACCGTCGAACAAGCCGCGGGCTGGGTGCGCAAGTCATCCGTCTTCCCCGCCACGTTCGGCCTCGCGTGCTGCGCCATCGAGATGATGACGACGGGCGCGGGGCGGTACGACCTGGCGCGCTTCGGCATGGAGGTCTTCCGCGGCTCGCCGCGCCAGGCCGATCTGATGATCGTGGCCGGCCGGGTGAGCCAGAAGATGGCGCCGGTGCTGCGGCAGGTATATGACCAGATGCCCAACCCCAAGTGGGTGATCTCGATGGGAGTTTGCGCCTCATCGGGTGGGATGTTCAACAATTACGCGATTGTGCAGGGTGTGGACCATGTCGTCCCTGTTGACATCTATTTGCCTGGTTGTCCGCCGCGGCCCGAGATGCTGATGGACGCGATCCTCAAGCTTCACCAGAAGATCCAGGGCGGCAAGCTCGGCGTGAACGCGGAAGAAGCGGCCCGCGAGGCGGAGGAGGCGGCCCTCAAGGCGCTCCCCACCATCGAGATGAAGGGGCTGCTGCGGTGAGCGACGAGCACCTGAACGGGGCCGCGAACGGCGTCCCCGCCCCACGCGACGAGACCGGCGAGGTCATCCGCGTACGCAAGGGCATGTTCGGCGCCGACGACAGCGGGGACACCTCCGGCTACGGCGGCCTCGTACGGACCATCGCCCTGCCCGGCGCGTCCGCGCGCCCCTACGGCGGCTGGTTCGACGAGGTCGCCGACGAACTGGAGGGCGCCCTGGAGGAACAGGGCCTGCTCCCGGAGAACGCGATCGAGAAGACGGTCGTCGACCGCGGCGAGCTGACCTTCCACATCGCGCGCGAGCACCTCCTGCGCGTCGCCCAGACGCTGCGCGACGACCCGGCCCTGCGCTTCGAGCTCTGCACGGGCGTCTCGGGGGTGCACTTCCTGGAGGACAAGGGCCGCGAGCTGCACGCCGTCTACCACCTGCGCTCGATCACCCACAACCGGCTGATCCGCCTCGAAGTCAGCGCCCCCGACGCCGATCCGCACGTCCCCTCGCTGGTCTCCGTCTACCCGACGAACGACTGGCACGAGCGCGAGACGTACGACTTCTTCGGGCTGGTCTTCGACGGCCACCCGGCCCTGACGCGGATCATGATGCCGGACGACTGGCAGGGCTTCCCGCAGCGCAAGGACTACCCCCTCGGCGGCATCCCCGTCGAGTACAAGGGCGCCCAGATCCCGGCTCCGGACCAGCGGAGGTCGTACAGCTGATGAGCACTTCCCACGCTTCTGCCCGGGAGACCACCGAAGGGACCGTATACACGGTCACCGGCGGCGACTGGGACGAGGTCGTCCAGTCCGCCGCGAGGGCCGACGACGAGCGCATCATCGTCAACATGGGGCCCCAGCACCCCTCCACGCACGGCGTCCTCCGCCTCATCCTGGAGATCGAGGGCGAGACCGTCTCCGAGGCCCGCTGCGGCATCGGCTATCTGCACACGGGCATCGAGAAGAACCTCGAGTACCGCACGTGGACGCAGGGCACGACGTTCGTCACGCGCATGGACTACCTGACGTCGTTCTTCAACGAGACGGCGTACTGCCTCGGGGTCGAGAAGCTCCTCGGCATCGAGGACCGGATCCCGGACCGCGCCACAATCATCCGCGTGCTCCTCATGGAGCTCAACCGCCTCTCCTCCCACCTGGTGTGCATCGCCACCGGCGGCATGGAACTCGGCGCGACGACAATCATGATCTACGGCTTCCGGGATCGTGAACTGATTCTCGACATCTACGAGCTGATCACCGGCCTGCGGATGAACCACGCGTACATCCGGCCCGGCGGACTCGCCCAGGACCTGCCGCCGGGCGCGGTGGACCAGATCCGCGAGTTCGTGAAGAAGATGGACAAGAACCTTCCCGAGTACGACAAGCTCGCCACCGGCAACCCCATCTTCAAGGCCCGTATGCAGGACGTCGGCTACCTCGACCTCGCCGGGTGCATGGCCCTCGGCGCCACCGGCCCCGTCCTGCGCTCGGCGGGCCTGCCCCACGACCTGCGCAAGTCCCAGCCCTACTGCGGCTACGAGAACTACGACTTCGACATCCCGACCGCGGACACCTGCGACTCCTACGGCCGCTTCCTGATCCGCCTCGAAGAGATGCGGCAGTCGCTGCGCATCGTCGAGCAGTGCCTGGACCGGCTCGCGCCCGGACCCGTCATGGTCGAGGACAAGAAGATCGCCTGGCCCGCCCAACTGGCGCTCGGCCCCGACGGCCTCGGCAACTCCCTCGACCACATCAAGAAGATCATGGGCACCTCCATGGAGGCCCTGATCCACCACTTCAAGCTGGTGACCGAGGGCTTCCGGGTCCCCGCGGGACAGGCGTACACAGCGGTCGAGTCGCCCAAGGGCGAGCTGGGCGTGCATGTCGTCTCCGACGGCGGCACCCGCCCCTACCGGGTCCACTTCCGCGACCCGTCCTTCACCAACCTGCAGGCCATGGCGGCGATGTGCGAGGGCGGCCAGGTCGCCGACGTCATCGTCGCCGTCGCGTCCATCGACCCCGTGATGGGAGGCGTCGACCGGTGACCACCACTCCTTCCGAGAAGGCCGCGGGCGTCAGCCTGGGCATGCCCCAACTTCCCGCCCCCGCCTACCCGGCCGACGTCCGGGCCCGGCTGGAGGCGGACGCCAAGGAGATCATCGCCCGCTACCCGGACTCGCGGTCCGCGCTCCTTCCCCTGCTGCACCTGGTGCAGTCGGAGGAGGGGCACGTCACGCGCACGGGCATGCGGTTCTGCGCCGATGTGCTCGGCCTGACCACGGCCGAGGTCACGGCCGTCGCGACCTTCTACACCATGTACCGGCGCAAGCCCTCCGGTGACTACCAGGTCGGCGTCTGCACCAACACGCTCTGCGCGGTCATGGGCGGTGACGCGATCTTCGACGAGCTCAAGCAGCACCTCGGCGTCGGCAACGACGAGACGACCGAGGACGGCAAGATCACGCTCGAACACATCGAGTGCAACGCCGCCTGCGACTTCGCCCCCGTGGTGATGGTCAACTGGGAGTTCTTCGACAACCAGACCCCCGAGTCCGCCAAGCGGCTCGTGGACGACCTGCGCGCGGGCGCCCCCGTGGAGCCCACCCGGGGCGCGCCGCTCTGCACCTACAAGGAGACCGCCCGGATCCTGGCGGGCTTCCCCGACGAGCGGCCCGGCGCCGTCGAGGCGAGTGGTGGCGCGGGCCCCGCCTCACTGATCGGACTGCGCCTGGCCAAGGGCGAGGCGCCGCAACGGCGCGTCGTCCACCCGCGCGCGGGAGGCCCCCAGGACGAGGCGCCCGCCGAGCACCTCAGCTCGCACGACGCACCGCAGCAGACCTCGGCATCCGACCCGGCCCACCCGGCCGGACCGACGGCCGAGGAGGGGGAGTGATGACCTTGGCAGCCGAGATCAACAACGAGACCAGCCCCGAGAAGCTGCTCTCACCGGTCCTTTCGGCCTTCTGGGACGAGGAGAAGCCCTGGACGCTGGAGACCTACCGGCGGCACGAGGGCTACGAGGGCCTGCGCAAGGCGCTCGCCATGGACCCGGACGACCTCATCGCGTACGTGAAGGACTCGGGCCTGCGGGGCCGGGGCGGCGCGGGGTTCCCCACCGGGATGAAGTGGCAGTTCATCCCGCAGGGAGACGGCAAGCCGCACTATCTAGTTGTCAACGCCGACGAGTCGGAGCCGGGGACCTGCAAGGACATCCCGCTCCTCTTCGCGAACCCGCATTCCCTCATCGAGGGGATCGTGATCGCGTGCTACGCGATCCGTTCGTCGCATGCCTTCATCTATCTGCGGGGCGAGGTCGTCCCCGTGCTGCGCAGGCTGCACGAAGCCGTCCGCGAGGCCTATGCGGCGGGCTACCTCGGCAAGAACGTCCTGGGCAGCGGACTCGATCTGGAACTCACCGTGCACGCGGGCGCGGGCGCGTACATCTGCGGTGAGGAGACCGCGCTGCTCGACTCGCTCGAAGGCCGTCGAGGCCAACCGCGACTGCGTCCCCCTTTCCCGGCTGTCGCGGGCCTTTACGCATGCCCCACTGTCGTGAACAACGTCGAGTCCATCGCGTCGGTTCCCGCGATCCTCAACCGCGGAAAAGACTGGTTCAAGTCCATGGGGAGCGAGAAGTCCCCGGGCTTCACGCTCTACTCGCTGAGCGGCCACGTCACCAGCCCCGGCCAGTACGAGGCCCCGCTCGGCATCACGCTGCGCCAGCTGCTCGACATGAGCGGCGGCATGCGGGCGGGGCACCGGCTCAAGTTCTGGACGCCCGGCGGCTCTTCGACGCCGATGTTCACCGACGAGCACCTCGACGTCCCCCTCGACTACGAGGGCGTGGGCGCCGCCGGTTCGATGCTCGGCACGAAGGCGCTGCAGTGCTTCGACGAGACGACCTGCGTCGTGCGGGCGGTGACCCGCTGGACGGAGTTCTACGCCCATGAGTCCTGCGGAAAGTGCACGCCCTGCCGCGAAGGAACGTACTGGCTGGTGCAGTTGCTCCGCGACATCGAGGCCGGCAAGGGCGTCCTGGCCGACCTCGACAAGCTGAACGACATCGCCGACAACATCAACGGCAAGTCCTTCTGCGCACTCGGCGACGGCGCCGCCTCGCCGATCTTCTCCTCACTCAAGTACTTCCGTGAGGAGTACGAGCAGCACATCACCGGCAAGGGCTGCCCCTTCGACCCGGCCAAGTCGACTCTCTGGAGCGACCGGGCCGACCAGCACACGGAGGTGAACGCATGACAGTGACCACGAACAGCGCTCCCTCCGGGGGCGGTGAGGCGGCCGTTCCGCCCGAGGACCTCGTCTCACTGACGATCGACGGCATCCAGATCAGCGTCCCGAAGGGGACGCTCGTGATCCGCGCCGCCGAGTTGCTCGGCATCGAGATCCCCCGGTTCTGCGACCACCCGCTGCTCGACCCGGCGGGCGCCTGCCGCCAGTGCATCGTGGAGGTGGAGGGACAGCGCAAACCGATGGCGTCCTGCACCATCACCTGCACCGACGGCATGGTCGTGAAGTCGCAGCTGACCTCGCCGGTCGCCGAGAAGTCGCAGCGCGGCGTGATGGAACTGCTGCTCATCAACCACCCGCTGGACTGCCCGGTCTGCGACAAGGGCGGCGAGTGCCCCCTGCAGAACCAGGCGATGCAGGTCGGCGACACCGACTCCCGCTTCGACGGCAAGAAGCGAACGTACGAGAAGCCGGTGCCGATCTCCACGCAGGTGCTGCTCGACCGTGAGCGGTGCGTGCTGTGCGCGCGCTGCACCCGGTTCTCCAATCAGATCGCCGGCGACCCGATGATCGAACTCATCGAGCGCGGCGCCCTCCAGCAGGTCGGCACCGGCGAGGGCGACCCCTTCGAGTCGTACTTCTCCGGGAACACCATCCAGATCTGCCCGGTCGGCGCGCTCACCTCGGCGGCGTACCGCTTCCGCTCGCGCCCGTTCGACCTGGTGTCGTCGCCGTCGGTGTGCGAGCACTGCTCGGGCGGCTGCGCGACCCGCACGGACCACCGGCGCGGCAAGGTCATGCGGCGCCTGGCGGCGGAGGACCCCGAGGTCAACGAAGAGTGGATGTGCGACAAGGGACGCTTCGGCTTCCGCTACGCGCAGCGGCCCGACCGGCTCACGAACCCCCTGGTGCGCAACGCCTCGGGTGAGCTGGAGCCCGCCAGCTGGCCCGAGGCCCTGGCGGTCGCGGCCCGTGGACTGGCCGCCGCGCGCGGCCGGGCGGGTGTGCTGACCGGCGGTCGGCTCACCGTGGAGGACGCCTACGCGTACAGCAAGTACGCGCGCGTGGCGCTCGACACGAACGACATCGACTTCCGCGCGCGCGTGCACAGCAGCGAGGAGGCCGACTTCCTCGCCGCACGGGTGGCCGGACGGGGAGTCGACCTCGACGGGAGCGGCGTCACGTACGCGGCCCTGGAGAAGGCACCCACCGTCCTGCTCGCCGGCCTGGAGTCCGAGGAGGAGGCGCCCGGCGTCTTCCTCCGGCTGCGCAAGGCCTGGCGCAAGCACGGCCAGCGCACCTTCTCCCTCGCCACACACGCCACCCGCGGCCTGGAGAAGGCGGGCGGCACGCTGCTGCCCGCGGCTCCCGGCACCGAGACGGAGTGGCTGGACGCGCTCGCCGCCGGGGTCGGCCTGGCGGACGACGGGGCAGAGGCGGCCCAGGCGCTGCGTGCTCCAGGCGCGGTCATCGTCGTCGGCGAGCGGCTCGCGGCCGTGCCCGGCGGGCTCACCGCGGCCGTACGGGCCGCCTCCGCGACCGGCGCCCAACTGGTGTGGATCCCGCGCAGGGCGGGGGAGCGGGCCGCCGTCGAGGTGGGCGCGCTGCCGTCGCTGCTGCCCGGCGGGCGTCCGGCCACCGACCCGCGCGCGCGGGAGGAGACCGCGGTCGCCTGGGGCGTCGCCGAACTCCCGCACCGCTACGGCCGTGACACGGGGCAGATCGTCGAGGCCGCCGCGACCGGCGAACTCGGCGCGCTGCTCGTCGCGGGCGTCGAGGTCGCCGACCTGCCCGACCCGGCACGCGCGCGTGAGGCGCTCGACGCGGTCGGCTTCCTGGTCTCGCTGGAGCTGCGCCCCAGCGAGGTGACGGAGCGGGCGGACGTCGTCCTGCCGGTGGCCGCGGTCGCGGAGAAGCCGGGCACGTTCCTCAACTGGGAGGGCAGGGCGCGGATGTTCGATGCCGCGCTGAAGCCGGACCAGATGACGCGCAGGCTGGCGCCCACCGACGCGCGCGTGCTGCACATGCTGGCCGACGCCGGTGACGTCCACCTCGGCCTGCCGGACCTGGCGACGCTCCGCCGTGAGCTGGACCGGCTCGGAGCCTGGGACGGGCCGCACGCCACCGAGCCCCTGGAGACAGGCGGCCAACCGCCGAGGCCCGCCTCCGGAGAGGCCGTGCTCGCCGGTCACCGGCTGCTGCTCGACCAGGGCCGCCTCCAGGACGGCGACGAGGCGCTGGCCGGTACGCGGCACGCGGCCCACGCGCGCGTGTCGGCGGCCACGGCGGCGGAGGCGGGCGTGAAGGACGGCGACCTCCTCGCCGTCACCGGCCCGGCCGGGACGACCGCGCTGCCGCTCCAGGTCACGGAGATGCCCGACCGCGTGGTCTGGCTGCCGCTGAACTCGGCCGGGGGAGGCGTCACTTCCGACACCGGCGCGCACCCCGGCGACCTCGTCCGTATCGGCCCGGCGGTCCTGCCGGAGTCCACTGAGGCCCCGGAGGTGACGTCGTGACGCCCACCGTGGTGCCGCTTGCGGCGGAAGACCTGTCCATGTTCGGCCGTGACCCCTGGTGGCTGATCGCCCTCAAGGCGGTCTTCTGCTTCGCGTTCCTGATGGTGACGGTCCTCTTCTCCATCGTGTGGGAGCGCAAGGTCGTCGCGTGGATGCAGCTGCGCATCGGCCCCAACCGGCACGGCCCCTGGGGCATGCTGCAGTCCCTCGCCGACGGCATCAAGCTGATGCTCAAGGAAGACGTCATCGTCAAGCGCGCGGACAAGGTGGTCTACGTCCTCGCCCCGATCATCGCGGCGATCCCGGCCTTCATGGCGATCGCCGTGATCCCCTTCGGGCCCGCGGGCAACGAAGTCTCGATCTTCGGCCAGCGCACCACGATGCAGCTCACCGACCTGCCGATCGCGATGCTCTACATCCTCGCGGTGGCCTCCGTCGGCATCTACGGCATCGTGCTCGCGGGTTGGAGTTCTGGATCCACCTATCCGCTCCTCGGCGGCCTGCGCTCCTGCGCGCAGATGATCTCGTACGAGATCGCGATGGGCGCGGCGTTCGCCTCCGTCTTCCTCTACTCCGGGTCGATGTCGACCTCGGCGATCGTGGAGGCGCAGGCGGACCGCTGGTACGTGCTGCTGCTGCCCGTGTCGTTCCTCATCTACATCGTGACGATGATCGGTGAGACCAACCGCGCGCCGTTCGACATGCCGGAGTCCGAGGGCGACCTCGTCGGTGGCTTCAACACCGAGTACTCCTCCATCAAGTTCGCGCTGTTCATGCTCGCCGAGTACGTCAACATGGTCACCGTCTCGGCGGTCTCGGTCACGCTCTTCCTGGGGGGCTGGCGGGCCCCGTATCCGGTCAGCACCTTCTGGGAGGGCGCGAACCACGGCTGGTGGCCGATGCTCTGGTTCGTGCTCAAGGTCCAGCTGCTGCTGTTCTTCTTCATCTGGCTGCGCGGCACGCTGCCACGCGTGCGCTACGACCAGCTGATGAAGCTCGGCTGGAAGGTCCTCATCCCGGTCTCGGTCGTCTGGCTGATGCTCGTCGCCACCGTCAGGGCGATGCGGAACGAGGACTACGACTTCTCCTCGATCGTGCTCTATGTCGCCGGCGGGGTCATCGCGCTGCTGTTGCTCTCCGTGGTGATCGACATCTTCCGCGACAAGCGGGAGAAGGCGGCAGCAGTCGAGGAGAAGCCGGTCGCCTTCGACCCGATGGCGGGCGGTTTCCCCGTGCCGCCGCTGCCCGGGCAGAGCCTGCCGCCCGTCCCGCGCCGACGCTCACGCCAGGAGCGGGAGCTGATTGTCAGTGGTGGGCCGGATACTCAAAGTGACGGAACCCGAAGTGACGGAAAGGAGGCGTCCGATGGCTGAGTCGAACCAGGAATCACCGGAATCACCTGACGAGTCCAACCAATCGAAGCAGGGGTTCCAGAACCCTGTCGCGGGCTTCGGCGTGACCTTCAAGGCCATGTTCAAGAAGCGGCTGACCGAGCAGTATCCGGAGGAGCAGAAGACCACCGCTCCCCGCTTCCACGGCAGGCACCAGCTGAACCGCCATCCGGACGGCCTGGAGAAGTGCATCGGCTGTGAGCTCTGCGCCTGGGCCTGCCCCGCGGACGCCATCTATGTGGAGGGCGCGGACAACACGGAAGAGGAGCGGTACTCCCCGGGCGAGCGGTACGGCCGCGTCTACCAGATCAACTACGCCCGCTGCATCCTGTGCGGCCTGTGCATCGAGGCGTGCCCCACGCGCGCGTTGACGATGACGAACGAGTTCGAGCTGGCCGACAGCAGCCGCGAGAGCCTCATCTACACCAAGGAGCAGCTGCTCGCCGGGCTCGAAGAGGGCATGGTCGAAAGCCCGCACTCGATCTTCCCCGGCATGGACGAGCAGGACTACTACCGAGGCCTGGTGACCGAGGCCGCTCCAGGGACGGTTCCCCAAGTCGCCCTCTCCAAGGGGGAGACGCCGCAGGAAGCGGCCTCCGACTTCGGGGACGGCGAGCCGGCGTCCGAGAAGGTGGTCGGCCGATGACGCAGCTCGCCGCGTACTCCACCTCCACCGGTGAGGCCTTCCAGTTCTGGATCCTCGGCACGGTCGCCGTGATCGGCGCCCTGTGCACGATCCTCATGAAGAAGGCCGTGCACAGCGCGCTCTGCCTCGCCGGGACCATGATCATCCTGGCGGTCTTCTACCTCGCCAACGGCGCGTACTTCCTGGGCATCGTCCAGATCGTCGTCTACACCGGCGCGATCATGATGCTCTTCCTCTTCGTGGTCATGCTCGTCGGCGTCACCGCCGCCGACTCCCTGACGGAGACCATCAAGGGGCAGCGCTGGCTGGCCCTCCTGTGCGGCCTCGGCTTCGCGGTGCTGCTCTTCGCGGGCATCGGGAACGCCTCGGTGCAGGAGTTCAACGGCCTCGGCAAGGCGAACGCCGGCGGCAATGTGGAGGGCCTCGCCCAGCTCATCTTCACGAAGTACGTCTTCGCCTTCGAGATCACCGGCGCCCTGCTCATCACCGCCACGGTCGGCGCGATGGTGCTCACCCACCGCGAGCGCACGGAGCGCGCCAAGACCCAGCGCGAGCGGTCCGAGGAGCGCGTGCGCGGCAAGCACCTGCCGCCGCTGCCCGCCCCGGGTGTGTACGCCCGGCACAACGCCGTCGACATCGCCGGCCTGCTCCCCGACGGCACCCCGTCGGAGCTCACGGTCAACAAGACGCTGCGTGAGCGCGGCCAGATCCGCGATGTGTCGGACGAGGCCCTGAGCGACCTGCGGGCGCTGGAGCAGCGCTCCGCCGACCGCCTGGAGCGGCCGGATCTGCGCAGGACCGACATCGGGCGGACCGAGGAGGCGTCGAAGTGAACCCGGTCAATTACCTCTATCTCGCCGCCCTGTTGTTCACGATCGGCGCGACCGGCGTGCTCATCAGGCGGAACGCGATCGTGGTGTTCATGTGCATCGAGCTGATGCTCAACGCCTGCAACCTCGCGTTCGTGGCCTTCTCCCGGATGCACGGCAATCTCGACGGCCAGATCATCGCCTTCTTCACGATGGTCGTCGCCGCCGCGGAGGTCGTGGTCGGGCTCGCGATCATCGTGTCGCTCTTCCGTTCCCGCCACTCGGCCTCGGTCGACGACGCCAGCCTGATGAAGCTGTAAGGGGCTGAAAGTGGAGAACCTTATCGCGCTGCTCGTCGCGGCGCCTCTGCTCGGAGCGGCCGTACTGCTGTGCGGCGGGCGGGCGTTGGACCGCGCGGGCCACTGGCTCGGCACGCTGCTCGCGGCCGCCTCCTTCGTCGTCGCCGTGGTGCTCTTCACCGACATGCTGGGCAAGGGCGCCGAGGAGCGCACCCTGTCACAGCACCTGTTCAGCTGGATCCCCGTCGAGGGCTTCCAGGCGGACGTCGCCTTCCAGCTGGACCAGCTGTCGATGACGTTCGTGCTGCTGATCTCCGGTGTCGGCACCCTGATCCACATCTACTCCATCGGGTACATGGAGCACGACGAGCGGCGCCGCCGCTTCTTCGGCTACCTGAACCTCTTTCTCGCGGCGATGCTCCTCCTGGTGCTCGCCGACAACTACCTGCTCCTGTACGTCGGCTGGGAAGGCGTCGGTCTCGCCTCGTACCTCCTGATCGGCTTCTGGCAGCACAAGCCCAGCGCGGCGACCGCCGCCAAGAAGGCCTTCCTGGTCAACCGGGTCGGCGACATGGGCCTGTCGATCGCGATCATGCTGATGTTCACCACCTTCGGGACGTTCGCCTTCGGGCCCGTCCTGGAGGCGACGGGTGACACCGGCGAGGGCAAGCTCACCGCCATCGGCCTGATGCTGCTGCTCGCCGCGTGCGGCAAGTCCGCGCAGGTGCCGCTGCAGTCCTGGCTGGGCGACGCGATGGAGGGCCCGACCCCGGTCTCCGCTCTCATCCACGCCGCCACGATGGTGACCGCCGGCGTCTACTTGATCGTCCGCTCCGGAGCGATCTTCAACGGCGCGCCGGACGCCCAGCTCGTCGTCACGATCGTCGGAGCGGTCACGCTCCTGTTCGGTGCGATCGTCGGTTGCGCGAAGGACGACATCAAGAAGGCCCTGGCCGGTTCGACGATGTCCCAGATCGGCTACATGATCCTGGCCGCCGGCCTCGGCCCCATCGGCTACGTCTTCGCGATCATGCACCTGGTGACGCACGGCTTCTTCAAGGCCGGGCTCTTCCTCGGCGCCGGTTCGGTCATGCACGGCATGAACGACGAGGTGGACATGAGGAAGTACGGCGGCCTCCGGAAGTACATGCCGGTCACCTTCGTCACCTTCGGACTCGGCTACCTCGCGATCATCGGCTTCCCCGGTCTGTCCGGCTTCTTCTCCAAGGACAAGATCATCGAGGCGGCGTTCGCCAAGGGCGGTACGGAGGGCTGGATCCTCGGCTCAGTGGCGCTCCTGGGCGCGGCCATCACCGCGTACTACATGACGCGCGTCATGATCCTGACGTTCTTCGGAGAGGAGCGCTGGCGCCACCGCGCGACGGCGTCCCCGGACCAGCCGAGCGTCGAGCCCGCCGCCGAGACGCGGGGGGCGCACGAGGAACCGCACCCTCACGAGTCCCCGAAGTCCATGACGATCCCGATGATCGTGCTCGCCTTCGGGTCGGTCTTCGCGGGCGGCTTCTTCAGCATCGGCGACCGCTTCACGCACTGGCTGGAGCCGGTCACCCACCACGACCACGGCGACTCGCCGCTGAGCGCCGCCACGGTCACGGGCGCCACCATGGTGGTCCTCGCCATCGGCGTCGCCCTGGCCTACGTCCAGTACGGGCGCCGACCCGTCCCGGTCACCGCCCCGCGCGGCTCGCTGCTCACCCGGGCCGCCCGCCGCGACCTCCTCCAGGACGACTTCAACCACGTCGTCCTGGTGCGCGGCGGCGAGCACCTCACGCGGTCCCTGGTCTACGTCGACCACAGCCTGGTCGACGGGGTCGTCAACGGCACGGCGGCCTCGATGGGCGGCCTCTCCGGGCGGCTGCGCAAACTGCAGAACGGCTACGCCCGCTCCTACGCGGTCTCGATGTTCGGCGGCGCTGCGGTACTCATCGCCGCGACCTTGCTGATGAGGGCGGTCTGATACCGATGTCCTTTCCTCTGCTGACAGCGACGGCGGCCCTGCCCGCGGTCGGCGCGATCGTCACGGCGGCCGTCCCGGCCGCCCGGCGCTCCGCCGCCAAGTGGCTCGCGCTGCTCGTCTCGCTCGCCACGCTCGCGCTCGCTGTGACCGTGCTCGTGCGGTTCGACCCGGACGGCGACCGTTATCAACTGACCGAGTCCCGCTCCTGGATCGCCGAGTTCGGGGTGCGGTACGAACTGGGCGTCGACGGCATCGGCGTCGCGCTCATCGGACTCACCGCCCTGCTGATCCCGTTCATCATCCTGGCGGGCTGGCACGACGCCGACCCTTCCCCGAGCTCTCAACTTCGTTCGAGCAGGGGAGGCCCCGATGAAACGAAGGCCCCTTATAAATGGCGGCCGACCCAGGGCTTCTTCGCCCTGATCCTGGCCGTCGAGGCGATGGTGATCATCTCCTTCGAGGCCACCGACGTCTTCCTCTTCTACATCTTCTTCGAAGCCATGCTCATCCCGATGTACTTCCTCATCGGCGGCTTCGGAGACCGCGCCCACGCGGGCAGCGACGAGAACGCCTCGGCGCAGCGCTCGTACGCGGCCGTGAAGTTCCTGCTCTACAACCTCGCCGGCGGCCTCATCATGCTGGCCGCGGTGATCGGGCTCTACGTAGTCGCCGGTAACTTCTCGCTCCAGGAGATCGCCGAAGCACGGGCCAACGGCACGCTCGACATGGCGACCAACACCGAGCGGTGGCTCTTCCTCGGCTTCTTCTTCGCCTTCGCGGTGAAGGCGCCGCTGTGGCCGCTGCACACCTGGCTGCCGAACGCGATGGGGGAGTCCACGGCCCCGGTCGCCGTACTGATCACGGCGGTGGTGGACAAGGTCGGCACGTTCGCGATGCTGCGGTTCTGCCTCGGGCTCTTCCCCGAGGCGAGCAAGTGGGCGACGCCGGTCATCCTCGTACTCGCGCTGATCAGCATCATCTACGGCGCGCTGCTCGCGGTCGGCCAGCGCGACATCAAGCGCCTGGTGGCATACGCGTCGATCTCGCACTTCGGGTTCATCGTCCTCGGCATCTTCGCGATGACCTCGCAGGGCCAGTCGGGCGCGACGCTCTACATGGTCAACCACGGCATCTCGACCGCCGCGCTGATGCTGGTGGCCGGCTTCCTGATCTCGCGGCGCGGCTCGCGCCTGATCGCCGACTACGGAGGGGTGCAGAAAGTCGCCCCGGTGCTCGCGGGCACCTTCCTGATCGGCGGTCTGGCCACGCTCTCGCTGCCGGGGCTCGCACCCTTCGTCAGTGAATTCCTCGTCCTGGTCGGCGCGTTCGCGCGGTATCCGGTGGTCGGGATCATCGCGACCTTCGGCATCGTGCTCGCCGCGCTCTACACCCTCGTCCTCTACCAGCGGACGATGACGGGCCCCGTGAAGCCGGAGGTCTCGGCCATGCCGGACCTGCGGGTGCGTGAACTGGTCGTCGTCGCCCCGCTGATCGCGCTCCTGATCGGCCTCGGCGTCTACCCGAAGCCGCTCACGGATCTGGTGAACCCGGCGGTCGAGCACACTATGTCCGACGTACAGCAGAAGGACCCCGAGCCCGAGGTGGAGGCGGCCAAGTGAGCGCATCAGCCGTCCACAGCCTGTGGACAATGGCGGCCGATCCGATCGACAAGATCGACGCGCCCAAGATCGAGTATGGGCAGCTCTCGCCGACGTTGATCGTCATCGGCGCGGCCGTCCTCGGAGTGCTCATCGAAGCCTTCGTCCCGCGCAAGTCCCGTTACCACGTCCAGCTTTTCGTCTCCGTCGTCGCCCTCGCCGCCGCCTTCGCAGCGGTGGTCGGGCTCGCGGCCCGCGGCTTCGGCACGACGAAGGCACAGATCGCGGCCATGGGCGCGATCGCGGTCGACGGGCCCGCGCTCTTCCTCCAGGGCACGATCCTGCTCGCCGGGCTCGTGGCCATCTTCACCTTCGCCGAGCGGCGGCTCGACCCGCTGGCGCACGGCAACCGCGTCGACTCGTTCGTCGCGCAGGCCGGGGCCGTGCCGGGCAGTGAGGGGGAACAGGCCGCCACAAAGGCGGGATTCACCACCACCGAGGTGTTCCCGCTGGCGCTCTTCGCCATCGGCGGCATGCTCGTCTTCCCCGCGGCCAACGACCTCCTGACGCTCTTCATCGCGCTGGAGGTCTTCTCCCTGCCGCTGTACCTGCTGTGCGCGCTCGCCCGCCGCAAGCGCCTCATGTCGCAGGAAGCCGCCGTCAAGTACTTCCTGCTCGGCGCCTTCGCCTCCGCGTTCACGCTCTTCGGCATCGCCCTCCTGTACGGGTACGCGGGCTCCGTGTCGTACGCGACGATCGCGAACGTCGTCGAGGGCAACGTCAAGACCGTGGACCCGGCGCTCGCCGACACCATGGGCAATGACGCGCTGCTCCTGATCGGCGTCGCGATGATCGTGATGGGGCTGCTCTTCAAGGTGGGCGCGGTGCCGTTCCACATGTGGACGCCCGATGTGTACCAAGGCGCTCCGACGCCGGTGACCGGCTTCATGGCGGCGGCGACGAAGGTGGCCGCGTTCGGCGCGCTGCTGCGGCTGCTCTACGTGGTCCTGCCGGGCCTGCGCTGGGACTGGCGGCCGGTCATGTGGGGCGTCGCGATCATCACGATGCTGGTCGGCGCGATCGTCGCGATCACCCAGACCGACATCAAGCGGCTCCTCGCGTACTCGTCCATCGCACACGCGGGCTTCATCCTCGCCGGTGTCATCGCCACCACCCCGGACGGCGTCTCCTCGGTCCTCTTCTATCTGGCGGCCTACTCCTTCGTGACGATCGGCGCCTTCGCCGTGGTCACGCTGGTGCGGGACGCGGGGGGCGAGGCCACGCACCTGTCCAAGTGGGCGGGGCTCGGACGCAGGTCTCCGCTGGTCGCGGCGGTCTTCGCGGTGTTCCTGCTTGCCTTCGCGGGCATTCCGCTGACCTCCGGCTTCACCGGCAAGTTCGCGGTGTTCAAGGCGGCTGCGGAGGGCGGCGCGGGCGCGCTGGTCGTGGTCGGTGTGCTGTCGTCGGCGATCGCCGCGTTCTTCTACATCCGTGTGATCGTGCTGATGTTCTTCAGCGAGCCGAAGGCGGACGGCCCGACGGTCGCCGTGCCCTCGCCGCTGACGATGACGGCGATCGGCGTCGGTGTCGCGGTGACGCTGGTCCTCGGTGTGGCCCCGCAGTACTTCCTGGATCTGGCGGGCCAGGCGGGGGTCTTCGTCCGGTAGCCGCCTCTTTTTTACGCACATGTGTCGCCGCCCGGCATCCCGATCTGGGGATGCCGGGCGGCGGCCTGTGGATAACTTCTCGGGCTGTCGGTGCGGGGCCCTATCGTTGAGGCAGTGGTCGAGGCAGTGGACGAGGCAGGACGTACGGCGGGGGACAGGGCGATGGATGGGACCAATGGCATGAGCGAGGTGACGGCGTCGGCAGCGATGCCGGACGCGGCGACCGGTACGGCGACTGGCGCGGCGACCGGTGCGGTGGCCAGTGCGGTGACGGAGAGCGACGCGCTGCGCACGCTCCACCGCGTCTTCGGGTACGACGCCTTCCGCGGCGAGCAGGAAGCGGTCATCGACCATGTCGTGGCCGGCGGTGACGCCGTCGTCCTCATGCCCACCGGCGGCGGAAAGTCCCTCTGCTATCAGATCCCGGCCCTGGTCAGACCGGGCACGGGCGTGGTGGTCTCGCCGCTCATCGCGCTCATGCAGGACCAGGTGGACGCGCTGCGGGCAGCGGGCGTGCGCGCCGGGTTCATCAACTCCACGCAGGACTTCGACGAGCGGCGCGTGATGGAGGCCGAGTTCCTCTCGGGCGAGCTCGACGTGCTCTACCTCGCTCCGGAGCGGCTGCGCCTGGACGCCACGCTGGACCTCCTCTCGCGGGGCAAGATCTCCGTCTTCGCCATCGACGAGGCGCACTGCGTCGCGCAGTGGGGGCATGACTTCCGGCCCGACTACCTTGCGCTCTCCGTGCTCGGGCAGCGCTGGCCCGACGTTCCGAGGATCGCTCTGACGGCGACGGCCACGCACGCCACACACCGGGAGATCACCGAGCGGCTCGGCATGCCGGACGCGAAGCACTTCGTGGCGAGCTTCGACCGGCCCAACATCCAGTACCGCGTCGTGCCCAAGGCCGAGCCGAAGAAGCAGCTCCTGTCCTTCCTGAAGGAGGAGCACGCGGGCGACGCCGGCATCGTCTACTGCCTCTCGCGGAACTCGGTCGAGAAGACCGCCGAGTTCCTCTGTCGGAACGGCGTCGAGGCGGTCCCGTACCACGCGGGGCTCGACGGAGGCACGCGCGCGGCGAACCAGTCCCGCTTCCTGCGGGAGGAGGGCCTCGTCGTCTGCGCCACCATCGCCTTCGGCATGGGCATCGACAAGCCGGACGTCCGTTTCGTCGCCCACCTCGACCTGCCCAAGTCCGTCGAGGGGTACTACCAGGAGACGGGCCGCGCGGGCCGCGACGGCCTGCCCTCGACGGCCTGGATGGCGTACGGCCTTCAGGACGTCGTCCAGCAGCGCAAGATGATCCAGGGCGGCGAGGGCGACGAGGCGTTCCGGCGCCGGGCCGCGTCCCATCTGGACTCGATGCTGGCGCTCTGCGAGACCGCGCAGTGCCGCCGCGCCCAGCTCCTCACCTACTTCGGCCAGGAAGCGACGGCGCAGTCGTGCGGCAACTGCGACACGTGCCTCACGCCGCCCGAGACCTGGGACGGCACGGTCGCGGCGCAGAAGGTGCTCTCCACGGTGGTGCGCCTCCAGCGTGAGCGCGGCCAGAAGTTCGGCGCGGGCCAGATCATCGACATCCTGCTCGGCAAGAAGACCGCGAAGGTCATCCAGTTCGACCACGACCAGCTCTCCGTCTTCGGCATCGGCGAGGAGCTGGCGGAGGCCGAATGGCGGGGCGTGGTCCGGCAGTTGCTGGCGCAGGGCCTGATCGCGGTCGAGGGGGAGTACGGCACGCTGGTGCTCACCGAGACCAGCGGTTCCGTCCTGGGCCGGGAGCGCGAGGTGCGGCTGCGCAAGGAGCCGAAGCGGGCTCCGGCGGCGCGGGCCGCCAAGGGGGAGCGCAAGGCGAAGGCGGCGGCAGCGGTCGCCGAGCTGCCTCAGGAGGCGGTGCCGGTCTTCGAGGCGCTGCGCGCCTGGCGCGGCGCCCAGGCCAAGGAACAGGGCGTCCCCGCGTACGTCATCTTCCACGACGCCACGCTGCGCGAGATCGCCACGCTGCGGCCCACGTCCGTGGCGGACCTCGCGGGCATCAGCGGGGTGGGCGAGAAGAAGCGGGCGACGTACGGCGAGGGGGTCGTCGGGGTCATCGCGGAGTTCATGGGCGGCGGGCCTGGCGGCGAGCTTGGCGGGGCGCCCGGCGGGACCCGGCCCGCAGGCGTGGCTTCCGGCGGGCCGTCGGCGGGGCCAGTGGGACCGGCGGGCTCGGCGGGGGCATCTGAGCCGCGGCTCAGCGATGACGTGGAGCCGGACTGGGGGGACGAGGAGGAGCCGGACTGGGCTTCATAGACAAGGCGTGCGGCTCCCGCCGCAACTTGCCGTAACTGCGGCCCCCACGCAGCCACCACATCAAGTACACCGCCACATCAAGTACACCGATACACCGATACACCGGTACACCGGTACACCACAGCCCCGACCCCGAAGGCCCCGACCCCGAAGGCCCCGACCCCGAAGGGCCCGACCCCGAAGGGCCCGACCCCGAAGGGCCCGACCCCGAAGGGCCGGCGGGCCAGGTGAGGTGCTCGAAAACCGGTGGAGCGGCGCCGCTGTGCGCCACTACCGTGCTGCCGAACCAAGTCGTCCAGGCAAGGACGTGCCGTTGTACACCCTGTGAGACCTCCCGAGTGCTGAATCGTCGCGCGTCGCGCCCTGTGCGCCGCGCTCCTTTTTGCTGCGGACTTCTCACTGGAACCGGTGTACTTCTGTGCTCAATAACTGGGTGGTCATGCCCACCTGCCTGCCGCTCGTTCTCCGCCGTTGCCACACATGCGCGGCCGAGCGCTTCCGGGCGAACGGCAAATTTCGCGTCAACGCGAACCACAAGCTCATCGACGCCTGGCTCCTCGCGCTCTGCACCGCTTGCGGGGACACCGCGAAGCTCACGGTCTTTGAGCGGATGAATGTGCGCTCCGTACGGCCTGAGCTGCTGGACCGGATGCATGGCAACGACCCCGGCCTGGCAGCTGAGCTGCTCCAGGACCCGGTCGTGCGGCGCCGTAATCGCGTCGCCCTCGACTGGGACAACGCCTGGCGCCTGGACACCGGCGGATCGGATCACCTGGACCGTGAGGCGATCGACGTCTCGGTCCGTTTCGCGGCGCGGATCCCCGTCCGGCCGGTGCGGCTGATCGCTGAAGGCTGCGGTCTTTCTCGGGCCGAGGTCGAGAGATTGATCACGGAGGGCAGAATCGTTTCGGCAGTCCGGCTGAGCGGCAAGCTCTCCGGCGACTTCACCTTCACGCTCAAGCGCTGAACTCTCCTGGGACCAGGGCCCCGGAATCACGGGCTTCGGGGCCTGTCCGGCAGGATGCGCCGGACAGGCCCTCGGGCCGGGGGGGGGACGGGTACAGCGACCGGGCGGGTCTCAGCGTGCCGCCACGATCCGCCCCGTCACCTCGCCGAGGCCCACCTTGGTGCCGTCCGGCCCCGGGGCCCACGCCGAGAGCGTGACCTCGTCGCCGTCCTCCAGGAACGTCCGCTTGCCGTCGGGGAGTTCGATGGGGTCGCGGCCGTTCCAGGTGATCTCGATCAGGGAGCCGTGCTGGCCGGCCGAGGGACCGCTGACCGTGCCCGAGCCGTACAGGTCACCGGTGCGCAGGGAGGCGCCGTTGACCGTCATGTGCGCCAGTTGCTGAGCGGCCGTCCAGTACACGGTGGAGAACGGCGGCTCGGAGATGACCTGGCCGTTGAGCGTGACCGTCATGCGCAGGTCGTAGCCGCCCGGCTCGTCCGCCGCCGACTCGGCGGAGTCGTCCAGGTAGGGCAGGAGCTGATGTGTGCGCTCCGGGGGCGCGACCCGGGCCGCGTCCAGCGCTTCGAGGGGGGTGATCCACGCCGACACCGACGTGGCGAAGGACTTGCCGAGGAACGGTCCGAGGGGGACGTACTCCCAGGCCTGGATGTCGCGCGCCGACCAGTCGTTGAGGAGGGTGAGCCCGAAGACGTGCTCGCGGAAGTCCGCGAGCGGCACGGGAGTCCCCCGCGTCGAGGGCGCGCCGACGACGAAGCCGACCTCCGCCTCGATGTCGAGGCGGACCGAGGGGCCGAAGACGGGGGCCGTGTCGGTGGGCGCCTTGCGCTGGCCAGTGGGGCGCACCACGTCCGTCTCGGAGACCACGACGGTGCCGGACCGGCCGTGGTAACCGATGGGGAGATGCTTCCAGT
Source organism: Streptomyces sp. NPDC003032 (assembly GCF_053591415.1). Classification (NCBI taxonomy): domain Bacteria; kingdom Bacillati; phylum Actinomycetota; class Actinomycetes; order Kitasatosporales; family Streptomycetaceae; genus Streptomyces; species Streptomyces sp. NPDC003032. Next base: position 383,307 of record NZ_JBSFTT010000001.1, on the reverse strand, counting down.
TGGGGGTCAGCGGCGTCGGCGAGTCCGGGCGGAACATCTTGCCCAGGTTCGTCGCGTGGTTCTCCGACGCGTAGAAGTCGACGTAGTCGGCGACCTCGAACGGCAGGTGCAGGGTCACGTCGGAGAGGGGGTGGAGCAGGGGGCGTACGGAGTCCCGGTAGGACGGGACGGTCAGCCACGCGGTGAGGGCGCGCCGCACGTCGGACCAGGCGGTGCGGCCCGCGGAGAGCAGCGGGTTCAGCGTGGGCCGCGCGAGGAGCGAGACGTAGGGGGAGCCGAGCGCGGCGGCCGCGGCGCCCGCGTCCAGGACGTACGAGCCGAGCCGTACTCCGACCCTGCGCTGGTCGTCCCGCTCGCCGGCCAGGGAGAACACGCCGTAGGGGAGGTTGTGCGGTCCGAAGGGATCGCCCTCGGGCAGGCCGAAGGGATCGCCCTCGGAGAGACCGGAGGAGTCGCTCTCGGGAAGGCCGGGGGAGTCACCGGCGGCCGGGTCGAGCGGGGTCTGCTCGGACATGCGTACCTGCCTCGCTTTCCATGGGGGTGTGCCACAGGGGTGTGCCACACGTTACGTGCGGAGTCCCCTGTTGCGGCAGTGTCCAAAGAGTGAGTAATGCCCGAATAGGCCTTGCTGGAGTGGTCAATTCCGGCTTGGCGTCCTTTGGGGGACGCGGGCGGAGTGGTCCGGGTCGGTCGGCGGCATACGTGGGGAGCCTTGATGTCCCGCAGCGCCTTGCCGACATCATCGGAGAAGTCATGCAGAGTCTTGGCGGGCTCGCGACCCGCTCCGGATCACCCTCGGACGCAAAGCTGGGTCACGCAACGGGCGTCCCCCGAATCGGTTCCCTGGAATCAGATATTCCACTTTTCTGGTGAACCGTGGCGGCCCCCGCCGCCCCCCTCCAGCACCGGCCTTGCCAAGCCGCTTCCCGCGCGGCCCAGGATCCGTATTCTCTGGATCATGGCCGCTCCCCTCGCATATGCACTCATCGCCACTGACCTGGACGGCACGCTGCTGCGCGGCGACGACACGGTCTCGGACCGGTCGCGGCGGGCGCTGGCCGCCGTGGGCGAGGGGGGTGCGCGGCACCTCGTGGTGACGGGGCGGCCGGCGCCCCGGGTGCGGCCCCTCCTCGACGACCTCGGGTACGACGGCCTCGCCGTCTGCGGGCAGGGAGCGCAGCTCTACGACGCCGGGGCGCACCGCATGGTGTGGTCGGTGACGCTCGACCGCGAGCTCGCCGAGGTCGCGCTCGGCAAGATCGAGGCCGAGGCCGGGCAGGTCTTCGCGGCCGTGGACCAGGACGGCGTGGACGGCCTCACGCTCATCGAACCGGGGTACGAGATGCCGCACCCCACGCTCCCCGCGGTGCGCGTCCCCGGGCGTGACGTGTTGTGGGAGGCGCCGATCAGCAAGGTGCTGCTGCGCCATCGGTCCCTGGCGGACGACGAGTTGGCCGCGGTGGCGCGTGGGGCGGTGGGCTCGCTGGCCACGGTGACGATGTCGGGGCCCGGCACCGTGGAGCTCCAGCCGTGCGGGGTGACCAAGGCGACGGGGCTCGCGCTGGCCGCCGAGCGGATGGGCCTGACGGCCGCGGACACGGTGGCCTTCGGTGACATGCCGAACGACATCCCCATGTTCCTGTGGGCGGCGCACGGCGTGGCCATGGCCAACGCCCACAGGGAACTCAAGGCTGTGGCGGACGAGTTGACCCTGTCGAACGAGGACGACGGGATCGCCGTGATCCTGGAACGAATGTCGGGCCTGATCTAGCAGGTGATTTCCGAGTGGGTCTCGACCGTCACGTCCCAGGCGAGTTCGGGGCGGTGCAGGCGGGACCGTCCAGTCGCGGAGGCGACCGCGAGGCGGATGTGGCGCCGAGCGGCCACGCGTCCACGCGGTCCCTGCCGTTGCGGGCGGAGAGGTTCGGGACGCCCCGGGTGGCGAGCGTGGACGAGCCGTCGGGCGGGGCGGCCGAGGACGCGTACCTCCGAAGGCGCCTCGAACTCGAAGCACGCCGACTTCGCGTCCTCGTCCCGCTGGTCGGGCGGCAGGTCGGCGCCGTTGCCGAAGGGGAGGAAGCGGCCCGCGTCCAGGCCGGTGTGCTGCGGGGAGTTGACCACGAGAGGAGTGCCCTGGAGGGCGTACGAGGTGGGGGTGAGGCTCGGGGAGGGCCAGGCGGGGTCGCCGACCCAGCCGCCGGGCGGCTCCGGGTGGACCGTCGCCGGCGGGTGAGCGTCGCTGATCCAGGAGCGGAGCTCGCGTAGAGCGTGGTCCCGTCGGCGAGGGGTACGCGGATGTCCTCGCGCGTCATCTCGTACGGGAAATCGGATCGTACGGGAAATCGGAACGGATCTTCAGGTGCGTCACGGGAGGAACCTCAGTGGACGGGGTGCATGGTGCGGCGCGGCCACGGGGCGAGGGCGGTCACGGCGATCGAGCGTTCCGTACGCCGCCCCGACTCGGCGGTGGCGGTGTCCGGACCTCCAGGCCGGAGAGGGTGAGCAGACCGCGGGGCTGTCCGAAGAAGGGCACGTACTCGGCAGTAGTACGGGATAAAACGGATACTCCCGGTTGTTGCCCGCGAACTGGTGCTGATCGGCTGTGTCGGTCGTATGGGCTGATTGAGAACATACCGGTGGGGATCGGGGGTCGCCCGGCCGCCTTTGTGCGGGCAGGTGCTCGCTGTGATCGAAAGGCGACCGGATACGCTGACTTGAGTGATGGCAGCGACACATCGACAAACCGTGTCATCGACCGAGATCCAATGATCGACCGAGTTCGCCATGTGATCGTCAGCAGACAGGAGAACCTCTCGTGACCGTCGTCGGGCCTTTTGGGCTGAGCGTGCGGGACCAGGCTCTCGAAGCCGATGTCCAGGCAGGGTTGGCGGCTGTCGAGGAGGGCCTGCTCGAGGCCACCAAGAGCGAGGTCCCCTTCATCACGGAGGCCGCGCAGCACCTCGTCCGCGCCGGGGGGAAGCGTTTCCGTCCGCTGCTCGTGGTGCTCGCTTCCCAGTTCGGCGACCCGTACGCACCCGGCATCGTGCCCTCCGCGGTGGTCGTCGAGCTCACGCACCTCGCGACGCTCTACCACGACGACGTGATGGACGAGGCGGACGTGCGCCGCGGGGTCTCCAGCGCCAACCAGCGCTGGGGCAACTCCGTGGCCGTGCTGACCGGCGACTTCCTCTTCGCCCGCGCCTCGTACATCCTGGCCGACCTCGGCCCGGAGGCCGTCCGCATCCAGGCGGAGGCCTTCGAACGTCTGGTCACCGGGCAGATCCTGGAGACCGCGGGGCCCAGCGAGGGGCGCGACCCGGTCGACCACTACCTCGACGTGCTCGCCGGCAAGACCGGCTCGCTGGTCGCCGTGGCATGCCGGTTCGGCGCGATGATGTCGGGCGCCGACGAGACCGTCGTGGACGTCCTGACGCAGTACGGCGAGCGGCTCGGCGTCGCCTTCCAGCTCGCCGACGACGTGCTGGACATCGCCTCCGACTCGCACGAGTCCGGCAAGACGCCGGGCACGGATCTGCGCGAGGGCATCCCCACGCTGCCGGTCCTGCGCCTGCGCGAGCGCGTGACGCGGCTCGGCCTGCCCGACGACATCGCCCTGAGCGAGCTGCTGGACTCCGACCTCACCGACGACGCCCGGCACGCCGAGGCGCTCGTCCGGCTGCGCGCGCACCCCGCCCTGGAGCAGGCCCGCCGGGACACGGTGCGGTACGCGGAGGAGGCGCGGGCCGCGCTGGCGCCGCTGCCGGAGTGCGACGCGAAGACCTCCCTGGTGGAGCTCTGCGATCTGGTGGTGCACCGGGCCGGCTGAGAGGCCGTTACCGACGATCGGCGGCGCCACCCCCTACGGGACGGGGGAGGCGCCGCCGCTTTTTGTCATCCCAGGGCAGTACGTCGAGTTGAGCCCGGGGGCTGACGCTTCTGCTCGGCCGATTTGGTCGGATAGACCCCGGCAAGGACCACCACTCCTGACCAATTCGGGTGAGAATGGCGGCGCAGGGTGGACGAAGGCACGTACGCATGTATGCACGTACAGGAAGGCCGCCGCCGACCACGGAGGTAGGGCACACAATGGCACCGTACGAACCGGAACAGAACACCAGTGAGGCCGGGGAGCTGCGCGCCGGCCGCCGCAAGGCGGCTCGTTACGCGGTCCCGCTCGCGGTGGCGGGGGTGGCGGCGGCGACCATCGGGCTCGTCCCGGCGCTCGCCACCTCGGGCGACCCGGATCTGCCAAAGGTCACCGCTCAGGAACTCATCGAGAAGATAGCCGCGTCGGACACGCGGCAGCTCTCCGGCAACGTCAAGATCAGCACGGATCTGGGCCTGCCGTCGCTGGGCGGCATGGCGGGCGGCTTCGCCGGCGGCGGCGGGGGCGGCGGGGACCGCGGTGAGGACGGCGACGGCGGGGGCTCGGCCGCCGACCCCAAGAGCAAGCTGATGGAACTGGCGTCCGGCACGCACACGCTGCGGGTCGCGGCGGACGGCCCCGACAAGCAGAAGGTGTCGCTCCTGGGCGACGCCTCCGAGTACAGCCTGATCCACAACGGCGACGACGTGTGGGCGTACGACAGCGCGTCGAACGAGGCGTACCACGCGAAGGAGGCCGGGGCGGCGGCCGCCGGTGAGCGGGACCGGAAGGACGCGGCGAAGGACCTTCCCGCCACGCCCGAGGAATTCGCCGAGCAGGCGCTGAAGGCCGTCGACGACACGACGTCCGTCAAGGTCGACGGGACCGCGCAGGTCGCGGGCCGCGACGCGTACCGACTGGTCATCGAGCCGAAGCAGGCCGGTTCGACGGTCGGCCGGATCACGGTCGCCGTGGACGCGAAGACGGGTACGCCGCTCAAGTTCACCCTGACCCCGGCCTCCGGTGGCGCGGCGGTCATCGACGCGGGCTTCACGAAGGTCGACTTCGACAAGCCGTCCGCGGACACGTTCGACTTCACGCCGCCCAAGGGCGCGAAGGTCACCGAGGCCGACGAACACGCCAAGGACGACGGCCGTGACTTCGCGGACAAGGGCGACAAGGGAGGCAAGGAGTTCAAGGAGGAGGACCTCAACGACCTGAAGGTCATCGGCAAGGGCTGGAGCTCCATCGCCGAGCTGAAGCTGCCGGGCGGCGAGGGCCTGCCGACGGCCGGTTCGGGCGATGTCCCGCCGGACGCGCAGAAGCTGCTCGACTCGCTGGGCGACCAGGTCAGCGGCGAGTTCGGCTCCGGCACGGTCTTCTCGACGCGTCTGATCAACGCTCTCGTCACTGATGACGGCAAGGTCTACGCGGGCGCGGTCACGAAGGACGCGCTGGTGAAGGCGGCGAACGAGGCGCACTAGGCGTGGGCCCGAGCGGTGTTTCACGGTGCGGGTGCGCGGAGAGGTAGCGGCACCGTGAAACACCGCGACGGCGACCAGGTCTTACGGAGCAGGCGACAGGCGAAACAGGTCACGGGTGACAGGTCACGGGCGACAGGAGGAAGCGGTGCCAGGCACCATCGGGGGACCGCCGACACCGGGGGCGCCGGGTGACGGGGCGCCGGGCGACGGCGCTCTGGGCGACGGCGCTCCGTACGTGATCGAGACGCGCGGGCTCACCAAGCGCTACGGAAAGCACCTCGCCGTCGACCGGCTGGACCTCACCGTCCCCGAAGGCAGCGTCTTCGGGTTCCTCGGGCCGAACGGCTCGGGCAAGACGACCACCATCCGCATGCTGATGGGCCTCATCGAGCCGACCTCGGGCACCGCCCGGGTCCTCGGCAGGCCGATGCCGCGCGCCACCCGTACCGTCCTGCCGCACGTGGGCGCGCTGATCGAGGGCCCTGCCCTCTATGGCTTCCTGTCGGGACGCGACAACCTCCTGCGGTACGACTCCGCCGACCCGGCCGCCGATCCGCGGACCCGGCGGACGCGGGCGGATGCGGCGTTGGACCGGGTCGGGCTCACCGCGGCCGCCGGCAAGAAGGCGAAGGCGTACTCGCTGGGCATGAAGCAGCGGCTCGGCCTCGCGGCGGCGCTGCTCCAGCCGCGCAGGCTCCTCGTCCTGGACGAGCCCACGAACGGCCTCGACCCGCAGGGCATGCGCGAGATCCGCTCCCTGGTGCGGGAACTGGCGGCCGAGGGCACGACCGTCTTCCTCTCCTCGCACCTCCTCGACGAGATCGAACAGGTCTGTACGCACGCGGCCGTGATGACCCGGGGCCGCCTGATCACGCAGGGTCCGGTCGCCGAGCTGGCGGCGGGCGCGCGCGGCAGGCTGGTCGTGACGACACCGGACCCGGGCGAGGCGGCCCGCGTCCTGAAGGAGCGTGGCGTGGCGGATCTCGTCGTGACGGAGGACCGCGTGACGGGCGAGCCACCGGGCCAGGACGCGTCGTCCGGCCGGGACACGGAGCTGGCCGATCTGAACGCCGCGCTGGTCGAGGCGGGCGTCCGCGTCCGCGGCTTCGGCCTCGAACGGGCGTCCCTGGAGGACGCGTTCGTGGCGCTGACGGGGGAGGGGTTCGATGTCGCGGGCTGAGGCGATGGGCGCATCCGGGGCATCCGCGGTGGGTGTTCCGAGGGAGCCGCGGTTGGTCTGGGCGTTCGGGCTTTTCCGTAGTGAGCTGGCGATCACCTTCCGTCGCTGGCGGACGCTGGCGCTGCTCGGTGTGCTCGCCGCCGTGCCCATCCTCGTCGGTGTCGCCGTCAAGATCGAGACGAGCGACGGTTCCACGATCGGCGGCGGCGAGGGCGGCGGCCCCGCCTTCATCGCGCAGATCACGAACAACGGCCTGTTCCTGGTCTTCACCGCGCTCGCCGCGACGCTGCCGTTCTTCCTGCCGATGGCGATCGGCGTCGTCGCGGGCGACGCCATCGCGGGGGAGGCGAGCGCGGGCACGCTGCGCTATCTGCTGGTCGCGCCCGCGGGCCGCACCCGTCTGCTCCTCGTCAAGTACGCGACCACGCTGACGTTCTGCCTGGTCGCGACGGTGGTCGTCGCCGCGTCCGCGCTGGCGACCGGCGCGCTGCTCTTTCCGCTGGGCGAGGTCACCACGATCTCCGGTACGCGCATGAGCTTCGGGGAGGGGCTCCTGCGGGCCCTGCTCATCGCGCTCGTGGTCGCCGCGTCACTGGTCGGCGTGGCGGCGCTCGGCCTGTTCGTCTCGACGCTGACCAGCAGTGGCATCGCGGCGATGGCGACGACCGTCGGGCTGCTGATCACGGTGCAGATCCTCGACCAGATCCCGCAACTGCACGCCCTGCACCCGTACTTCTTCTCCCACTACTGGCTGTCCTTCGCCGACCTGATGCGGGAGCCGGTCTACTGGGACGACCTCGTCAAGAACCTCCAGATGCAGGGGCTCTACGCGGCCGTCTTCAGCTCGGCGGCGTGGGCGCGGTTCGGGGCGAAGGACGTCATGGCGTGACGGTTGCGCCATGACGCGCGGTTCCGCCATGACGTGCGGTTACGCCTCGTCGTAGGGGTAGCGGGCCAGCGGCGGTTCCTGCGCGAAGAACGTCTTGGCGCGGAGCAGCGCCTGCTCGTCCTCCAGTACGTTGCCGGGGCGGCTCCCGTTGCCGAGCAGGACGCCGCCGAAGCGCATCGGGAAGAACGCGGCGGTGTGGTTCAGCGTGCCGATCAGCGGCTCGGCCGCCTCCTCCTCGCGGTGCGCGAGCGCCGTCACGCCCCACAGGGTGCGGCTCTTGAGGGTCTCCTTGAAGTCGAGGCCGGGGGTCTCCAGCCAGGCGTCCCAGTAGTCGAGGTAGCGCTTGGTAGTGGCCGACACCGAGTACCAGTACAGCGGCGAGGCGATGACGATGTCCGTGGCGTCGAGGGTCGCGTCCAGCAGCAGCGCCTCGTCGTCGCCCTCGGGGCGGGGGCGGGCACGGGGGTGGGCGTCGTCGTGGCGCAGGTCCTGGAAGTCGGGGAGCGGATGATCGGCGAGACGGATCCAGCGCTGCTCGACGTCCGCGGGCAGCTGCTCGGCGGCCTTGCGGGCCAGGATCTCGGTGTTGCCCTCAGGGCGGGCGCTGCCGACGACGAAGAGGAACTTGCGGGTCATGGGAATCCCCCTGGGTGTGGCCCGGTGCGACCGGGCGCGGCAATTACTTGCACGCGCACTATATGCATGCGCAAGCAATGTCGTCCAGGGGTGGCTCGCGGCCGGGGTGCGCGTGCGCGGGGTGCGCGTGCGCGTGCGCGGGTTCGGCCGTTCAAGGGCGTACGAGGATGACCCACCCGGAGGCGTAGGTGTCGGGCACGGTGTGGCGGGGCCAGTCGCGGGCCCAGCGCGGGGGTGCCGCCTCGCGCAGCACCAGGGCGGTGGGGCGGCGCGGATCGCGTGGGCCGCTGCCGGGCGCGCATCCGGCGACGTAGGCGAGGGGGATGACGGAGGTGTTGCCGTTGAGGGTGCAGGGGGCGCGGGTACTGATACCGGGCTCCGTGCCGTTGCCGACGCCGTGCCGCCGCAGCACCTCGGCGATCCGCTCCCAGTCGCCGCGGGCACCCGCCTGGATGGTGGCGTTGCCGTGGGCGAGGAGCACCTGGACGGCGAGGTGGCCGCTGAGCGCGAGGGCCAGTACGCCGACCGCGACCCACCGGGGCCGGGCCGCGCGTGCGAGGCCGACGAGGGTGAGCAGGCCGAGGGCGGCGGTGGGGGCGAGCAGGGCGTGGGTGGGGAGGAGGAAGCGGGGGGCGGCGTAAGGGACGAGGAGGAGGTAGGGGAGGGCTACGGCGAGGGCGGTGATGAGAGGGAGGAAGGCGGCGTGGGGCCGACGGGGTGCGGGTGGTCGCCGGTGGGACGCCTCGCCGGAGTCCGGCGGCCCGCCGCGGGGCGGTGTGTCGCGATGTGTGTCGCGAGGGCGATGGAGGGCCCATAGACCGGTGCCCACCAGAATCAGCAGAAGGAGCCACCACTCCGCCGCCACGGGACGGATGCCGTCGCTGTCGCAGGGGCGGCACAGCAGCGGTCCGTCCAGGACCGTGAGGTGGTGGACGAACGAGAGCAGCGGACGCAGGTCGCCCTGCACCTCACTGGCCTCCGTCAGCCGTTGACGGACGCCGCCGAAACGGACGTACGCCTCGACGACCCAGGGCAGCACGCCCACCGCCAGCCCGCCGAGCACGGCCATGACGCGGCCCCGGCCCCGCCAGGCGGGCACCAGCAGGGCGGCGATCAGGAGCGGCGGCCCTGTGGCGGCGCCGTCGTTGGGCCGCATCAGGGTGGCCAGGGCGAGGCCGGCCGCGATACCGGTGCAGGTGAGGACGGACTGGCGCGCCCACAGGAACAACCCGACCGCGCCGACGGCACCCATGGCGGTGTAGTGGTTGGGCATGGCCGCGCTCGCGTAGAACAGCGTGATCCACAGCCCGCCGTACAGCGCGGCGGCGACGGGGGCCACCGAGGGCCGGGCCGCGGCGCGCAGCCAGGGCCGGAAGCCCAGATAGAGCGCGGTGGTCGAGAGCAGCGTCAGCCAGACCCTGAGGAGCACGACGGAGTCGCTCCAGGCGGCCACGGGCGCGATGAGGAACGGCACACCGCGGGTGCGGGGCGCGCTGAACGGGGTGGCGGGGGCGTAGGGGGAGTACCGACTGGCGTAGACCAGCTCGTCCCAGCCGAGCGGCAGACCGGGCGGAACGAGAGCGAGCGAGAGCAGAGCGAAGGCACAGCAGACGGCGAGGAGGAGGCGGTGGGGGGCGGGGGCCTGCCTTTCGCGGCGCGCGGGCACCAGGCGACGCACGGACGCCTCGCCGCTCATGGGCATGAGGGAGGGCCTCCTCGTCGGCGGGGCTGAGCTGACGTGGTGCCTCCCTGGTGCGCGGTCGGGGAGGCGTCACGGCAAGCTTGCCACCGGCGGACCGTCGCCCCTAGTGGACACAGAACTCGTTCCCCTCCGGGTCCCGCATGATCACCCACTCGCCCCCGGGTTCCTCGACATGCCGCTCCACGGCCGCGCCCAGCGCCTCCAGGCGGGACACCTCGTCGTCACGGCGCCCAGGCCCGCAGTGCACGTCGAGGTGCAGCCGGTTCTTGCCGGTCTTGGCCTCCGGCACTCGCTGGAAGAGGATCCGGCGGCCAAGACCCAGACCGCTCTCCTCCTCGTACGGATCGTCGGGGTGCCGCACGGCGATGAGGTCGCGCCAGGCGCGACGGCCGCGGAACTCCACGGTCGCCGCCTCCGGCACCGCGCCGAAACCGAGGAGACGTTCGATCAGCGCGCTGTTGTCCTCGACCTCGTACCCCAACGTCTCGCCCCAGAAGGCCGCTTGGGCGTGCGGGTCGGTGGCGTCGATGACGAGCTTCCAGTGCAGGGTGGCAGTCATGTAACCAGTTATAACGGTTACGTGGACAGGGCACTCGGCTTTCGGCCACGAACGAGTACGCGAAGAGGACCGCGGAGGAGGGCGCTGGGCCTCCTGATCAGGACACCTGGGCCGTGTCCGCGGCGTCCGCGACGTCCGCGGCGTCCTTGGCGGTCGGCGTGGTCGGCGTGGTCGCCTCGGCCCGGCGCGCCGCGGCCAGCCGGACCGCGTTCCGGCGGGCCGTCCTCAGCGCGTCCCACGTCAGCAGCGAGAGCGCCAGCCACACCAGCCCGAAGCCCGCCCACCGCTCGGGCGGCATCGCCTCATGGAAGTACAGGATCCCGAGCAGGAACTGGAAGACGGGCGCCAGATACTGGAGCAGCCCCAGCGTGGAGAGCGGCACCCGGATCGCCGCGGCGCCGAAGCAGACCAGGGGAGCGGCGGTCACCACACCGGTGGCGGCCAGCAGCGCCGCGTGTCCGGCGCCCTCCCCGCCGAATGTGGCGTCGCCCCGCGCGCCGAGCCACACCAGATAGCCGACGGCGGGCAGGAACTGCACCGCGGTCTCGGCGGCGAGCGACTCCAGGCCGCCGAGGCTGACCTTCTTCTTCACCAGGCCGTACGTCGCGAAGGAGAACGCGAGGCAGAGCGAGATCCACGGCGGCTGCCCGGCGCCGAAGGCGAGCACGAGGACGGCGGTGAACCCGACGCCGACCGCCGCCCACTGCACGGGCCGCAGCCGCTCGCCGAGCAGCAGGACGCCCATCGCGATGGTGACCAGGGGGTTGATGAAGTATCCGAGCGAGGCCTCGACGACGTGGCCGGAGTTCACGGACCAGATGTAGACGCCCCAGTTGACGGTGATGACCGCCGCGGCGATCACCACCAGGCCCAGCCGGCGCGGCTGGCGCAGCAGCTCGCGGGCCCAGCCCCAACGTCGTACGAAGAGCAGCGCGACGCCCACCACGACCAGGGACCACGCCATCCGGTGCGCGAGGATCTCGGCGGCCCCGGACGGCTTGAGGAGCGGCCAGAAGAGGGGGACGAGGCCCCACATTCCGTAGGCCGCGAATCCGTTCAGCAGCCCTACGCGCTGCTCACTCTTGGCCTGTCCGGCTGCTCCGCTGTCCACGGCCCCTCCTTGGCACACGGCAGCCCGACACTGCCTCACCGAAGGTAGCGCCGAAGCCCCTCGCCTGTCATGTCCGTAGGGCAGAGACACTCATGACGCACACACTCATGACACACACTCATGACACTGTGGACATCACCCCCGGAGCGCCGCAGACACAGCCACAGACACAGCGTCAGCGAGCGGCGTGGTCGGCCGTCCGATGAGCCGGGCCAGATCCCCGCTCGTCCCCGCCAGGCGCCCCCGCCCGACAGCCGCGTCGACGTCGACGAGGATCGCCGCCATCGGCTCCGGAACCCCCGCCCCGGTCAGCACCGCGAGGTGCTCCTCGGGGGAGACGTTCGCGTACGAGACGTCCTTGCCGCTCTGCCGGGCGACCTCCGCGGCGTACTCGGCCATGCTCCACGCGACGTCGCCGCTCAGCTCGTAGACCTTGCCCTCGTGGCCCTCGCCGGTCAGCACGGCGACGGCGGCCGCGGCGTAGTCGGCGCGCGAGGCGGAGGCGACGCGGCCCTCCCCGGCGGAGGCGACGACGGCGCCGTGCTCCAGGACCGGGGCGAGGTGCTCGGTGTAGTTCTCGTGGTACCAGCCGTTGCGCAGGAACGTGTGCGGCAGGCCGGAGTCGAGGATCAGCCGCTCGGTCTCCTTGTGCTCGGCCGCCAGGTCGAAGTCGGCGTCGGGGCCGCCCAGGATGCCGGTGTAGGCGAGGAGCGCCACGCCCGCCTCGCGCGCCGCGCCGATCACCGCGCGGTGCTGCTCCACCCGGCGCCCGACCTCGCTGCCGGAGATCAGCAGCACGCGGTCGCCCGCGGCGAAGGCGCCGCGCAGGGTCTCGGGGGCGCTGTAGTCGGCGGTCCGCAGTTCGACGCCGCGCTCGGCGAGGTCGGCGGCCTTGGCCTTGTCGCGTACGGCGGCCGCGATCTCCCCGGCGGGGACGTCGGCGGCGAGCAGCCCCTCGATGACGAGACGGCCGAGGTTCCCGGTGGCTCCGGTGACGACGATGCTCATGACTGAAAACTCCTGTTCACGGCTTTCGGTGTGATCTGCCTGTGCCACTCACCCTAGGGCCTGCACTAACTATCCGTAAGTACCCACTTTGAAGTAAGGTACCGGCATGGCCGTAAGCAACTGGAAGCCGGGCGCCGAGGAAATGTGCCCGTACCGCCTCGTCCTGGAGCACGTCACGAGCCGCTGGGGCGTCCTCGTCCTGATCGCCCTCGAAGAGCGCTCGCACCGCTTCAGCGAGCTGCGCCGCGCCATCGGCCGCGTCAGCGAGAAGATGCTGACCCAGACCCTGCAGACCCTGGAGCGCGACGGCCTGGTGCACCGCGACGCCAAGCCGGTCATCCCGCCCCGCGTCGACTACTCCCTCACGGACCTCGGGCGCGAGGCCGCCGAGCAGGTCAGGACCCTCGCGACGTGGACGGAACGGCGCATGGCCGACGTACAGAAAGCGCGACAGGAGTACGACGAAGCCCGGTCCTGAAGATCCAGAACCGGGCTCAGCGCTCAGGCACCCCGAACAGGCACCCGCGACAACGAAATCGTCTGCTAGCCGACGACCGTCCAGGTGTCGCCGCCCGCGAGGAGGGTGGCGAGGTCGCCCTTGCCGTTCTGTTCGATGGCGGTGTCGAGCTGGTCGGCCATGAGGGTGTCGTAGACCGGCCGTTCGACGTTGCGGAAGACGCCGATCGGGGTGTGGTGCAGGGTGTCGGGGTCGGCGAGGCGGGAGAGGGCGAACGCGGTCGTGGGTGAGGTGGAGTGCGCGTCGTGGATCAGGATGTCGCGCTCGTTGTCCGGGGTGACGGCGACGACCTTGAGGTCACCGGTCACCGCGTCGCGCACGACGCCCTTGGACTGGTCGGCGCCGAAGCGGATCGGCTGCCCGTGCTCCAGGCGGATCACCGCCTCCTCGGCCTGCTGCTTGTCCTTGAGGACCTCGAAGGCGCCGTCGTTGAAGATGTTGCAGTTCTGGTAGATCTCCACCAGCGCGGTGCCGGGATGCTCGGCGGCCTCGCGCAGCACGCTGGTGAGATGTCTGCGGTCGGAGTCGACGGTGCGGGCGACGAAGGAGGCTTCCGCACCGATGGCCAGGGAGACCGGGTTGAAGGGCGCGTCGAGGGAGCCCATCGGTGTTGACTTGGTGATCTTGCCGACTTCCGATGTGGGGCTGTACTGGCCCTTCGTGAGGCCGTAGATCCGGTTGTTGAACAGCAGGATCTTCAGGTTCACGTTGCGGCGCAGGGCGTGGATGAGGTGGTTGCCGCCGATGGAGAGCGCGTCGCCGTCACCGGTGACCACCCATACGCTCAGGTCGCGCCGCGAGGAGGCGAGGCCGGTGGCGATGGCCGGGGCGCGGCCGTGGATGGAGTGCATCCCGTACGTGTTCATGTAGTACGGGAAGCGGGAGGAGCAGCCGATGCCGGAGACGAAGACGATGTTCTCCTTCGCCAGGCCCAGCTCCGGCATGAAGCCCTGCACGGCGGCCAGCACGGCGTAGTCGCCGCAGCCCGGGCACCAGCGGACTTCCTGGTCGGACTTGAAGTCCTTCATGGACTGGGCGGCCTCGGCCTTGGGGACCAGCTTCAGCAGTGCGTTGCCGGCGTCAGTCATCGATGGCCTCCTTGAGAGCCGTGGCGAGCTGCTCGGCCTTGAACGGCATTCCGTTGACCTGGTTGTACGAGACCGCGTCCACCAGGTACTTCGCCCTGATGAGGGTGGCGAGCTGCCCGAGGTTCATCTCGGGGATCACCACCTTGTCGTAACGTCCGAGGACATCGCCCAGGTTCCGCGGGAAGGGGTTCAGGTGGCGCAGATGGGCCTGCGCGATGGACTGGCCGGTCGCGCGCAGTCGGCGGACCGCCGCGGTGATCGGCCCGTACGTCGAGCCCCAGCCGAGGACGAGCGTGGTGGCGTCCCCGCGCGCGTCGTCGGCCTCCAGGTCAGGCACCTCGATGCCGTCGATCTTGGCCTGGCGGGTGCGGACCATGAAGTCGTGGTTGGCCGGGTCGTAGGAGATGTTGCCCGTGCCGTCCTGCTTCTCGATGCCGCCGATCCGGTGTTCGAGCCCGGGGGTGCCGGGGATGGCCCAGGGGCGCGCCATGGTCTGCGGGTCGCGTTTGTACGGCCAGAAGACCTCGGTGCCGTCGTCCTCGGTGTGGTTGGTCCCCGAGGCGAACTGCACCCGCAGGTCGGGCAGTTCGTCCACGTCCGGGATGCGCCACGGCTCGCTGCCGTTGGCCAGATAGCCGTCGCTCAGCAGGAAGACCGGGGTGCGGTAGGTGACCGCGATCCGGGCCGCCTCCAGGGCCGCGTCGAAGCAGTCCGCCGGGGTCTTCGGTGCCACGATCGGCACCGGCGCCTCGCCGTTGCGCCCGAACATCGCCTGGAGCAGGTCGGCCTGCTCGGTCTTGGTCGGCAGGCCCGTGGAAGGCCCACCGCGCTGGATGTCCACCACCAGCAGCGGCAGCTCCAGGGAGACCGCCAGCCCGATGGTCTCCGACTTCAGCGCCACGCCGGGGCCGGAGGTCGTCGTCACCGCGAGGGAGCCGCCGAACGCGGCGCCCAGCGCCGCGCCGATCCCGGCGATCTCGTCCTCCGCCTGGAAGGTGCGCACCCCGAAGTTCTTGTGCTTGGACAGCTCGTGGAGGATGTCCGAGGCGGGCGTGATGGGGTACGAGCCGAGGTACAGCGGCAGATCCGCCTGCCGGGACGCCGCGATCAGTCCGTACGACAGCGCCAGGTTTCCGGAGATGTTGCGGTAGGTGCCCGTCGGGAACGCCTTCGCCGCCGGGGCGACCTCGTAGGAGACGGCGAAGTCCTCCGTCGTCTCACCGAAGTTCCAGCCCGCGTGGAACGCCGCGATGTTCGCCTCGGCGATCTCCGGCTTCTTCGCGAACTTGGTCCGCAGGAACTTCTCGGTCCCCTCGGTCGGCCGGTGATACATCCACGACAACAGGCCCAGCGCGAACATGTTCTTGGACCGGCCCGCGTCCTTGCGCGAGAGGTCGAAGTCCTTGAGCGCCTCCACCGTCAGCGTGGTCAGCGGCACGGGGTGCACGCTGTAGCCGTCCAGCGAGCCGTCCTCCAGCGGCGAGGTGTCGTAGCCCACCTTCTGCATCGCCCGTTTGGAGAACTCGTCCGTGTTCACGATGATCTCCGCGCCGCGCGGCACATCCCCGATATTCGCCTTCAGCGCGGCCGGGTTCATCGCCACCAATACGTTCGGCGCGTCACCCGGAGTGAGGATGTCGTGGTCGGCGAAGTGCAGCTGGAAGGACGAGACACCCGGCAGGGTCCCGGCGGGCGCCCTGATCTCGGCCGGGAAGTTCGGCAGCGTCGACAGGTCGTTGCCGAAGGACGCGGTCTCCGAAGTGAAGCGGTCACCCGTGAGCTGCATGCCGTCACCGGAGTCACCCGCGAAACGGATGATCACCCGGTCCAGGCGCCGTACGTCTTTCTCACCCGCGGGCTTGCGTTGCTCTCCGACGAGTGTCCCGTCGGCCTGCTCGGCTTCGCTACTGACCTGGCTGGTCACTGAACTGGACCTCCCTCGAGGCGGCTGAGGGGAAACGCCGGGACGCCCGGCGTTCCCAAAGCCCACCCTACGTCTGTAAGGGGTGCCTTCCTCGGGTAGCTCGTATTTTGGACGTCCTTTTGAGACGGTCCGATGCCATGGTTTGCCATGTTTTGCCTAACCCCCCGGCCCTTCATAGATGACGCTCCCCGCTCATCCTTTGGTTCTAGGACTCTGTCCGGCTTCCCTCGGCTCGTCTGCGCTGTTCGCTGAGTTCTTGGAGTTCTCTGGAGTTATTCGGTTCTTCGGCCCGTTCTCTGAACTCTCCGCGTTCTCCGCGTTCTCCGGTTTCGCGGTGGCCCTGGGAGGCCTGGAGCCCTGTGCCCCCTACGCCCCTGTGGCCCTTTTGGGGCCGCGGATCACTGGCAGGGTGTCAGCTCGTCATGAGTTGAGGTAGGTGAGAACCGCGAGCACGCGACGGTGATCCCCGTCACTCGGTGACAGGCCGAGCTTCAGGAAGATGTTGCTCACGTGCTTCTCGACGGCGCCGTCGCTCACCACGAGCTGCCGCGCGACGGCCGAGTTCGTCCGGCCCTCCGCCATCAGCCCGAGTACCTCGCGCTCACGCGGAGTAAGCCCCGCGAGGACGTCCTGCTTGCGGCTGCGGCCGAGCAGCTGCGCCACGACCTCCGGGTCGAGCGCCGTACCCCCCTGGGCCACCCGCACCACCGCGTCCACGAACTCGCGCACCTCGGCGACCCGGTCCTTGAGCAGATAGCCCACGCCCCGGCTCGACCCGGCGAGCAGCTCGGTGGCGTACTGCTCCTCGACGTACTGCGAAAGGACCAGCACCCCGAGCCCCGGATGCTGCTGGCGCAGGAACACCGCGGCCCGCACCCCCTCGTCGGTGTGCGTCGGCGGCATCCGCACATCGGCGACGACCACGTCCGGCAGGGCGTTCTGCGCCGCGAGGTCCGTGATCGTCTTGATCAGCGCGTCGGCGTCACCCACACCGGCGACCACGTCGTGCCCGCGGTCGGTCAGCAACCGGGTCAGGCCCTCCCTGAGCAGCACTGAATCCTCGGCGATGACCACCCGCACTTTGTCCTCCACTGTTCTCGGCCCCCCGGCGCGCTCGACCGGCTCTCGACGGTCCGACGTCCATCGCGTCGGCCGAACGTCCGGCACCTCAGTATCGCGCGATCCGCGTCCGCCCACCGGCGCTGTCGCCAGACTGGTCGACTCGTCACGCAGCGCGCCGCCCCCGGTCGGTGCGTCGGACGGGGGGCGGCGCTCGGCAGGGGGCGGCGCTCGGGAGGGGGCGTCGCTCGGGAAGGGGGCGGCGTTCGAGAGGGGGGCGGCGCGCGGAAGGGGCGCGGCGCTCGGGAAGGGGGCGGCGCTCGGGAAGGGGGCGGCGCTCGGGAAGGGGGCGGCGCTCTCGGGAGGGGCGCGGCGCTCGGGAGGCGGGCGGGCGGATCAACCCAGGCCGGGGATCCGGGGCCTGGAATGGAGGGCCTCAGGCATGGCGCCAGGGGAGTTCCGCCGTGATGGTGGTCGGGCCGCCGTGCGGCGAGTCGACGACCAGGATTCCGTCGACCGCGTCCAGCCGCTCCGCGAGGCCCGCGAGGCCGGAGCCCGCCGTCACGTCGGCGCCGCCCGAGCCGTTGTCCGTGACCTGGAGCATCAGCCGGTCCTCGGACCGCCACACGTCGACCGAGCCCTGGGTCGCCCGGCTGTGCTTGCTGATGTTCTGCAGCAGCTCGGAGACCGTGAAGTACGCGATGCCCTCGATGGCGGCCGCCGGACGGCTGTCCAGGTCCACCTCCACCTGGACCGGCACGGTGCAGCGCGCGGCGAGCGAGGAGAGCGCCGCGTCCAGACCGCGGTCGGTGAGGACCGCCGGGTGGATGCCGCGGGCCAGGTCGCGCAGCTCCTGGAGGGCGACCTTCACCTCGCCGTGCGCCTCGTCCACCATACGGGCCGCGGCCTCGGGGTCCTCGGTCAGCTTCTCCTTGGCGAGGCCCAGATCCATGGCGAGGGCGACCAGGCGGGCCTGCGCGCCGTCGTGCAGATCGCGCTCGATGCGCCGCAGATCCGCGGCGGCGGTGTCCACGACCACGCCTCGGTCCGACTCCAGTTCGACGACGCGGGTCGCGAGCCGCGAGGGGCCGAGCAGGCCGTGCACCAGCACGCGGTCCACGGTCGTCAGAGCCCGCACGATCCACGGCGTGGCCAGCGTGATCAGCAGGCCGGTCGCCGCCGTGATGCCGATCTCGAAGGGGTTGTCGAGGTAGACGCGGTGGCCGCCGTCGTCGTAGAGCTGGATGCCGTCCTGGCCTCCGTACATCGGGAAGAGCCAGAACCACAGCGGATACGTGAGCATCATCCAGCCGTACGACCAGAAGACCACCGCCACGACGAACGAGAACAGCGACCACGGCATCAGCAGCACGGAGTAGAGCAGGTGCCGCCAGGACGCGCCGCTCTTGAGGACGGCGCCGATGACCGCCATCGCGCCGCCGCCCTTGGGCCGCAGCGGCTCCGGGGCGGCGACGTCGAGGTCGAGCAGGCCGCGGGCCCGCGTCCGCTCCAGGGCGCCGATGCCGCGGCAGCCGGCCAGGGCGCCGGCGAGCACCGGGATGCCGATGAAGGTGACCAGCAGACCCGCGCCGAGCGAGAGCATCGTGACCGCGAAGACGAAGGACGTGATGCCGATGGGCAGGCTCAGCAGGATGTAGCCGAACTCTTTCCAGGCGCGGGCCTCGATCGGGGCGCGCAGCCCCGCGGGGAGGCGGCGGCGCCGCTCCTCCATGCCGGTTGCCCCTGCCCGGAAGTCCGGCCGGTCCATGTCCGTGTACCCCTGTCCGTATTCCGTGGCCATCACTGCCATCCGTTTCTGCTCAAGCCGCTGCCTGTTTGCCGTGCCCCCAGCCTCGCCGCCACGGGGCTCGCGGACCATGGAGCGGGTCGGCGTCTCAGGGCGGGGGTTTTCCCTACCTTGGCCTTCGGCGGGCGGCGTGTGAGGGTGCCGCCGCTTCGACGGGGGGCTCGGGGGCTCCGCTTGCCGGCGCGAGCGGCGCGGCAGGCTCCGGGCGTGCCGCTCGGCGTCCCGCCCGGCGTGCCCCCCGGCGAAGCCGCCCACCCGGGCTCGTCGGCAAGCGAAGCCGCCCCGCTACTCCCGGCACGGAGCCCCTCCGGCATGCGGAACAGCCTCCTGGCGCGCCGGGCATGCGGAACAGCCTCCTGGCGCCCATCCGGCATCCGGCGCAGCCTCCTGACGCCCCCCGGGCATCCGGCACAGCCCCCTGGCGCCCCGCCGGCGAAAATCACAGCCGGCGCGGTGAGCCGGACGCATGGCCCCCGTGGGCCCCCGCGCGGTCGCGCCACGGCAGTTCCGCCGTGATCGTCGTCGGACCGCCCTCCGGCGAGTCGATGACGAACAGCCCGTCGACCGCGCCGAGCCGGTCCGCGAGGCCCGCCATGCCGGTGCCGCCGTCGAGCCGGGCCCCGCCACGCCCGTCGTCCCGGACCTGGATGAGCAGGCGGTCGTCCGCGCGCCACACCTCGACGCTCGCGTTCCGCGCCCCACTGTGCTTGCTGACGTTCTGCAGCAGCTCGGAGACCGTGAAGTACGCGCTGCCCTCGATGGCGGCGGCCGGCCGCGTCGGCAGATCCGCGGTCACCTTCACCGGCACGGTGCAGCGCGCGGCGAGCGAGGAGAGCGCCGCGTTCAGGCCGCGGTCGGTGAGGACCGCCGGGTGGATGCCGCGAGCGAGGTCGCGCAGCTCCTGGAGGGCGACCTTCACCTCGCCGTGTGCCTCGTCCACCATGCGGGCCGCGGCCTCGGGGTCCTCGGTCAGCTTCTCCTTGGCGAGGCCGAGCCCCATCGCGAGGGCGACCAGGCGGGCCTGCGCGCCGTCGTGCAGATCGCGCTCGATGCGCCGCAGATCCGCGGCGGCGGTGTCCACGACCACCCCCCGGTCGGACTCCAGTTCGGCGATACGCCGCTCCAGTTCGTCGGAGGGGCAGAGCAGCCCGCGCACCATCGCCCGGTCGACGTTGGTGAGGCCACGGACGACGAAGGGCAGCACCGGCCAGAGCACGAAGAGCCCGATGAGTGTGACCGCGAAGGTCAGCACGCCCCACGGCAACCGGATGAACGCGTACAGCATCGCGCGCCACCCCACCGGGTCCTTCAGGCTCGACCAGAGCCAGCCGAAGAAGCCGTGCCCGCCGAGCACCGGCATCGGACTCGGCTCCTCCACCCGCACACCGAGCAGTTTCCTGGCCCGCGCCCGCTCGGCCCTGCCCAGCAGCCGCGCCCCGAACAACGCCGCCGCCAGCAGCGGCAGACCGACGACCGTCACCGTCAGACCGACGCCGAGCGCCAGCGAGACCACCGCGTAGACGAAGCCGACGACACCCACCGGCAGGTTCACCAGCAGCTGAGCGATCTCTTTCCAGGTGTGCCGGTCGTACGCGAATCGCGCGGGCGGCGGCCGGTCGTCGCACGAGGACCCGGGCGACATCCGGTCGTCGCACGAGGACCCGGGCGGCGTCCTGCCGTCGTACGACGGCACGGGCGACGTCTGTCCGTCGTACGACGGCACGGGCGACGGCACGGGCGGCGTCCGGTCGTCGGACGGGGGCGCGGGCGCGGGCGGGGGCGCGGGCGGCGTCCCGTCGTCGGGCGTGGGCATGGTGCTTGCGGTCATACGCGCCAGAGTGCCCGGCGCGCCGCCGTAACGCCATGAGGACCCCCGCCCGGACGGGCCGGGGGATAACCCCACCCCACCGACCCGTCCACACCGATGCGTGACGCTCTGCTTACCGATCCTTTAGCAGGCCCTAGACTCCCGTGCGTACAGATCGAGGGGCTGACGTGAGTGAGGGGCTGACGTGCACGTGACGAACGTCGCGGCGAGCTACTACCAGTCGTACTCCGTCGTAGGGCTGCTCGCCCTCGTGGGCGTGCTGTTCGTCGCCGTCGCCTTCGGCGCGGGACGGCTGCTGCGCCCGGTGGTGCCCACCCCCGAGAAACTCCTGACGTACGAGTGCGGCGTCGACCCCGTCGGCGAGGGCTGGGCCCACACCCAGGTCCGCTACTACGTCTACGCCTTCCTCTACGTGATCTTCGCCGTCGACTCGATCTTCCTCTTCCCCTGGGCGACGGTCTTCGCCGCGCCCGGCTACGGCGCGACGACGCTCGTGGAGATGTTCATCTTCCTCGGCTTCCTCGCCGTGGGCCTGCTGTACGCATACAAGAAGGGCGTCCTGACGTGGACGTGACCCCCGCTCCCGCTCCCGTGGACCTTCCGGAGCCGAAGAGGCTGGGCGTACTCTCCCGCCTGGCCCCCGAGCCGATGAAGGTGGTCCTCAACTGGGGCCGCCGGTACTCCCTCTGGGTCTTCAACTTCGGCCTCGCCTGCTGCGCCATCGAGTTCATCGCGGCCTCCATGGCGCGCCACGACTTCATCCGGCTCGGCGTCATCCCGTTCGCGCCCGGCCCGCGCCAGGCCGACCTGATGGTCGTCTCCGGCACGGTCACGGACAAGATGGCGCCCGCCGTGAAGCGCCTGTACGAGCAGATGCCCGAACCGAAGTACGTCATCTCCTTCGGCGCCTGCGCCAACTGCGGCGGCCCCTACTGGGACTCGTACTCCGTCACCAAGGGCGTCGACCAGATCATCCCGGTCGACGTGTACGTTCCCGGCTGCCCGCCCCGGCCCGAGGCGCTGCTCCAGGGCATCCTCAAACTCCAGGAGAAGATCGCCCGGGAGTCCCTTGGCGAGCGGTACGGAACCGGCACGCGGCCCTCCGCGGCGGCGCTCCGCAGCGGCCTCGTCCAGGCCCCGGCGCCCGCCCCCGAGGCTCAGGAAGGTGACCGGTGACCGGCTGGCTGCCGAGCCCCGTCGAGGAGCTCTTCGGCACGGAGGCGACGGCCGAGGAGGCGTACGACGTACTGACCGTCGACGTCCCCGCGGCCTCCTGGACCACCGCCCTGGAGACCGCCCGCACCACGCTCTCCTGCACCTACTTCGACTGGCTGAGCGCGGTCGACGAGCCCGGCACGGGGTTCCGCGTCGCCGCCCACGTCGTCGCGCTCTCTCCCGTACGACGCCTCCTCCTGCGTACGACCGTCGCGCACGACGCCCCGGTGCTGGCCTCCGCGGTCGGCGTCTACGCGGGCGCCGCCTGGCACGAGCGCGAGACACACGAGATGTTCGGCGTGACGTTCGAGGGCCACCCGGGCCTCGCGCCGCTGCTGCTGCCCGAGAACTTCGAAGGCCACCCCCTGCGCAAGGACTTCGTGCTCGCCGCCCGCGTCGCGAAGGCGTGGCCGGGCGCCAAGGAACCGGGAGAGTCCGAACACGGCGGCCCCAAGCGCCGCCAAATGCTCCCCCCCGGCGTACCCGACCCCAACGAATGGGGCCCCTTGAAGGGCCAGCTCCCGGCGGCCCCGTCCCGCCCGTCCCGCGGCGCGGGACGGGCGGCTGGTGCCGCGGGTGCTCGTGGTGCGGCGGGTGCCGCCGGCCGTGCGGCGGGCGCTCCTCGCGGAGCGGAGGGTGCCTCTGGTGGTGCGGCGGGTGCTCCGGGCCGTGCGGCGGGCGGTGAACGCCCGGCGCGGCGGTCCCGCTCGGCGAGCGAGGGCTCGGCGAGCCAGTCCGCGGTTGAGGGGCAGGCCCCCTCCATGGAGCCGGTCGCCTCCAAAGAGCCGGTCGAGCCCCGCGAGCCGGTCACCGCCAAGGAACAGCCCGCCGAGGCCCCGCAACCGGCGACCCCTGCCCGCCCCCCGAGGCGCTCGCGCAGCGTCGGCCAGGGTTCGGCGTCCCAGCGCGGGGCGACGACCCGGGCTGCGGAGGGCACGGAGACCACGCCGGAGGCAGAGCCGGGGCCCGTATCCGAGGCGGCATCGGCACCTGCGGCCGCGCCTTCCGCGAACCCCGAACCCACGCGCCGCCCGGCCCCACGCAGCTCCGACGCCCCGTGGCACCACGCACGCCCGACGTTCGACGACACGGACCCCGAGCGGCCCGACACGGACCCCGAGCAGCCCGAAGCAACGGAGCAGCCCGAGGCGGAGCCCGAGCAGTCGGCCCCCGCCGGGCCGCCCACCCCCGCCGAGCCCCCCAAGCCCCCCGAGCCCGGGACGAACCCCGCCCCCGCCAAGAACCCGGAGAACGGCGAACGCCCAGGAGGCAGTGAGTGAACGACGCCCTCGACGTCGCCCTGCGCCTCGTCATCGTCTTCGCGGTGTTCCTGGTCCTGCCCCTCGTGATCGGCCAGACCGAGCACAAGGTGATGGCCCACATGCAGGGCCGCCTCGGCCCCATGTACGCCGGCGGCTTCCACGGCTGGGCCCAACTCGTCGCCGACGGCGTCAAGTTCGCGCAGAAGGAAGACATCGTCCCGGCCGAGGCCGACCGCCGCGTCTTCCAGCTGGCCCCCGCGATCGCCCTCCTCCCGTACCTCCTCGTCCTCGTCGCGATCCCGATCGGCCCCGGCGAGGGCGCGGTCGGCGAGGTCGTCGACGCGGGCATCTTCTTCGTACTCGCGGTCATGGGCGTCGGCGTCCTCGGCTCGCTCATGGCGGGCTGGGCCAGCGCCAACAAGTTCTCCCTCCTCGGCGGCCTCCGCACCGCCGCCCAGCTCCTCGCCTACGAACTGCCGATGCTGCTCGCCGCCGCCTCGGTCGCGATGGCGGCGGGCACGGTCTCGCTGCCCGGCATCGTCGACGCGTTCGAGTGGTGGTGGCTGCCCTGGCAGATCGTCGGCGCCCTCGTCTTCTTCGTCGCGGGCCTCGCCGAACTCCAGCGCCCGCCCTTCGACATGCCGGTCGCCGACTCCGAGATCATCTTCGGCGCCTACACCGAGTACACCGGTCTGCGCTTCGCCCTCTTCCTCCTCGCCGAGTACGCCGGAATCGTCGTCCTGTGCGGCCTGACGACCGTCCTCTTCCTGGGCGGCTGGCACGGCCCGTGGGGCGCCGACGGCCTGGGCTGGGTCTGGACCCTGCTCAAGACGGCCGTCCTCGCGTTCGTCGTGATCTGGCTGCGCGTCTCCTACCCCCGTCTCCGCGAGGACCAGCTCCAGAAGCTCGCCTGGACCACGCTCATCCCCCTCGCCCTCGCGCAGATCGCGCTCACCGGAATCGTGAAGGTGGCGATCAACTGATGCCTCCGATCCCAGGGTCAGGCCTCGCCAAGGGCCTCGCCGTCACCCTCCGCACGATGACGAAGAAGACCGTCACCGAGCAGTACCCCGAAGCGCAGCCCGAACTGCCGCCCCGCACCCGAGGCGTCATCGGCCTGTTCGAGGAGAACTGCACGGTCTGCATGCTGTGCGCCCGCGAGTGCCCGGACTGGTGCATCTACATCGACTCCCACAAGGAGACGGTCCCGCCCGCCGCCCCCGGCGGCCGCGAGCGCAGCCGCAACGTCCTCGACCGCTTCGCCATCGACTTCGCCCTCTGCATGTACTGCGGCATCTGCATCGAGGTCTGCCCCTTCGACGCCCTCTTCTGGTCCCCGGAGTTCGAGTACGCCGAGACCGACATCCACGAACTCACCCACGAGCGCGACAAGCTCCGCGAGTGGATGTGGACGGTCCCGGCCCCGCCCGCCCTGGACCCCGGCGCCGAGGAGCCGAAGGAACTCGCCGCCGCCCGCAAGGCCGCGGAGAAGCTGGCCGCAGCCGAGGCAACCGCGCCCGAGACGAAGGAGGGCGAGGCGTGACCTCCGCAGCAGCCACCGCGGCGACAGCCGCCAAGGCCGCCGAAACCCACGGCTTCCTCTCCCCGACCGGCGTCGAGATCGCCTTCCTCCTCGTCGGCCTCGTCACGCTCGGCGCGGCAGTCATCACCGTCACGACCAGGCAACTGGTGCACGCCGCCCTCTGGCTGGTCGTGGCGCTCGGCGGCCTCGCTGTCGAGTACCTCCTGCTGACCGCGGAGTTCATCGCCTGGGTGCAGGTCCTCATCTACGTCGGTTCCGTCGTGGTCCTCCTCCTCTTCGGTCTCATGCTCACCAGGGCGCCCATCGGCCGCTCCCCGGACGCCGATTCCGGCAACCGCCCCGTCGCGCTCGCGGTGGCCCTCATCGCCGCCGCCGCCCTGGTCTGGGTCGTCGTGGACGCCTTCCGCACCACGGTGATCGACCTGGACGGCGCCGCCCAGGGCTCCACCGACGTGACCGGCTCCGTCCTCTTCCGGCACTGGGTGCTCCCCTTCGAGGCGCTCTCGGTCCTCCTCCTCGCCGCCCTCGTCGGCGCGATCGTCCTGTCCCGCAAGGCGGCCAAGGGCGCGACCGGCCCCGAGACGACCAACGGCGCGACCGGTCCCGAGACGACCAACGGCGCCACCACCCCGGAGGGAGACCGCTGATGCACCTCCACCTCGCCTATCCGGCCGTCCTCGCCGTCCTCCTCTTCTGCGTCGGCCTCTACGGCGTACTCGCCCGGCGCAACGCGATCCTGGTCCTGATGTCCGTCGAGCTGATGCTCAACGCCGTCAACCTCAACCTGGTCGCCTTCGACGTCTGGCTCCGCGACTCCCTCCACGCCGGCCAGGCCCTGACCCTCTTCATCATCGCCATCGCCGCCGCCGAGATCGGCATCGGCCTCGCGATCGTCCTGGCGGTCTACCGCAACCGCGGCACCTCCGCCGTCGACGACCTCCGCGACACCGCCGAACCCACCGGGGCAGACGAGACGCGGGAGTCACAGGGGTCGCAGGAGACGCAGGAGTCACCGCAGTCAGCTCAGTCGCAGAAGGCCGAGGCCGCCGCGTGACCACGACCACCCTCGCCGTCCTCGTCCCCCTCCTGCCGTTCCTGGGCGCGGCCGCGGGCCTGCTGCTCGGCCGCCGGACCCCCCAACTCGTACGCCCCCTCGCGGTCCTGCCCACGCTGACGGCCCTGCTCCTTGCCGTCCTCGTGGCCGTCCGCCAGGGCGGCGACCAGCCGGTCGACGCCGCCACCGAACTCACCCCGACCGGCTCGGTCCCCATCGAACTCGCCCTGCACATCGACGGCTTCGCCGCCCTCGTCGCCGTCCTGGTCGGTGTCGTCGCCTCCTGCGTGCAGATCTACTCGACGGGCTACCTGCGCGAGGACCCGCGCTATCCCTCGTACGCCGCTCTCGTCTCCCTCTTCACCTCCGCGATGCTGCTCGTCGTCTACTCCGGCGACCTGATGGTGCTCCTGGTCGGCTGGGAGATCATGGGCATCTGCTCGTACTTCCTCGTCGGCCACTACTGGGAGACGTCCGAGGCGCGCGCCGCCTCCCTGAAGGCCTTCCTGGTCACCAAGCTCGGCGACGTCCCCTTCCTGATCGGCCTGTTCGCCCTCGCCGCGGACACTGGCTCGTTCCGCATCACGACGATCCTCGCGACGGTCGCGGACGGCGGTCTCGACCACCCCACGCTGATCGCCCTGCTGCTCCTCGCGGGAGTGGCGGGCAAGTCCGCGCAGTTCCCGCTGCACACCTGGCTGCCCGACGCGATGGCGGGCCCCACGCCCGTCTCCGCGCTGATCCACGCTGCGACGATGGTCGCCGCCGGTGTCTACTTCGTGGCCCGGCTCCTCCCCGTCTTCGCCGCCTCCGACGCGGCCCTGGTCGTCCTCGCCGTCATGGCCGCCGTCACGATGGCCGGCTCGGCCCTCGCCGCGCTCGCCCAGGACGACATCAAGCGCGTCCTCGCGTACTCGACGATCGGCCAGCTCGGCTACATGACCGGCGCCCTCGCTGTCGGCGACCGCGGTGCCGCCGTCTTCCACCTCCTGTCACACGGCGCCTTCAAGGCGCTGCTGTTCCTCACCGCGGGCGTGATCATCCACGCCGCCGGCACCAACTCGCTGGCCGCCATGTCCCGCATGCGGGGGCTGCGCGACCGCATCCCGGACGCCTACTGGACGATGACCGTGGCGCTCCTCGCGCTCGCCGCGATCCCGCCGTTCAGCGGCTTCTTCTCCAAGGAGGCCGTACTCGGCGCCGCCGAGCACACGGCCACGGGCCACTCCGAATTCGCGCCCACCACCGCGGGCTGGATCGTCCTCGTCGCCGGTCTGCTCACCGCCCTCCTCACCGCCGCGTACGCGACACGTCTATGGCTGCTGGCCTTCCACGGCAAGGGAGCCGAGGTGCCCGATCACGGCAGGCAGCCCCTCGCCATGACGGCCGTGCTGTGGGTGCTCGCCGTCCCCTCCCTCGCCTTCGGTCTCGCCGTCGGTGTCCTGCCGGACTGGTTCGACGGCCACTCGCTCGCCCCGACGCTCACGACCTCCGTACTCGGCACGGGCCTCGCTCTCGTCGGCGTCCTCGTCACCTACGGCGCGTGGCGGCACACCGCGGCACTCGCCGCCCGCGTCCCGATGGGCGCGGTCGCGGTGAGCCCGGACGGTGACGGGGGACAGGTCGAGGCAGAGGCCATCGCCTCGCACGCCCCCGCATACGGAGACGTGGCCTCGGCCCACGACCCGGCCGACCCCGGCCGCCTGCTGCTCGGGCCCCTGCACCGCCACGCGGCCGTCGGCTTCCGCCTCGACGCCGTCTACGCCGCCCTGTTCGTCCGCCCGGTCCAGGCCGCCGCGCGCCTCGTCCGCTTCCTCGACCGCGAGGTCGTGGAGACATACGTGCGGGGCGCGGGCACCGCACCCCGCTGGCTCGGCGCGGCCGTCCGGCGCGCGCAGACCGGCAACGTACAGACCTATCTGAGCGCGCTGCTCGCAGGCACGGTCGTCCTGGCCGTCGCCGCCGTCCTCGTCGCCACCGCCGGAGCGTGAGCAGCCGTGATCGGTATCAGTGAGTCCGTGATGCAGTTTCTTCTGGCGTTGATCGTCGTCGGCCCGCTCATCGGCGCCGTGGCCGCTCTCCTGCCGGCCCCGCCCGGGCTGAAGGGAAAGTCTCCCGACCAGGCCGTGCTGCGCCACGGCGTGCTGGTGAGCGGCACGGTCCTGCTGGCCGCGACCGTCCTCGCGCTCGGCTTCGACCACGACCAGCCGTCGAAGATGCAGGCCACGACCGATATCAGCTGGATCCCCGCACTCGACGTGCGCGTCCACCTCGGCATCGACGGCATCTCGCTCCCCCTTCTGGTCCTGACCGCGCTGCTGACCTTCCTCTGCGCGCTCTACAGCTACTTCAAAATGCCCGCGGGCCCGTCCCCCAAGGCATTCGTCGCACTGATCCTCGTACTCGAATCCGGCACCCTCGCGACCTTCGCCGTCCTCGATCTGCTGCTGTTCTTCCTGGCGTTCGAGATGGTGCTCATCCCGATGTACTTCCTCATCGCCCGCTGGGGCGGTGGCCAACGCACCCAAGCCGCCTGGAAGTTCATCCTCTACACGCTGCTCGGCTCCGTCGTGATGCTGCTGGGCCTCCTCCTCATCGGGCTCAAGTCCGGCACATTCGACATGGTGGCACTCGCCACTGACAACGGCCGGGGCCTGACCACATCCGTGCAGGTCATCGCCGTTTTGGCGATCGGGATCGGGCTCGCGGTCAAGACGCCGATGTGGCCGCTGCACAGCTGGCTGCCGGACGCCCACACCGCCGCGCCCACCGTCGGCTCGGTCCTGCTGGCCGGCGTGCTGCTGAAGATGGGTACGTACGGGTTCGTCCGCATCCTGCTGCCCATCGCCCCCGACGGGATGCGGGAGTTCGCGCCGTACCTCGCGGCCTTCGCGGTCGTCGGGATCATCTACGGCTCGCTCGCCTGCCTCGCGCTCGCCAAGCGGGGCGCGAAGGGCGATCTCAAGCGCCTCATCGCCTACTCGTCCGTCGGCCACATGGGCTTCGTGCTGCTCGGTATCGCGACGATGAGCCCGACCGGCGTGAACGGCGCGCTGTTCGCCAACATCGCGCACGGCCTCATCACCGGCCTGCTCTTCTTCCTCGTCGGCGCGCTCAAGGACCGCACCGGCACCACCGACCTCGACTCCCTCGCGCAGGAGTCCGGCGCCGCCCTCTACGGCAAGGCGCCCCGCCTCGGCGGCCTGCTCGCCTTCGGCGCCGTCGCCTCGCTCGGCCTGCCGGGCCTAGCCGGATTCTGGGGCGAGATGCTGGCGCTGTTCGGCGCGTTCAAGCCCGCCGAGGGGCTGAGCCGCCCGGCGTTCCTCACCTTCATGGCGATCGGCGCCTTCGGCACCCTGCTCACCGCCGCGTACATGCTCATCGTCGTACGCCGGGTCTGCATGGGCCCGATGCCGCAGACCGCGACGGCCGCCGAGCCCGCGCCCGCGCCGCTCGCCGACGTCCACGGCTACGAATTCGCCGCCTGGACCCCGCTCGTCGCCCTCACCGTCCTCGCCGGACTCTGGCCCGCGGCTCTCCTCGGCCTGACCGACCCGGCCGTGCAGAAGCTCCTCACTGGAGGCAAGTCGTGACCGTGGCCGCCGAAAGCGCCGCAAGCCTCGTCCAGTCCGTCGACTGGCTCGCGATCGCGCCGCCGACCATCGCGGCCGTCGTCGGCCTCGTCGTACTCGTGGCCGACCTCTTCGTGGGCGACGGCAAGAAGGCGCTCCTCGGCTGGATCTCCGTGGCGGGCCTGGCCGCGGCGGCGCTCGCCCTGCTGCCTCTCCTGGACGACGACCGCTCGACCTTCTGCCTGACCGGCGGCGGCACGCACGCGTGCAGCTACACCGCGGACCGCTTCACCCTGGTCATCCAACTCCTGGTCCTGGGTGGCGCCCTGCTGGCCGCCCTGCTCTCCATGACCACCCTGAAGGACGCGCAAGGCCCCAAGGTGCCCGAAGGCTCCAAGGGGTCCGAAGGCTCCAAGGTCTCCGAGGGCGAACTCCCCGCGGGCGAGTTCTGGTTCCTGCTGCTCTCCTCCGCGGCGGGCGCCGCCCTGCTGCCCGCCTCGCGCGACCTCGCGACGCTCATCGTCGCCCTGGAAGTCGCCTCGCTGCCCGCCTTCGCCCTCGTGGGCCTCAGGTACGGCGACAAGCGCTCCTCCGAAGCGGCCCTGAAGTTCTTCCTCTCCTCGGTCACCGCGACCGCCGTGAGCCTCATGGGCGTGAGCTTCGTGTACGCGGCGACCGGCACCCTGCACCTCGCCGAGATCGCCACCGAGCTGCAGGACGTCGACGGGCAGCTGCACACGCTGGCCCAGACCGGCGTCGCCCTCACCCTCGTCGGCTTCGCCTTCAAGGTGGCCGCCGTGCCCTTCCACTTCTGGGTACCGGACACCTACGTAGGCGCGCCCCTGCCGGTCGCCGCGTACCTCTCCGTCGTCGGGAAGGCCGTCGGATTCACCGGGCTCATCCTTGTGACCGTCGTCGCCTTCCCCTCGTACGCGGACGTCTGGGGCCCGGTGCTCGCCGTCCTCGCCGCGCTCACCATGACGGCGGGCAACGTCGCCGCCCTGCGTCAGCAGTCCACGCGCGCGTACAGCGCGGTCCGGCTCCTCGCCTGGTCCTCGGTCGGCCAGGCCGGGTACCTCCTGGTGCCGATCGCCGCCGCCGGATACGCGGACAACGAGGCCGGCGCCGAGAAGGCCATCGGCTCCACCGTCGCGTACGCCCTGATGTACGCGGCCGTGAACCTCGGAGCCTTCGCCGTGGCCGCGCTCGTCGGCCGCACCCAGCGCCTGAACCGCGTCAGCGACTACCGGGGCCTGTACGCGCGCAATCCCCTGGCCGCCCTCGTGCTGGCCTTCTTCCTGCTCTGCCTCGCGGGCCTGCCACCAGGCATCATCGGACTCTTCGCCAAGGTCACGGTCTTCTCCGCCGCGGTGGACGCGGGCCTCGGCTGGCTCGCCGTGGTGATGGCCGTGAACGTGGTGATCGCGCTCTACTACTACCTCCAGTGGACCGCGCTCCTGTTCCGCGCCCCCGAGGGCGAGCCGGTCGAGCACCGTGTCCCGGCCCCTGTCACGGCGGCCATCGCGCTGACCGCGGTCCTCGGCGTCGCGCTCTCCGGAGCGCCCCAGCTCGTCCTGAGGTTCTCGGACACCGGCCTCTTCTGACCGCGGGCCCCGGGGCCGTCACCCGCGCGGCCTACACCGCTCCTGAGCGCACAAGGGAACTAGTGCTCCCCGCCTGGCGTTGACCAGTACGGGAGGGTCCACTGAACAGTGGAAGCACCAGTCAGCAGAGGGTTCCCCCACGCACCACCAGGAGGGCGTACCGTGCACCGCCGGCACAACGGGTTGAAGACCGCCGTACTCCTCGGGGGACTGTCCGCGCTCATCCTCGTGATCGGCAGTTTCTTCGGGCGCACGGGGCTGGTCGTCGCGCTCTTCGTGGCGCTCGGCACCAATGCGTACGCGTACTGGAACAGCGACAAGCTGGCCCTGCGTGCCATGCGCGCCCGCCCGGTGAGCGAATTCGAGGCACCCGCGCTGTACCGCATGGTCCGCGACCTCTCCACCCAGGCCCGCCAGCCCATGCCCCGCCTGTACATCTCGCCCACGGAGGCCCCGAACGCCTTCGCGACCGGCCGCAATCCGCGCAACGCGGCGGTGTGCTGCACCGACGGCATCCTGCGCCTCCTCGACGAGCGCGAGCTGCGCGGCGTCATCGGCCACGAGCTCAGCCACGTCTACAACCGCGACATCCTGATCTCCTCGGTCGCCGGAGCCCTGGCCTCCGTGATCATGTTCCTGGTGAACTTCGCCTGGCTGATCCCCGTGGGCCGGTCGAACGACAACGACGGCCCCGGCATCTTCGGAATGCTCCTGATCATGCTGCTCGGCCCGCTGGCGGCCTCCATCATCCAGCTGGCGATCAGCCGTTCCAGGGAGTACGAGGCCGACGCGTCCGGCGCACAGCTCACCGGCGACCCGCTCGCTCTCGCGAGCGCCCTGCGTAAACTCGAAGCCGGTACAAAGCAGTTGCCGCTACCGCCCGAGCCCCGCCTCGAGACGGCGAGCCACATGATGATCGCGAACCCCTTCCGTCCGGGGCAGGGCATGTCCAAGATGTTCTCCACACATCCGCCGATGGCGGAGCGCATCGCCCGACTCGAGCAGATGGCAGGTCGTCACCAGTGAAGACAATCCTCAACGTCATATGGCTCGTCCTCTGCGGCTTCTGGATGTTCCTGGCCTACCTGCTGGCGGGTGCGCTGCTCTGCGTCACGATCATCGGCATCCCGTTCGGCCTGGCCAGCTTCCGCATCGGCCGCTATGCCCTGTGGCCCTTCGGCTACACCACGGTCGAGCGCCGTGACGCGGGCGCGCCCTCCTGCCTGGGCAACGTCCTGTGGCTGGTCCTCGCGGGCTGGTGGCTCGCGATCGGCCACATCGTCACCGGCTTCCTCCTGTGCGTCACGATCATCGGCATCCCCCTGGGCGTCGCCAACTTCAAGCTGATCCCGGTCTCGCTGCTGCCGCTGGGCCGCGAGATCGTCCGCACGGACCAGCCGTTCACCGCGCGCCACTAGAACCGGCGCGCTCCGGTGCAGCCGCCGAGGTACGCGCTCGCCGCGTACGACCCCGAAGCGTCCGAGTACGACGACATCTGGGCGCTCTGCGCCGACGCCGAGCATCTCTTCGCCGATCAACTGCCTGGCCGGGCCGACGCTCCCGAGAGCTGTGACGGCCCGTCCGAGGCGCTCGCCGAACCGCCGGTGCGCCTGCTCGGCTGCTCGCCGCGCGGCGCCCTGCGGGACGCTCTGGAGGCCGGGAAGGGCGAGCTGGGGCACGGCAACGTGCTGCGCCTGGGAGGGATGGGGCAGACCCTCCAGCACGCCATAGAGGGCGAGGTCGTCGCCTGGATCCCGTCCGCGCGCGGGCGCGGCCTCGTCGACCTGGCCCTGGATCCGTGGACCGTACGGCCACCACGTGCCGCCGGAGAGGTCTGGGACGTGTGGGGGGACGGCCGCCCCACCGAACCCGACCTCTGGGCGCGCCACGGCACGGAGGGCCGGACCCACTGGCTGGCCGTCGCCCGAGAGGCTGTCGCCCCAGAGGCTGTCGCCCCAGAGGCCGTGGCCCGGCACCGTCCCAGTGCCGGGCCAGGAGCCACGTACCACCTCGACGGCCGCCACATCACCGACGAGCCGGCCTTCTACTGCGCGCTCGGAGAGGCGGTGAAGGGGCCCGGCGGGTACGTCGGGCGAGACCTGAGAACCCTCGCCGACGGGCTCGGCGCACTGCCGCCGCCTCTGACGCTCGTCTGGCACGACGCGCACATCGCCCGGACCTGCCTGGGTCTCACACCGCGCACGGACAGCCGCCCGCCGTCCTACGAGGAACTCCTTGATCTCCTGGCACTGATGGGCGTCGAGACCGTGCAGGCCTGAGGGCGAGCAGGAGAGCGGGTGAGCAGGAGAGCGGGCGGGGGCGGAAGCGCTCGGGGCCGATTGTCAGTGCCGTGGTCCACCATGAACTCATGACCGTCACCGAGCAATTGCTGGACCGGGTAGCGGCGGAGGCGCGCGCCACCCGCCCCTGGGGCTGGGACGTGCTGCCCGCCCCCGTGGACGCGGACACCCTGGCCCGGGCGGAGGCCGCCGTGGGCTTCCGTCTGCCGCCGCTGCTCGCCGCCCTCTACACCCGCATAGGAGACGGCGGGTTCGGCCCGGAGTACGGCTTGTTGCCGCTGCTCGAAGGCAAATCCTCCGGGGGCGAGCCGGCCGTCGTCGAGAAGTACCTCGGGATGCGCGACGGCGACGACTGGGCCTGGCCCGAAGGCGTGCTGCCGATATCCCACTGGGGCTGCGCGATGTACGCGTGCGTGGACTGCCGTACGGACGCCGCCCAGGTCCTGCTCTTCGAACCCAACGGCGGCGACCCGGAGCACGCCTGGTTCGTCGACTCCCCGAGCCTCACGGCGTGGCTCACGGCCTGGCTGGACGGCACGGGGTGGTACGAGGAGGACAACGACGGCATGGAACTGCCGGCTTGGCCGAAAGCCACGCGCGCGTGAGCTCCGCCCGATACGTGTACGAAGGCGTCATCGACGCAGCCAAGAACGAGCCCCCGCCCGGTCAACGCCACGGCCACTGCCACCGCCGCCGCACCCCGTAAGCCACGACCCCCACCGCCAGCACCGCCCCGCCGGCCACCACCGAGGACACCGGCAGCGCGAACGCCAGCACCACGCACCCGAGGCCGCCCACCGCGGGCACGCCGCGCGCCGCGGGCGACGAACCGAGCGTCCACGCCGAGGCGTTGGCGATCGCGTAATACACCAGCACCCCGAACGAGGAGAAGCCGATCGCCCCACGCACATCCACCGTCGCGGCCGCCACCGCCACCACCGCGCCCACAGCCAGCTCCGCGCGGTGCGGTACCCGAAAGCGCGGATGCACGGCCGCGAGCGTGCCCGGCAGATGCCTGTCCCGCGCCATGGCCAGCGTCGTCCGTGAGACGCCCAGGATCAACGCGAGCAGCGAGCCGAGCGCCGCCACCGCGGCCCCCGCCCGCACCACGGGAACGAGCCCCGGCACACCGGCCGCCCGTACCGCGTCGGCCAGCGGCGCGGTCGCATCGGCGAGCCCCGAAGGCCCAAGGACGGACAGCACGGCGACCGCCACGGCCGCGTACACGCACAGGGCGATGCCCAACGCCAGCGGGATCGCCCGCGGAATAGTGCGTGCCGGGTCGCGCACCTCCTCGCCGAGCGTCGCGATCCGCGCGTACCCGGCGAAAGCGAAGAACAGCAGCCCGGCGGCCTGAAGCACCCCGCCGACCCCGCCCGAGAGCCCCACATCGAGCCGCCCGGCGTCGGCCGCCCCCGACCCGAGGCAGGCGACGACAACCGCCGCCAGCACGGCGAGCACCACCGCCACGATCCCCCGCGTCAGCCACGCCGACTTCTGGACGCCCAGATAGTTCACGCCGGTGAGCAGCACCACGGCCCCGACCGCCACCGCGTGCGCCTGCCCCGGCCAGACGTACGCCCCCACGGTCAGCGCCATCGCTGCGCAGGACGCCGTCTTGCCGACGACGAACGCCCAGCCCGCCAGATACCCCCAGAACTCCCCGAGCCGCTCCCGCCCGTAGACATAAGTGCCGCCCGACGCGGGGTAGCGGGCGGCGAGCCGCGCCGACGCCATCGCGTTGCAGTACGCGACCACGGCGGCGAGGCCGAGCCCGATCAGCATCCCCGAACCGGCGGCACCCGCCGCGGGACCGAGCGCCGCGAAGATCCCCGCCCCCACCATCGACCCCAGGCCGATCATCACCGCGTCGAAGACCCCGAGATCGCGGCGGAGCGCCGGCTGCTGTGTCATGCGCCGCACCTTACGGATCTCCGCAACCGCGTCCCTCCGTAGAGACGTCCTTCAGGACAACAGCGCACAAAAAGCTCACCGCGCGAGAGAAGCTCATCGCGCCAGAAAGGCCGGGTCACCGCATGGGCATCATCAGCTGGATCGTTCTGGGGCTGCTCGCCGGAGCCGCCGCCAAACTGCTGCTGCCCGGCCGCGATCCGGGCGGCTTCATCGGCACGACCGTCATCGGCATCGCGGGCGCGTTCATCGGCGGCTGGATCTCCGCCCGCTACCTCGACCGCCCGATCGTCAACCACTTCTACGACGGCGCCACCTGGGCGGCGGCCATCGGCGGCTCACTCGTCCTGCTCGTCGCCTACCGCGTCCTCTTCGGCCACTCACGACGCTGAGACAAGGGCGGGCACCCCGATGGGGGAGCCCGCCCTTCGGCGTCGCCTTGCTACGCCTAATTCACGAACTATCCGTAGCTCACGAACTACCGATAGTTCACGAACTGCAGCGCGAAGTCGAAGTCCTGCCCCTTGAGCAGCGCCTGCACGGCCTGCAGGTCGTCCCGGCTCTTCGAGCTGACGCGCAGCTCCTCGCCCTGGACCTGCGCCTTGACGCCCTTGGGGCCCTCATCGCGGATGATCTTGGCGACCTTCTTCGCGTTCTCCTGGGAGATGCCCTCCTCGATCGAGGCGAAGATCTTGTACTCCTTGCCGGACAGCTGCGGCTCGCCCGCGTCCAGCGCCTTCAGCGAGATGCCGCGCTTGACCAGCTTGGACTCGAAGACGTCGAGGATCGCCTTGACCCGCTCCTCGCCGCTCGCCTCCATCAGGATCTTCTCGCCGGACCACGAGATCGAGGCGCCCGTGCCTTTGAAGTCGTAGCGCTGCGAAATCTCCTTGGCGGCCTGGTTGAGGGCGTTGTCGACCTCCTGCCGCTCGACCTTCGAGACGATGTCGAAACTGGAGTCGGCCATGTCCTGTGGCTCCTTGTATCGGGGTGTGCGTACTCAGCGGATACGGCCGCCTGACGCTGGCCGCATCCCCAAAGCCTAGCCACCGTCCCCGCGCCGGGTGCCGATCAATCGGGTGGCGAAGCACCCCTGCGCATCAGGTATCGTTTACGTCGTTGCCACGGAGCACCGCGAGAGCGGGGCCAGGCAGCAAACCCGGCGGTGTGCCCGAGCGGCCAAAGGGAGCAGACTGTAAATCTGCCGGCTCAGCCTTCCCAGGTTCGAATCCTGGCGCCGCCACGCTGAGGGAAACCCCCTCTGATCTACGTTTACGCAGATCAGAGGGGGTTTCTTTTTGCCCTTCTCGGCCCTTCTCGGCCCTTCTCGCACTTTCTTGCGCTCAGACCGCGCCAAGGCGCTGACGCACGACCTTCGTGGACCCCGGCAGGTGAGCGCTGCCCACGAGACTCACCCCTTCCGGCACGCGGAGAGTGAGCAGGGACCGCACCGACCCCAGCGAGCTGATGTCGATGCTGGGGCGGACCGTCTCGACGGTGAGCTCGCAGAGCTTGGGGAAGGTGTTCAGCCACTCCCAGCCGCTTCCCATGTCGACCTCCAGCCACAGATGGGTGAGGCATTGATGGGGGCACGTGGCGATGAACTCGGCGACGGTCAGTTCGCCTGCGAGTTTGATGCGGGATCGGCCGCCGAACCTGCGCAGCGCGCGTAGCTCCGGGAGGTTCGTCACCGGGAAGTAGAGGTCGTCCTCCGCCAGGCGCGCGATGACGTCCTCACCGTACAGATCGGTGTCGTACCTGCTCCACGCCTGTGCGAGCTCGCTCCGAACACGCAGGTCCGGGTGGTCGTGGTACTGGGCGAGCACGTCGATCGCGGCGTAGCTGGCGATGGGGGTGGCCGTGAGAACGGTGTAGTACGCCTCGTCGGCCACGGCCTGATAGGCGGCCGCCTCCTCCTTGGCTCTGCGCTTCTCTTCGTCCGAGTCGAAGTGATCCGCGGGCCTCGGGCGAGGCGGCAGCTCGCGAGGGGGCGGCAGCAGGTCGAGTACGACGGGGCCGATCGCCGCCAGAGCGCGTGCCTGTTCCGCCGAACGCGGTGGGATAAGGGCCGCGGCCCGCTCCTGCACCTCGACTCGCACCGCGGGATCGAGTTCGGTCGCGTGCTCCAGGCAGGCGGCCGCGAGCAGATGCAGACGGTTCAGGCCCTGGCGTGAGGTGTCCTCGCGCCTGATGAGGCCGGTGAGCAGGTACGTCCGCTCCGTGGGGCGGGCGTGGGCGACAGCCATCCTGATGACGTCCTCCCACTGGTCCGAGTGGGCGTTGGCGATGAGGAAGTCGAAATCAAGACCTTCGACCGCTGCTTTGGCCCCGAGGTAATCCTGGAAGGTCCGATGGACGAAATCCATGGAATCGGAGCTGGGTTCGCGGAGCAGCCCACTGCGGACGAGCAGATGCTGGTAGACCTCCTCCGGTGTGCCTTGCTCAGCGACCTTCGGCATGGCCGGCAGGACCTGGCCCAGGAGTTCCACCGCGTCGGTGCGGTTCATTTCGGAACGGCCGTTGCGGATCATCCAGTAGGCGAGTTTCTGGATGAGCTGGATGTGCTCCGCTTCGCTGATGTGGAACGGGCCGGACTTGTAGACGCCCCGCTCGCGGTCCCTTCTGAAGAGCAGCATGGACAGGGCCGCGTCGTAGATCTCCTTGCGTCCTTCGGGGAGATACCCGCGCCTGTCCTGGTGCAGTGCGCAGATGAGACCGCACATCAGCGGATTGGAGGCAAGCCTGCTCAGGTCCTGTTTGGCCCGGACCATGCGGAGCAGCTCTTTGGCGTACTGGTCGCTGATACCGGCCGCCCTGTGCCAACGCCTGATGAATTCACCGACGTTGTCCCGGTTCATGGGGGCGAGGTCCAGTTCGGCGAAGTCGTCGTCGATCAGCCAACGGTCGCGCACCGCTGAGGGCCTGGAGGTGACGAGCCAGCGATTGTCGGGATAGGCGCTGAGAAGTTCCTGGAGCCAGCGGCGGGCGTCGTTGCGGCCGTCCTCGGGGATCTCGTCGATGCCGTCGATCAGGATGAGCCCGCGCCCCGCCTGCAGCACCCTGTCGATCCACCCGGTCGGCTGGATGCCGGCGATGGGGCAGTCCACCGCGGTCAGGAACGCGTCGGGGGTGGGGAGGGGCGTGCCGCTCCGAGTCAGCGTGCGCAGTGGCAGCACAAAGGGCACAAGCCCGTAGAGATAGAGGAGGTGTTCGTCGAGCGACTTCTTCGCGGTGGATACCGCCAGCCATTGCGCGAGGGTGGTTTTGCCCGAACCGGCTACGCCACGCAGCAATACGCGGGTCCGGCCCGCCAGGACATGGTCGGCCGATACGAGGGACGGCGCGGCGTTCACCGCGTCGCCTGTCACGTCCAGGCTGAGATACGCCACGTCGAGCCGCCAGCTCTCCGGTGCTTCGGACAGGTCGAGCCCAAAGATGCTCAACTTGCCGTGTTTCGCGGCGATGTAGTGCGAATATCTTTCCTCGAAAGGGCCGTCCGCGGGAGAGGGCGACCGGGTGATCAGAGAGTCGATTCTCCGCGTCAACACCTCGATACTGCGGCTCTGTTCGAGCAGTGTGCGTGGCACGAAAGTGGAACGCTGGGTGAAAAAGTTCAGGATGTGCAGGCACGCCGTATCCATCACGCTGGCGTGCAGCGTCACCGCGTCGCTGGACAAGCCGTACGTGGCTGTCCTGTTCTGGGCCCGCAAGTGCTGGGAGAGCTGGAGATGCCCGAGGCGTACCGCCTGCACGTCCTCCATTTCGAGCGTCCCCAGGGCGCGCAATGAATCAGCGACGGCGTTGACGACGGCTTGCTTCTCATAGGAGGGCAGCAGTTCCTCGACGCCGGTCGAGTGGGCGGCACGCTTGACCAACTCTTCCGCGATCTTGCGCAGGTCCTTGTCGGCAAGCGTTCGCTTCTCGCCCCGGAAGGAGATGAGCCGGGAGACACGGATGGGTCTGTCGACCAGATCGGCCCCGGCGCCTTCCGGCAGGAAGAGCTTTCTGACGAGGGGGCCCACGATGCTCGACGCGAGACGAGCTCCGATCACGGCCGGTTCCATCGACCCTCCGAGGCGTGCATGTGGTGGCGAGGCGTGCGGGTGGCGAGGCGCGCATGTGGTGAGGCGTGCACGCGGCACGGACGACAGCTGTTTTCGGGCCAGAGTAGGGCAGACGCTGTGAGGTATTCCGACAACATGGGAATCGCTCCCGGCAGTTGAGGCGTCGGGCCGTGCATGGCCGCGTCTCCACGCGCTGATGCGCACCGCTATACCCCTACGCGCCCCTATGCGCCCCTACGCGCCCCTACGCGTCACGGTTGAGGCGGCAGCGCCGCGAGTGGGGGAGGGCCTTGTCGTACCGGGCGCGTCCGTCTTCGGGGCGCGTACGTCTTTGGGGCCCCGCACGTCTTCGGGGGCGCGGGGCTCAAAATGGAGCCATGTCGTCCCGTCGTAGAAACTGCCCGGAGTGCCGCCGCGAGATCGCCGTCGTCGGCGGACGGTTCGCCCGTCACGACCCGCCCGGCGCGCGCGCCACCGGCGACCTGGTCTCCTGCCCGGGGTCCCGCAGGCAGGCGCAGCTGGGCGCCGCGCAGCCCGCCCTGGACGGCTACACGGTCCCGGACCTGCCCGGCCAGCTCCCGCTCTTCTGAAGAGCGAACTCAGTTTCCGGCAACCGACTTGACCGCCACCGACACCGGCACCGACCCGCTGACCAGTTCCAGCGTCAGGCCGGCCGTCGCCGGCGTCTCCAGGAGCTCCGCGAGCACCGCGGCGACGTCGTCACGCGGGACCGGCCCCCGCCCGGTCGACGCCTCCAGGCGTACGAGTCCCGTGCCCGCGTCGTCCGTCAGCATCCCGGGACGCAGGATCGTCCAGTCCAGGGCGGCACGCGCGCGTACGTTCGCGTCCGCCTCGCCCTTGGCCCGCAGGTAGGCGTCGAAGACCTCGTCGCCCTGGTGCGCCGGATCGGCGCCCATCGACGACACGACGATGTACCGCCGCACTCCCGCCCGCTCCGCCGCGTCCGCGAAGAGCACGGCGGCTCCCCGGTCGACGGTGTTCTTGCGGCCGGCGTCGCTGCCCGGCCCCGCGCCCGCCGCGAAGACGGCGGCGTCGGCGCCGCGCAGGTGCTCGGCGACCTGATCGACCGACGCCGACTCCAGGTCGCACAGCACCGGTTCGGCACCGGCCGCGCGCAGATCGGCTTCCTGCCCGGCACTGCGGATCAGCCCGGCGACCTCGTCACCGCGTGCGGCGAGCAGACGCTCCAGCCGCAGCGCGATCTGACCATGACCTCCAGCGATGACAATGCGCATGTTTCCGACCGTACGGCAGCGCGGACCCCTCCGCCGCACACGGAGCGTGCGGATCGCAGGGATCACGCGGATGCGGGCACGGACGGCCCCACCACCAGCCTCACCACCTCGCGTGGAAGCGGGCCACTACCGCGGCGGGGCCGAGGCAGCGCTGCGAGCCTCACCCCGCGCCGCGTGTGCAAAGCGGGCACGGACAACTCCCCCGCGCGTGGAGGCCCGCGGGCCTGGGGCGGCGACATCGGGGCGCCATCGCCGCTCCTCCCCGCGTGTACGGAGGCCGCGTGGGGCCCATGCGGCAGCGAGACGCGAAGGACCGTCCCTCCCCGCGCGCACGGATGCCGCGATGTCCGAGGAACAGCGGATGGACCTCGCCCGCGTCCCTCCCCGCGCGCACGGATGCCGCCTCGGACAGCCCCATCACGCGCGTGGAGGCCGCTAGACCGTGGCATCCAAGCCAGCCGCCAAGGAGTCAGCCCAGCCACGCGCATGGAGGCCGCGAGCTCGACGGCGGCGACATCCGCGCGCATCGCAGCCCACCGCGCGCGTGTGGAAGCCGCCCCGAACAGCCCTCCTCTCGCGGGTGGAGCCGCCACAAACAGCCCTCCCCACACGCGTGGCGCCACAGCTCGCGCCACGGGCTTGCGCCTGACGCCGACCGGCCCCCGGGGCCAGCTCGCGCCTGACGCCGACCGGGCCACGCGGGCCCGTCCAGTCTGCCCCAACAACCCCCGCCTCTCCGCCCCTTCAGGAAGCCGCCTCTCCACCCCTGGGCCGCTCCGGCTCATTCCCCGCGGCCCGGCCCTGGCGCGGTAGGTCCAGGGCCACGGCGGCGGCCGAGTCGCAGTACTCGCGCACCGCGCTGGTCCGCGCCACCACACGCCCCCTGTGCACCACGATCCGGCTGTACGCGAGCGACAGCGCCCCCGCGAGCCGGTCGCCGCGCACCGCGAGCAGCTCGGCGGGGAAGCCCGCCTCCACCCGTACCTCGGGCAGCCCCATGGCCGCCCGCGCCGCCCCGCTCACCGCGCCGTAGGCGTCCTCGGGGCGCAGCCCGCACCGCGAGGCCAGCAAGTACGCCGCCTCCAGCGGATCCCCGCGCCCCACGGGATTCGACACGTCACGCATGGCCCCGCTGCCCGCCGCGACCCGCACCCCCGCCGACCGCAGCAGCCGCACCGGCGCCACCCCGCGCCGCTCCGCGCTACCGCACCCGCCCTGGGGCAGGCAGACCACGGTCACCCCGGCCGCCGCCAACTGCTCGGCGGTACGCGCCGACACGTCCCTGGGGAGGCGCCCGAGCCCGCCGCACGGGCCGATCGCCACCCCGGCCCGCAGCCCGGCCGCCATCGCCGCGAGCCGCCCGAGCCGCGCCGGGTCGTCACCGTCCGTGTGCAGATCGACGGGGCAGCCGTGCTCGGCGGCGACTTCCAGAACCGCCTCCGTGTAACCCGCTGGATCGGGGTCGAGATCCGGACAACCGCCCACTACGGAGGCGCCCATTTTCACCGCGTCCCGCAGCATCGCGAGCCCGTCGGCGCCCGCGACGCCGGTCAGCAGCCGCGGCATCGCGACCGCCGTCAGATCGACCAGGCCCCGCAGGGAGCGCCGCGCCTGGAGCACGGCCTCCATCGGGCCGAGCCCCTGGACGTCGCCGATCCGCACGTGCGTGCGCAGCGCCGTCGCGCCGTGCCCGAGCTGCAGCAGAGCCGCCTCGGTGGTCCTGCGCTGCACGTCGGGGACGTCGTACGAGACAGGGCCCGCCAGGTCCGCCGAGAGCGCCGTGTCACCGTGCGCGTGCGGCTCGGCGGACGCCGGCAGCAGCAGATAGCCGCCGAGGTCCACCCGCGCCGCGTGCGCGGCCAGGCTGCCGGTCGTGCCGACCGCCTCGATGCGCCCGCCGCCGAGCCGGACGTCCACCGTCCTGCCGTCGGTGAGCCGGGCGCCGCAGAGCAGCAGGGCCCCGGAGTCGGCCGTGGGATCGGGACCGGAGGAGCCGGAGGAGTGCGGCTGCTGCGGCTGGCTGTCGGGCATTGCTGTCCTGGGGTTCGGGGGGCGGCTGCTTTCGTACGAGGTGGCAAGATCACGCAGCGTGTGCCGAGCCTAGGACGGCGAAAGGCCCGCTTCGAGGAGGAGCGCAATAGTCGTACCGGTGTGGTGCCACGGCACGAATGAGGCGTTCAGAGACGCCTGAGGCGGTTCTCGGGATGCCCCCGGACGGCCCTGGCGAAACGGATTTGGGCGACGGCGACCAACCGTGTAATGTCTTCATCGCTCGCCCCAATAGCTCAGTCGGTAGAGCGTCTCCATGGTAAGGAGAAGGTCTGCGGTTCGATTCCGCATTGGGGCTCTGATGTCGAGTGATCCTCGCCCTCGGGCGAGGGGATCCGGCATCGCAGCGGTGTAGCTCAGTCGGTAGAGCAAGCGGCTCATAATCGCTGTGTCACCGGTTCAAGTCCGGTCACCGCTACTCATTGGTAGCCGATTGTGGGGTCGGTCCTTCGATCGGCTACTCTTGTATGCGTTCATCCGTCCATCCGTCCAAGGAGCACTCACGTGGCTGCCACCGACGTCCGCCCGAAGATCACGCTGGCCTGCGTGGAGTGCAAGGAGCGGAACTACATCACCAAGAAGAACCGGCGTAACGACCCGGACCGTCTTGAG
This sequence comes from Streptomyces sp. NPDC003032, assembly GCF_053591415.1. Classification (NCBI taxonomy): domain Bacteria; kingdom Bacillati; phylum Actinomycetota; class Actinomycetes; order Kitasatosporales; family Streptomycetaceae; genus Streptomyces; species Streptomyces sp. NPDC003032. Next base: position 340,208 of record NZ_JBSFTT010000001.1, on the reverse strand, counting down.
ATGAAGAAGCACTGCCCGCGCTGCAACTCGCACACTGCGCACCGCGAAACGCGCTGACACACAGGCTCGTACACGAGGCCGTCCCCGTTTGCTGGGGGCGGCCTCGTGTCGTTTTCATGTAACCAACCACAGGAGGTACCGAGTCCATGGCGCTCGACCAGTCCTTCGTGGGGCGGTCCTATCCGCCCACCGATCCTTATGAGGTCGGCCGGGAGAAGATCCGCGAGTTCGCCGAGGCAGTGGGGGACGCCAATCCCGCGTACACCGACACGGAAGCCGCCAAGGCGCTCGGGCACTCCGATGTGATCGCCCCGCCGACTTTTGTATTCACGATCACTTTCAAGGCCGCGGGCCAGGTGATCCAGGACCCGCAGCTGGGGCTCGACTACAACCGCGTCGTGCACGGCGACCAGAAGTTCGCCTACACGCGACCGGTGCGCGCGGGTGACCGGCTCACGGTCACCTCGACCATCGAGGCCATCAAGTCGCTCGCGGGCAACGACATCCTGGACATCCGCGGCGAGGTCCACGACGAGGCCGGCGAGCACGTCGTGACCGCCTGGACCAAGCTCGTCGCGCGTGTGGCGGAGACCGCGGCAGAGGGGGCCTGAGACGATGACGGCGAAAATTTCCTACGACGACGTCGAGATCGGCACGGAACTGCCGGCCCAGACCTTTCCGGTGACGCGCGCCACGCTCGTGCAGTACGCGGGTGCTTCGGGGGACTTCAACCCGATCCACTGGAACGAGAAGTTCGCGGTGGAGGTCGGCCTTCCCGACGTCATCGCGCACGGCATGTTCACCATGGCCGAGGCGATCCGCGTCGTGACCGACTGGGCGGGCGACCCGGGGGCGGTCGTCGAGTACGGCGTCCGCTTCACCAAGCCTGTCATCGTCCCCAACGACGACGAGGGCGCCACCATCGAGGTCAGCGCCAAGGTCGCGGCCAAGATGGACGACAACCGCGTCCGCGTCGACCTCCTCGCCAGGAGCGCGGGCCAGAAGGTCCTCGGCATGTCGCGGGCGGTCGTGCAGCTGGCCTGACGGCCACCGGTCTCCGGCCACCGGCCACAGGTAAGGGGCGCTCTCTATAGAGGGCGCCCCTTACGCGTGCATGCAGGTGTCAGTCCTCTGACGCGTACCTGCGGTTGCCGGCCCTTGACGGCTTAGTGATTGGCCACTAACTTACCTGCATGGTCAGGATGAGCGCAGAAGAGCGGCGCGAGAGCGTCATCCGCGCGGCGATGGTCGAGTTCGCCCGCGGTGGCTACAAGGGCACCTCCACCGAGGTGATCGCCAAGCGCGTCGGCGTCTCGCAGCCGTATCTCTTCCGCCTCTTTCCGGGCAAGGAGGCCATCTTCCTCGCCGCGTCCCTGCGGTGCTGCCAGGCGGTCACCGAGGTCTTCCGGCAGGCGGCCGAAGGGCTCGCGGCGGAGGAGGCCGTGCACGCCATGGGCCAGGCCTACCAGGCGCTCATCGCCGACGACCCGGACCTGCTGCTCATGCAGATGCAGATGTACGTCGCGGTGGCCTCCGCCGAGGCATCCGGGGACCGGGAGTTCGGCGAGGCGCTGCGGGCCGCCTGGATGGAGATGTACGACACGGTCAGGTTCGCGATGGGGACGGACGTCGACGAGACGACGACGTTCCTGGCGTACGGAATGCTGATCAACGTCCTGGTGTCGATGGGGTTCCGGCCCGACCACCGGGTGTGGAGCGGTTTCTACGACTCGGCGCAGCCCAAGCAGTGAAGGCGGCGCGGGGGTGGGGCGAGGGCGTGGAGGCGCGTGCGTCACATGGCCGCGTCTCTTCGTACCCGCAAAAGTTAGTCATCAATAACTAACCATCAAGAGAATCACGTCAATCACGTCAAACACGTCGTCACTCACGTCGTCAATCGCAGGGGGAAGCAATGCCACAGAAGACCGCGCGGGCCGGGGGAGCGGCCTGGGCCCTTGTCATCACCAGCGTCGCCGGGTTCATGGCGGCTCTCGACAACCTCGTCGTCACCACCGCTCTGCCCTCCATCCGCGAGGACCTCGGCGGAGAGATGCACGACCTGGAGTGGACAGTGAGCGCCTACACCCTCACCTTCGCCGTGCTCCTGATGTTCGGCGCCGCTCTGGGTGACCGCTTCGGCCGCCGCAAGCTCTTCATCATCGGCCTCACGGTCTTCACCGGGGCGTCCGCCGCCGCGGCCCTCGCGCCCGGCATCGAGGCCCTGATCGCCGCCCGCGCGGTGCAGGGCGTCGGCGCCGCGATCATGATGCCGCTCACGCTGACCCTGCTGACGGCTGCCGTTCCCGAGGCCAAGCGCGGAATGGCGTACGGGGTCTGGGGCGCCGTCAACGGTCTCGCGGTCGCCAGCGGCCCGCTCGTCGGCGGCAGCCTCACCGAGCATGTCTCCTGGCAGTGGATCTTCTGGTTGAACGTCCCGCTCGGCCTGGCCCTGCTGCCGCTCGCCCGCCTCCGTCTCGCCGAGTCGCACGGCTCCGGAGCGCGCCTCGACATCGCCGGCACCCTGCTCGCCAGCGGCGGCCTCTTCGGCATCGTGTACGCCCTGATCCGCGGGCCGCTCGACGGCTGGACCAGTGCCACCGTGCTCGGCGGCCTCATCGGGGGCGTCGCGCTGCTCGGCGGCTTCGTCCACCACGGGATACACAACAAGGCGCCCATGCTGCCGATGCGCCTCTTCCGTAGTCGCGCGTTCGCCGGGATCAACGCGGCCGGCCTGCTGATGTTCCTCGGGATGTTCGGCTCGATCTTCCTGCTCAGCCAGTACATGCAGGAAGTCCTCCACTACTCGCCCACCGAGGCCGGACTGCGGATGCTGCCCTGGACCGGCATGCCGATGCTTGTCTCACCCCTCGCCGGTTATCTCTCCGACCGGATCGGCGGCCGGCCGGTCGTCGCCGCCGGGCTCTTCCTGCAGGCTGTCGGCCTCGGCTGGTACGCGGCCGTGGTCGCGTCCGACGCCTCGTACGCCGTGCAGCTCCCGGCCCTGATCATCAGCGGCGTCGGGATGGCCCTGTACTTCGCCCCGGCCTCCAACCTGGTCATGTCCAGCGTCCGGCCGCACGAGCAGGGCATCGCGTCCGGCGCCAACAACGCGCTGCGCGAGGTGGGCGGCGCCCTCGGCATCGCCGTGATGTCCTCGATCTTCTCGGCCCAGGGCGGATACACGACGCCGGGGAGCTTCGTGGACGGCCTGGAGCCCGCGCTGTGGGTGGGCGCCGCGATGGTGGGCCTCGCCGCGGTGGCCGCGCTGGTCATCCCCGGCCGCCGCGGCGCCGACGCGCCCGACCAGGAGGCCCGCAAGGCTCCTCAGGACGAGCTGTCCGCGGTCTGACCGCTGCCCAAGGGAAACGGGCCCCTGCCCGAGGGAGCGGCCCCGCCAGGACCGGCGAGGCCGCTCTCGTACTCTTGAGCACGTGCAGGAACTCCACGATGCCCCCCTCGCCCCGCTGACCACCTTCCGTCTCGGTGGCCCCGCGACCCGACTGATCACCGCGACGACCGACGCCGAGGTGATCGCCGCCGTACGGGAGGCCGACGACTCCGCGACCCCGCTGCTGCTCATCGGCGGCGGCTCGAACCTGGTCATCGGCGACAAGGGCTTCGACGGGACCGCCCTGCGCATCGCCACCCGGGGCTACGGACTCGACGGCACGAAGCTGGAGCTGGCGGCCGGTGAGATCTGGACGGACGCGGTCGCCCGCACCGTCGAGGCGGGCCTCGCGGGCATCGAGTGCCTCGCCGGGATCCCCGGCTCCGCGGGCGCGACCCCGATCCAGAACGTGGGGGCGTACGGCCAGGAGGTCTCGTCGACGATCACCGAGGTGATCGCGTACGACCGGAAGACGCGCGAGACGGTGACGATCCCGAACGCCGAGTGCGACTTCTCGTACCGCCACAGCCGTTTCAAGGGCGAGCCCGAGCGCTTCGTGGTCCTGCGCGTCCGCTTCGAGCTGGAGGACGCTCAGGGGATGAGCGCCCCCATCAAGTACCCCGAGACGGCACGCACGCTCGGCGTCGAGGCGGGCGATCGGGTCCCGGCCGCGGTCGCCCGGGAGACCGTCCTGAAGCTCCGTGCCGGCAAGGGCATGGTGCTCGACCCCGAGGACCACGACAGCTGGTCGGCCGGGTCCTTCTTCACCAACCCGATCCTCACCGACGAGGAGTTCACGGCGTTCCACGCGCGCGTGGCGGACCGCCTCGGCCCGGACATCGCCCCGCCCGCCTTCCCGACGGGCGACGGCCGCGTGAAGACCTCCGCCGCCTGGCTCATCGACAAGGCGGGCTTCGCCAAAGGCTACGGACAGGGCCGGGCCCGCATCTCCACCAAGCACACCCTCGCCCTCACCAACCGCGGCGGTGCGACCACCGAGGACCTCCTGGACCTCGCCCGCGAGGTCGTCGCCGGGGTGCGGGACGCCTTCGGGGTCACGCTGGTCAACGAGCCGGTGACGGTGGGCGTCAGCCTGTAGAGGCCGGTCTCCTCGCGGGGATCAGCCGCTGAGCCACGCGTCGACGCCGGACAGCAGCTTTTCCCGTACGTCGTCGGGTGCGGCCGCGCCGCGGATCGACTGGCGCGCCAGCTCGGCCAGTTCCGCGTCGTCGAAGCCGTGGTGCTCGCGCGCGATCTCGTACTGGGCCGCGAGGCGCGAGCCGAACAGCAGCGGGTCGTCGGCGCCGAGCGCCATCGGCACCCCGGCGTCGAAGAGCGTCCGCAGCGGCACGTCCTGCGGCTTCTCGTAGACCCCCAGGGCGACGTTGGACGCCGGGCACACCTCGCACGTGACGCCGCGGTCCGCGAGCCGCTTCAGGAGCCGCGGGTCCTCGGCGGCCCGCACCCCGTGCCCGATCCGGGCCGCGTGCAGATCGTCCAGGCAGTCCCGCACCGAGGCGGGCCCGGTCAGCTCACCGCCGTGCGGCGCCGCCAGGAGCCCGCCGTCGCGCGCGATCGCGAAGGCACGGTCGAAGTCCCGCGCCATGCCCCGCCGCTCGTCGTTGGAGAGCCCGAAGCCGACGATGCCCCGGTCCGCGTAGCGCACCGCGAGGCGGGCCAGCGTGCGGGCGTCCAGAGGGTGCTTCATGCGGTTCGCGGCGACCAGCACACGCATGCCGAGGCCCGTCTCCCGCGAGGCGTTCCCCACCGCGTCCAGGATGACCTCCAGAGCGGGGATCAGACCGCCGAGCCGAGGCGCGTACGAGGTCGGGTCGACCTGGATCTCCAGCCACCCCGAGCCGTCCCGCAGATCCTCCTCCGCGGCCTCGCGCACCAGGCGCTGAATGTCCTCGGGCTCGCGCAGACAGGAGCGGGCCGCGTCGTAGAGCCGCTGGAAGCGGAACCACCCGCGCTCATCGGTGGCGCGCAGCTTCGGCGGCTCGGCGCCGGTCAGCGCGTCCGGGAGCCGCACCCCGTACTTGTCGGCGAGTTCGAGCAGGGTGGCGGGCCGCATCGACCCGGTGAAGTGCAGGTGCAGATGGGCCTTGGGCAGCTCTCTTACGTCTCGTACGCGCTCCATTCCAGGATCTTGCCGTACGCACCTGGCGTCCCGGTAGCACCTTTCCCCCTTCGAGTTCTGCCCCGAACGAAGAAACGGGCCGCCTCTCCGGGGGAGAGACGGCCCGCACGCGCGCGTGGAGCGCGGTTTCCTGCGGGAACCTCAGTCGCGGGCCTCCGCGAGGAGCTTCTGGAGCCGCGAGACGCCCTCGACGAGGTCCTCGTCACCGAGCGCGTAGGAAAGGCGCAGATAGCCGGGCGTCCCGAAGGCCTCACCCGGGACCACGGCGACCTCGGCCTCCTCCAGGATCAGCGCGGCCAGCTCTACGGAGTCCTGCGGGCGCTTGCCGCGGATCTCCTTGCCGATCAGACCCTTCACCGAGGGGTACGCGTAGAAGGCGCCCTCGGGCTCGGGGCACAGGACGCCCTCGATGTCGTTGAGCATCCGCACGATGGTCTTGCGGCGCCGGTCGAAGGCCTCCCGCATCTTCTCCACGGCGACCAGGTCACCGGAGACGGCCGCGAGCGCGGCGGCCTGCGCGACGTTGGACACGTTGGACGTGGCGTGCGACTGCAGGTTCGTCGCGGCCTTCACGACGTCCTTCGGGCCGATGATCCAGCCGACCCGCCAGCCGGTCATCGCGTACGTCTTGGCGACCCCGTTGACGACGATGCACTTGTCGCGCAGCTCGGGGAGGATCGCGGGGAGCGAGGTGAACTTCGCGTCTCCGTAGACGAGGTGTTCGTAGATCTCGTCGGTCATGACCCACAGGCCGTGCTCGACGGCCCAGCGGCCGATGGCCTCGGCGTCGGCCTCGCTGTAGACGGCGCCCGTGGGGTTCGACGGGGAGACGAAGAGCACGACCTTCGTACGCTCCGTGCGGGCGGCCTCCAGCTGCTCCACGGAGACGCGGTAGCCGGTGGTCTCGTCGGCGACGACCTCGACCGGGACACCGCCGGCGAGACGGATCGACTCGGGGTACGTCGTCCAGTAGGGGGCCGGGACGATGACCTCGTCGCCCGGGTCGAGGATCGCGGCGAACGCTTCGTAGATGGCCTGCTTGCCGCCGTTGGTCACCAGGATCTGCGAGGCGTCCACCTCGTACCCGGAGTCGCGCAGCGTCTTCGTGGCGATCGCGGCCTTGAGCTCGGGAAGGCCGCCGGCCGGGGTGTAGCGGTGGAACTTCGGGTTCTTGCAGGCCTCGATGGCGGCGTCGACGATGTAGTCCGGAGTGGGGAAGTCGGGCTCACCCGCGCCGAAGCCGATCACCGGGCGCCCGGCGGCCTTGAGGGCCTTGGCCTTGGCGTCGACAGCGAGGGTCGCGGACTCGGAGATCGCGCCGATGCGCGCGGACACCCGGCGCTCGGTCGGAGAAGTTGCAGCGCTCATGACCCCATCGTTCCAGACCTGAAACGCCCCCGGTGCGCGGGTTTCCATGACCATCGGAACCCAATCTGTTCGACGGGGGGCCGCAGACCACGTACACTCACTGCTCGTTGGCCCTCACCGGCCGCACCCTCTCGACGCACTCCGTGCACATGGGCGGATGCGGTAGGTTGGGGGAAATCAAAGGGTCGTAGCTCAATTGGTAGAGCACTGGTCTCCAAAACCAGCGGTTGGGGGTTCAAGTCCCTCCGGCCCTGCTACACACTCCTTCGCCAGGATGTGTGCGCATGTACGTACTGCAATGCACCGCCGTGCGGCTCAACCGGGCGCGGCACGGCCACGACCCGGAATCAGGTGAGGACGAGTGACGGACGCCGTGGGCTCCATCGACAAGCCTGATGCCCAGGACGAGGCGCCGGAGTCCCAGAAGAAGGCCCGCAAGGGCGGCAAGCGCGGCAAGAAGGGCCCCTTCGGCCGTCTCGCGCTCTTCTACCGCCAGATCGTCGCGGAACTCCGCAAGGTGGTCTGGCCGACTCGCAGTCAGCTCACGACTTACACCACCGTGGTGATTGTCTTCGTCGTCATCATGATCGGTCTTGTGACCGTGATTGACTATGGCTTCAGCCACGCTGTCAAGTACATCTTCGGCTGAGCCGATAGCGAAGGGCGCCGTACCCGGCGCCCCTATTCGCGTGTTCCACCCCTTGTATCCAGGAAGAAGCAGCCACCGTGTCTGACCCGAACCTGAACGACGCCATCGAGTCGGTCGAGTCCGTTGAGGACGAGCTCGACATCGTCGAGGCGGCGGACGCCGAGGAGCCGGATCAGGCCGAGGCCGCCGACGCCGCCGCGGGCGAGCCCGCCGAAGAGGCCGCCGTCCACCTGGAGAGCGACTCCGAGGCCGTCGACGAGGCCGAAGAGTCCGAAGAGGACGACGCCGCCGACGCCGAAGCCGCCGACGAGGACAGTGCCGAGGACGAGCCGTCCGCCGATGACGAGCCCGCCGCCGACGAGGAGTCCGCCGAGGACGAGCCCGTCGAGGAGGCGTCCGAGCCGGTCGACCCGATCGTCGCCCTGCGCGAAGAGCTCCGCACGCTGCCCGGCGAGTGGTACGTCATCCACACGTACGCCGGTTACGAGAACCGCGTGAAGACCAACCTCGAGCAGCGCGCCGTCTCGCTCAACGTCGAGGACTTCATCTTCCAGGCCGAGGTGCCGCAGGAAGAGGTAGCCCAGATCAAGAACGGCGAGCGCAAGACGATCCGCCAGAACAAGCTCCCCGGCTACGTGCTGGTGCGCATGGACCTGACGAACGAGTCCTGGGGCGTCGTCCGCAACACCCCCGGCGTCACCGGCTTCGTGGGCAACGCCTACGACCCGTACCCGCTGACCCTGGACGAGATCGTCAAGATGCTCGCCCCCGAGGCCGAGGAGAAGGCCGCCCGCGAGGCCGCCGAGGCCGAGGGCAAGCCGGCTCCGGCCCGCAAGGTCGAGGTCCAGGTCCTGGACTTCGAGGTCGGCGACTCGGTCACCGTCACCGACGGCCCGTTCGCGACGCTGCAGGCGACGATCAACGAGATCAACGCCGACTCGAAGAAGGTCAAGGGCCTCGTCGAGATCTTCGGCCGCGAGACCCCGGTCGAGCTGAGCTTCGACCAGATCCAGAAGAACTAGCCGGCAGCCCTCGCGGCTGCCTCGGCTTCCTCTGGAACACACGCCTCCGATCAGGTCAGACGGGCTGCCAAAGCCGGTCTGACCTGCTCGGTTTTTAGCCGCGCGACTATACCCGTTATCGTTGTGCGGTATGCCTCCATCCGGATGACCGGATGGCTGGCTGAAAACTCTCACTAGGACCCGGAGAGAGCAATGCCTCCCAAGAAGAAGAAGGTCACGGGGCTGATCAAGCTCCAGATCCAGGCTGGTGCCGCCAACCCGGCCCCGCCGGTCGGCCCCGCGCTGGGCCAGCACGGCGTCAACATCATGGAGTTCTGCAAGGCCTACAACGCCGCGACCGAGTCGCAGCGTGGCTGGGTGATCCCGGTGGAGATCACGGTCTACGAAGACCGTTCCTTCACCTTCATCACCAAGACGCCGCCGGCCGCCAAGATGATCCTCAAGGCCGCTGGTGTCGAGAAGGGCTCCGGCGAGCCCCACAAGACCAAGGTCGCGAAGGTCACCGAGGCGCAGATCCGCGAGATCGCGCAGACCAAGATGGAAGACCTCAACGCCAACGACCTGGACGCCGCGTCGAAGATCATCGCCGGCACCGCCCGCTCCATGGGCATCACGGTCGAGGGCTGAGACTCCTCCCCCGTCTGACCTTTCTCAGTGGTAGGGCCAAGCGCTGGCCCGCACCACGACTCCATACCTGAACACACCAGGAGCAGAAGTGAAGCGCAGCAAGACTCTCCGCGCTGCGGACGCCAAGATCGACCGGGAGAAGCTGTACGCCCCGCTCGAGGCCGTCCGTCTCGCCAAGGAGACCTCCGCGACCAAGTTCGACGGCACCGTCGAGGTCGCCATGCGTCTGGGCGTCGACCCGCGCAAGGCCGACCAGATGGTCCGTGGCACCGTGAACCTCCCGCACGGCACCGGCAAGACCGCCCGGGTCCTGGTCTTCGCGACCGGTGACCGTGCTGCGGCCGCGGAAGCCGCTGGGGCCGACATCGTCGGCGCCGACGAGCTGATCGACGAGGTCGCGAAGGGCCGCCTGGACTTCGACGCCGTCGTCGCCACCCCGGACCTCATGGGCAAGGTCGGCCGCCTCGGCCGCGTGCTCGGTCCGCGTGGTCTGATGCCGAACCCGAAGACCGGCACCGTGACCCCCGATGTCGTGAAGGCTGTCAACGACATCAAGGGCGGCAAGATCGAGTTCCGCGTCGACAAGCACTCGAACCTGCACTTCATCATCGGCAAGGTGTCCTTCGACGACACCAAGCTGGTGGAGAACTACGCCGCGGCCCTGGAGGAGATCCTCCGTCTGAAGCCGTCGGCCGCCAAGGGTCGCTACATCAGGAAGGCCGCCATCACCACCACGATGGGCCCCGGCGTTCCGCTCGACTCGAACCGCACCCGCAACCTCCTCGTCGAGGAGGACCCGGCCGCCGTCTGAAACTGACGGCAGCCGCGTCGCGCACGCGTTCTGTGGACGGGCCCCGCAACCTTTCGAGGTGCGGGGCCCGTCCTCTTTGTGTACGGGCCTGTACGTGCCTGTACGTGCCTTTCGAATACGCGTGTCAGAGGCCCGCGCTAGCGTGTGGGCCTCGATGAAGCCAAGGGGTGGGACGAGATGAAGAGCACGACCATGCGGCGCACGGGTCTCTCGATCGCGGTGGCGGCCGCGCTGACGGGCCTGGCGGCCTGCGGTTCGGGTGACTCCGGCGACTCTTCCGGCAAGGCCGCGGGCGGGGCGAAGGACAAGGGCGGCATCAACGTCAGCCCGATCGCCGCGCTGCGCAGCGTCGAGACCAGCACGGACAGGGCGGACACCGCGCGCGTCGAGATGAGGACCGTCATGGGCTCGCGGATATCGACCGACATGAAGGGCGTCATGGGCTGGTCGGACGGCCTCACCGGCAATGTCCGGGCGACGATCACCGGTGGCTCCCAGGCCGAGCAGCTGCGGCAGCTCGGGCAGACGGAGATCGAGTACCGCTATCTGAAGAACGGCTTCTACGCGAACATGGGCGACAAGTTCGCGGCCCAGGCGGGTAGCGGGAAGCACTGGATCGAGTACGACTACGAGACGCTCGAGGAGCTGTCCGGGGCCGCTGGGACGGCCCTGAAGGACCAGGCGCAGAAGACCACCCCGAACCAGTCGGTGAAGATGCTGCTGGCCTCGGGTGATGTGAAGCGCGTGGGCAAGGAGGACGTCCGGGGGACCGAGACGACCCACTACCGCGGGACCGTCGACATCGCCGACTTCACCGGCAAGAACGCCGACCTGGACGAGCGGCAGATGAAGGAACTGAAGGAGCAGTTCCAGCAGGCCGGACTGAGCACGGAGACCATCGACCTCTGGGTCAACGGCGACGACCTGCTGGTCAAGAAGGTCGAGAAGGCGACCATGAAGGACGGGGCCTTCTCCCAGACCGCCCACTACAGCGACTACGGCACGCCCCTGTCCGTCGAGAAGCCGCCCGCCTCGGACACGGTGAGCGTCAAGGACCTGATGGACAAGCAGCCCGCGGCGTAACCCCCAAGCTGTGTGCCCCGCCTCTCGGGTACTCTCTGCAATCAGAAAATGTATCGATCATATGTTCCTAGGGGTGGGGTCATGGTTGTTGGTGTGATAGGCGGGGGCCGGGGACGTCAGCGGCTGGCGGGCGCCGTGTTCGCCACCGCGCTGCTCTGTACCGGTGCGGTGGCCTGCTCGGGCTCGGACGACAAGTCCGACAAGGGCGCGGGAGGCTCGGGCGGGATCCAGTCCCGCTCGCAGGTGACCGAGGTCATCACGGCCGCGTACAAGAAGACCTCGGCCGCCAAGTCGGCCAAGGTCGAGATGACGATGTCCACGCCGCCCGGCAAGTCGGCCAAGGCGATGGGCGGCGCCGGCGAGATGAAGATGTCCGGCGTCATGGGCTGGAACCCGACCGTCATGGACATGACGATGAAGGGCTCCGCGCTCACGGAGGGTGACCCCGACGCCCCGAAGCAGATCCGGATGCTCTGGCGCGACAACGTGATGTACATGGACATGGGCGCGGCCGCGGCCAAGGACATGGACGGCAAGCGCTGGATGAAGATGGACCTGAACTCCATCGCCGAGCAGGCCGGCGACGAGAAGATGGCGCGGCAGATGACCGGCGGCCTGGACAGCATGAACCAGGACCCCGCACAGCAGCTCGCGATGCTCCTGGACTCGCCGAACCTGAAGCACCTGGGCTCCGCGAAGGTCGACGGCGCGCAGACCCAGCGCTACAAGGGCCGGCTCACCGTCAAGGAGATGATGGAGTCCAACAAGGGCCTCAAGGACGTGCTCGGCAAGAGCGAGCGCGAGCAGCTCCTCAAGAACATCGAGAAGTCGGGCATCAAGGGCTACGACACCGAGGTCTGGGTCAACGAGGACGACTACCCGGTCCGCATGGACATCGACATCAAGACCCCCGACGGCACGGTGAAGACCTCGCAGACCTTCTCCGACTACGGCGCGGCCGCCAAGGTGACGCCTCCGCCGGCCGGGCAGACCTTCGACCTGATGGAGATGTTCAAGGAGATCGGGGAGCTCGGCAAGGGCGGCTCCGGAGCGGGCTCCGACAGCGGCTTCTGACCGGATTTGCTTGACGAGGACCCGTTCGCGTACTCTTCCGGAGAAGCCAAAGACCGCTGGTCGTTGCTGTGTTCTCAACTCAGAGGGTGCAGTGGCCGAAGGATCCGCTGAAACTGCGGACGACCCGCGTAGGTGAATGTGGAAGTGCTCCCGGACGGGATTTCGTCCGGTCGAGTCACGCCCCGTGCGCCTGCGCCGGGGCGTTCTGTTTTTCCCAGCCCCTTCTGAGCGGTCCTCATCACCCGGAAGGAGGCCGACGCTCTATGCCGACGCCCGACAAGGCTGCCGCGGTAGCCGAGCTCACGGACAAGTTCCGCAGCTCGAACGCCGCCGTGCTGACCGAGTACCGGGGTCTCACCGTGGCCCAGCTCAAGCAGCTGCGCCGTTCCCTCGGTGCGAACTCCGAGTACGCCGTGGTGAAGAACACGCTGACCAAGATCGCGGCCAACGAGGCCGGGATCGACACGCTGGACGACCTCTTCACGGGTCCGACGGCGGTTGCCTTCGTCACCGGTGACCCGGTGGAGTCGGCGAAGGGTCTTCGTGACTTCGCCAAGGACAACCCCAACCTCATCATCAAGGGCGGTGTCCTTGACGGTAAGGCGCTGTCCGCCGATGAGTTCAAGAAGCTTGCGGACCTCGAGTCCCGCGAGGTTCTGCTCGCCAAGCTGGCCGGTGCCATGAAGGGCAAGCAGACGCAGACTGCGCAGCTCTTCCAGGCTCTGCCGTCGAAGTTCGTCCGCACCGCGGAGGCGCTTCGTGCCAAGCAGGCCGAGCAGGGCGGTGCCGAGTAATTCGGCTCGCGCACTGATCGCCGCCCGCTAGGGCGACGGTCGCAGCGGGCCCCATCTACGCCCGCCTTCATATACACCCGGCACCAGCCGAAATAGTGGAAGGATCGCCCATCATGGCGAAGCTCAGCCAGGAAGACCTGCTTGCCCAGTTCGAGGAGCTCACCCTCCTTGAGCTCTCCGCGTTCGTGAAGGCGTTCGAGGAGAAGTTCGACGTCACCGCCGCCGCCGCGGTCGCCGCTGCCCCGGCCGGCCCGGGCGCCGTCGCCGAGGTCGCCGAGGAGCAGGACGAGTTCGACGTCATCCTCACCGGCGCCGGCGAGAAGAAGATCCAGGTCATCAAGGTCGTGCGTGAGCTGACCTCGCTGGGTCTCAAGGAGGCCAAGGACCTCGTCGACGGCACCCCGAAGCCGGTCCTCGAGAAGGTCGCCAAGGACGCCGCGGAGAAGGCTGCCGAGTCCCTCAAGGCTGCCGGCGCCTCCGTCGAGGTCAAGTGACCTCACGAGTCGTCTGACTCTCTTGACCGTACGTACGGCGGAAACGCTGTAACGCACGGGACGCCAAAGGCGATCACCCATGTGGGTGGTCGCCTTTCGGCGTTCCCGGCTGTCGCGCGAGGGCTGCCTTGCGATGTCGGTCACGGCGAGTATGGTGATCTTCGTTGTGCCTCGGGACAGCCCGTGACGGTGAGTGTCTCAGGGCGACGTCTGGGCAGGGGGGCCTTGACGAACCGCACGCGGCGCGCAATTCTCAGGACGCGTCGTCACAACGATCCGCATCCGAGGCATGGATCGGCGGCGAAGAGGGCAGTATCGATGTGCGTTGAGGACGTGGCTTGCAGCAGGGGTTGAGAACAACGAGGGTCTCCCAGAACCCGCACTGGACATCAGTGGGCCAATTGGCTACACTGACCCTTTGCGCTGCCTGTTAGCTGCCTCCTGCCCGTCACCAGGGGCATGTCCATGCTTGAGCACTGCGGACTGAATCTTCCCTGACCAGGGAATTCTGTCCCCGTGTCCAGCTGGGACCGGTACGCGCGTAGTGAGTCCGAGCCCTCGGAAGGACCCCCTCTTGGCCGCCTCGCGCACTGCCTCGACCGCGAATACGAACAACGGCGCCAGCACCGCCCCGCTGCGCATTTCCTTTGCAAAGATCAAGGAGCCCCTCGAGGTTCCGAACCTTCTTGCGCTGCAGACCGAGAGCTTTGACTGGCTGCTCGGCAATGACGCGTGGAAGGCTCGTGTCGAGGCGGCTCTGGACAGCGGACAGGACGTCCCCACCAAGTCCGGTCTGGAGGAGATCTTCGAGGAGATCTCCCCGATCGAGGACTTCTCCGGGTCGATGTCCTTGACGTTCCGCGACCACCGTTTCGAGCCTCCCAAGAACTCGATCGACGAGTGCAAGGAGCGCGACTTCACGTTCGCCGCCCCGCTCTTCGTCACCGCCGAGTTCACCAACAACGAGACCGGCGAGATCAAGTCTCAGACGGTCTTCATGGGCGATTTCCCGCTCATGACCAACAAGGGCACCTTCGTCATCAACGGCACCGAGCGTGTCGTCGTGTCGCAGCTGGTCCGTTCGCCGGGTGTCTACTTCGATTCCTCGATCGACAAGACGTCCGACAAGGACATCTTCTCCGCCAAGATCATCCCGTCCCGGGGTGCCTGGCTGGAGATGGAAATCGACAAGCGCGACATGGTCGGTGTGCGCATCGACCGCAAGCGCAAGCAGTCGGTCACCGTTCTGCTCAAGGCTCTCGGTTGGACGACCGAGCAGATCCTCGAGGAGTTCGGCGAGTACGAGTCCATGCGCGCCACCCTGGAGAAGGACCACACCCAGGGCCAGGACGACGCACTGCTCGACATCTACCGCAAGCTCCGTCCGGGCGAGCCGCCGACCCGTGAGGCCGCTCAGACGCTGCTTGAGAACCTCTACTTCAACCCCAAGCGCTACGACCTCGCGAAGGTCGGCCGCTACAAGGTCAACAAGAAGCTGGGTGCGGACGCTCCGCTCGACGCGGGCATCCTCACGGTCGAGGACATCATCGCCTCGATCAAGTACCTGGTGAAGCTGCACGCCGGTGAGACCGAGACCGTTGGCGACAGCGGTACGTCGATCGTCGTCGAGACCGACGACATCGACCACTTCGGCAACCGCCGTCTGCGCAACGTGGGCGAGCTCATCCAGAACCAGGTCCGCACGGGTCTGGCTCGTATGGAGCGCGTCGTCCGCGAGCGCATGACGACTCAGGACGTCGAGGCGATCACGCCGCAGACCCTGATCAACATCCGGCCGGTCGTCGCCTCCATCAAGGAGTTCTTCGGCACCAGCCAGCTGTCGCAGTTCATGGACCAGAACAACCCGCTGTCGGGTCTCACCCACAAGCGCCGTCTGTCGGCTCTTGGCCCGGGTGGTCTCTCCCGTGAGCGGGCCGGCTTCGAGGTCCGTGACGTGCACCCGTCCCACTACGGCCGCATGTGCCCCATTGAGACGCCTGAAGGCCCGAACATCGGTCTGATCGGTTCGCTCGCCTCGTACGGCCGCGTCAACGCGTTCGGCTTCGTCGAGACGCCGTACCGCAAGGTCGTCGAGGGCCAGGTCACCGACGACGTCGACTACCTGACGGCCGACGAGGAGGACCGCTTCGTCATCGCGCAGGCCAACGCGCCGCTGACGGACGACCTCCACTTCGCCGAGGCCCGCGTCCTGATCCGCCGCCGTGGCGGAGAGATCGACTACGTGCCCGGCACGGACGTCGACTACATGGACGTCTCGCCGCGCCAGATGGTGTCGGTCGCGACCGCCATGATCCCGTTCCTGGAGCACGACGACGCCAACCGTGCCCTCATGGGCGCGAACATGATGCGTCAGGCCGTGCCGCTGATCACCGCCGAGGCTCCCCTCGTCGGCACCGGCATGGAGTACCGCTGCGCGGTCGACGCCGGTGACGTGATCAAGGCCGAGAAGGCGGGTGTGGTCCAGGAGGTCTCCGCGGACTACGTCACCGTCACCAACGACGACGGCACGTACACCACTTACCGCATCGCCAAGTTCTCCCGGTCGAACCAGGGCACCTCCGTCAACCAGAAGGTTGTCGTCGACGAGGGCGCCCGCGTGATCGAGGGCCAGGTCCTGGCCGACGGTCCCGCGACCGAAGAGGGCGAGATGGCCCTCGGCAAGAACCTGCTCGTGGCGTTCATGCCGTGGGAAGGTCACAACTACGAGGACGCGATCATCCTGTCGCAGCGCCTCGTGCAGGACGACGTCCTCTCCTCGATCCACATCGAGGAGCACGAGGTCGACGCCCGTGACACCAAGCTCGGCCCGGAGGAGATCACCCGGGACATCCCGAACGTCTCCGAGGAGGTCCTCGCCGACCTCGACGAGCGCGGCATCATCCGTATCGGTGCCGAGGTCGTCGCCGGCGACATCCTCGTCGGCAAGGTCACGCCCAAGGGCGAGACCGAGCTGACGCCGGAGGAGCGCCTGCTCCGCGCGATCTTCGGTGAGAAGGCGCGCGAGGTGCGCGACACCTCGCTGAAGGTGCCGCACGGCGAGATCGGCAAGGTCATCGGCGTCCGCGTCTTCGACCGTGAAGAGGGCGACGAGCTGCCGCCGGGCGTGAACCAGCTGGTTCGTGTCTACGTGGCGCAGAAGCGCAAGATCACGGACGGTGACAAGCTCGCCGGTCGTCACGGCAACAAGGGCGTCATCTCCAAGATCCTTCCGATCGAGGACATGCCCTTCCTTGAGGACGGCACGCCGGTCGACATCATCCTCAACCCGCTGGGTGTCCCGTCCCGAATGAACCCGGGTCAGGTTCTGGAGATCCACCTCGGCTGGCTCGCCAGCCGCGGCTGGGACGTCTCCGGCCTCGCGGACGAGTGGGCGCAGCGCCTGCAGGCCATCGGCGCCGACCAGGTCGACCCCGGTACGAACGTCGCCACCCCCGTCTTCGACGGTGCGCGTGAGGACGAGCTGGCCGGTCTGCTCGAGCACACGATTCCGAACCGCGACGGCGAGCGCATGGTGCTCCCGACCGGTAAGGCGCCGCTGTTCGACGGCCGCTCGGGTGAGCCCTTCCCGGAGCCGATCTCGGTCGGCTACATGTACATCCTCAAGCTGCACCACCTGGTCGACGACAAGCTGCACGCGCGTTCGACCGGTCCGTACTCCATGATCACCCAGCAGCCGCTGGGTGGTAAGGCCCAGTTCGGTGGCCAGCGCTTCGGTGAGATGGAGGTGTGGGCGCTGGAGGCATACGGCGCCGCGTACGCCCTCCAGGAGCTGCTGACGATCAAGTCCGACGACGTGACCGGCCGCGTGAAGGTCTACGAGGCCATCGTCAAGGGCGAGAACATCCCCGAGCCCGGCATCCCTGAGTCCTTCAAGGTGCTCATCAAGGAAATGCAGTCGCTCTGCCTCAACGTGGAGGTGCTGTCCTCGGACGGCATGTCCATCGAGATGCGCGACACCGACGAGGACGTCTTCCGCGCGGCGGAGGAGCTCGGCATCGACCTGTCCCGGCGCGAGCCGAGCAGCGTCGAAGAGGTCTGACGGGTCTGGCCGGGATCTCCTCGTGAGATCCCGGCCCTGCCCCGGACCCGTACAGACCATGATTGAGACTCGACCCCGAAAGAGGGATTGACGACAAAGTGCTCGACGTCAACTTCTTCGACGAGCTGCGGATCGGCCTTGCCACCGCGGACGACATCCGACAGTGGTCCCACGGCGAGGTCAAGAAGCCGGAGACCATCAACTACCGCACGCTCAAGCCCGAGAAGGACGGACTCTTCTGCGAGAAGATCTTCGGCCCGACCCGGGACTGGGAGTGCTACTGCGGTAAGTACAAGCGTGTCCGCTTCAAGGGCATCATCTGTGAGCGCTGTGGCGTAGAGGTCACGCGCGCCAAGGTGCGCCGTGAGCGGATGGGCCACATTGAGCTGGCCGCGCCTGTCACCCACATCTGGTACTTCAAGGGCGTCCCCTCGCGCCTTGGCTACCTGCTCGACCTCGCCCCGAAGGACCTCGAAAAGGTCATCTACTTCGCGGCGTACATGATCACGTTCGTGGACGAGGAGCGTCGTACCCGCGACCTGCCCTCCCTGGAGGCGCATGTCTCCGTGGAGCGTCAGCAGGTCGAGAACCGTCGCGACTCCGACCTCGAAGCCCGCGCCAAGAAGCTCGAGACCGACCTGGCCGAGCTCGAGGCCGAGGGCGCCAAGGCCGACGTACGCCGCAAGGTGCGCGAAGGTGCCGAGCGTGAGATGAAGCAGTTGCGTGACCGTGCGCAGCGCGAGATCGACCGTCTCGACGAGGTGTGGAACCGCTTCAAGAACCTCAAGGTCCAGGACCTCGAGGGCGACGAGCTGCTCTACCGCGAGCTGCGTGACCGCTTCGGCACGTACTTCGACGGCTCCATGGGCGCCGCTGCCCTGCAGAAGCGCCTGGAGTCCTTCGACCTGGACGAAGAGGCCGAGCGGCTTCGCGAGATCATCCGTACCGGCAAGGGCCAGAAGAAGACCCGTGCGCTCAAGCGCCTCAAGGTCGTCTCCGCGTTCCTGCAGACGAGCAACAGCCCCAAGGGCATGGTGCTCGACTGCGTGCCGGTCATCCCGCCGGACCTGCGTCCGATGGTGCAGCTGGACGGTGGCCGCTTCGCGACCTCCGACCTGAACGACCTGTACCGCCGCGTGATCAACCGCAACAACCGCCTGAAGCGGCTTCTCGACCTCGGCGCGCCCGAGATCATCGTGAACAACGAGAAGCGCATGCTCCAGGAGGCCGTCGACGCGCTCTTCGACAACGGCCGTCGTGGTCGCCCGGTCACGGGCCCCGGCAACCGTCCGCTGAAGTCGCTGTCCGACATGCTCAAGGGCAAGCAGGGTCGTTTCCGTCAGAACCTGCTCGGCAAGCGTGTGGACTACTCCGCGCGTTCCGTGATCGTCGTCGGTCCGCAGCTGAAGCTGCACCAGTGCGGTCTGCCGAAGGCCATGGCGCTGGAGCTCTTCAAGCCGTTCGTGATGAAGCGCCTGGTCGACCTGAACCACGCGCAGAACATCAAGAGCGCCAAGCGGATGGTCGAGCGCGGCCGCACGGTCGTGTACGACGTCCTCGAAGAGGTCATCGCCGAGCACCCGGTTCTGCTGAACCGTGCGCCCACGCTGCACCGCCTCGGCATCCAGGCCTTCGAGCCGCAGCTGGTCGAGGGCAAGGCCATCCAGATCCACCCGCTCGTCTGCACCGCGTTCAACGCGGACTTCGACGGTGACCAGATGGCCGTGCACCTGCCGCTCTCCGCGGAGGCGCAGGCCGAGGCCCGCATCCTGATGCTGTCCTCGAACAACATCCTGAAGCCGGCCGACGGCCGTCCGGTCACGATGCCGACCCAGGACATGGTCCTCGGTCTGTTCTTCCTGACCACCGACGGTGAGCTGCGTGACACCAAGGGCGAGGGCCGCGCGTTCGGCTCCACGGCCGAGGCGATCATGGCGTTCGACGCCGGTGAGCTGGCGCTCCAGTCGTCCGTCGACATCCGCTTCCCGGTGGGCACCATCCCGCCGCGTGGCTGGACGCCGCCGGTCGCCGAGGAGGGCGAGCAGGAGTACCAGCAGGGTGACAGCTTCCGGCTGCGTACGTCCCTGGGCCGCGCGCTCTTCAACGAGCTGCTGCCCGAGGACTACCCCTTCGTCGACTACTCGGTCGGCAAGAAGCAGCTCTCCGAGATCGTCAACGACCTCGCCGAGCGCTACCCCAAGGTCATCGTGGCGGCGACGCTCGACAACCTGAAGGCGGCGGGCTTCTACTGGGCGACCCGTTCCGGCGTCACCGTGGCCATCTCCGACGTCGTCGTGCCCGAGGCCAAGAAGGCCATCGTCAAGGGCTACGAGGAGCAGGACGAGAAGGTCCAGAAGCAGTACGAGCGCGGTCTGATCACCAAGGACGAGCGCACGCAGGAGCTCATCGCGATCTGGACCAAGGCGACCAACGAGGTTGCCGAGGCGATGAACGCGAACTTCCCCAAGACGAACCCCATCTTCATGATGGTTGACTCGGGTGCCCGAGGAAACATGATGCAGATGCGTCAGATCGCCGGTATGCGTGGTCTGGTGTCGAACGCGAAGAACGAGACCATCCCGCGTCCGATCAAGGCCTCGTTCCGTGAGGGCCTGACCGTTCTCGAGTACTTCATCTCCACGCACGGTGCCCGTAAGGGTCTGGCGGACACGGCTCTCCGTACCGCCGACTCCGGTTACCTCACCCGTCGTCTGGTCGACGTCTCCCAGGACGTCATCATTCGCGAGGAGGACTGTGGCACCGAGCGCGGTCTGAAGCTGAAGATCGCGGTCAAGGGCGAGGACGGTGTGCTCCGCAAGACGGAGAACGTCGAGACCTCGGTCTACGCCCGCATGCTGGCCGAGGACGTCGTCATCGACGGCAAGGTCATCGCGCCGGCCAACGTCGACCTCGGTGACGTCCTCATCGACGCCCTGGTCGCCAACGGCGTCGAGGAGGTCAAGACCCGCTCGGTCCTGACCTGTGAGTCGGCGGTCGGCACCTGTGCCTTCTGCTACGGCCGTTCGCTCGCCACCGGCAAGCTGGTCGACATCGGTGAGGCGGTCGGCATCATCGCCGCCCAGTCCATCGGTGAGCCCGGCACGCAGCTGACGATGCGTACCTTCCACACCGGTGGTGTGGCCGGTGACGACATCACCCAGGGTCTGCCCCGTGTCGTCGAGCTCTTCGAGGCTCGTACGCCCAAGGGTGTCGCCCCGATCTCGGAGGCGGCAGGCCGCATCCGTATCGAGGAGACCGAGAAGACCAAGAAGATCGTCGTCACGCCGGACGACGGCAGCGACGAGACTCCCTTCCCGATCTCGAAGCGTGCCAAGGTCCTCGTGCGTGAGGGTGACCACGTCGAGGTGGGCCAGAAGCTCACCTTCGGTGCCACCAACCCGCACGACGTGCTGCGGATCCTCGGTCAGCGCGCGGTCCAGGTCCACCTGGTCGGCGAAGTCCAGAAGGTCTACAACAGCCAGGGCGTGTCGATCCACGACAAGCACATCGAGATCATCATCCGGCAGATGCTGCGCCGCGTGACGATCATCGAGTCCGGCGACGCGGAGCTGCTGCCGGGCGAGCTCGTCGAGCGCTCGAAGTTCGAGACCGAGAACCGTCGCGTCGTGACGGAGGGTGGCCACCCGGCCTCCGGCCGTCCGCAGCTGATGGGTATCACCAAGGCCTCGCTGGCGACGGAATCCTGGCTGTCGGCCGCCTCCTTCCAGGAGACGACCCGAGTCCTGACGGATGCGGCGATCAACGCCAAGTCCGACAGCCTCATCGGCCTCAAGGAGAACGTCATCATCGGTAAGCTCATCCCGGCCGGTACGGGTCTGTCCCGCTACCGCAACATCCGGGTGGAGCCGACCGAGGAGGCCAAGGCAGCGATGTACTCGGCCGTCGGTTACGACGACATCGACTACTCGCCGTTCGGCACGGGCTCCGGCCAGGCTGTTCCGCTGGAGGACTACGACTACGGGCCGTACAACCAGTAAGGCTTACGTTGAAGGGCGGTCATCCCGAAAGGGGTGGCCGCCCTTCGGCGTGCCGGCTGAGCTGAATTCCGCTGGGCCTCGCGTGGCGCGGGCCTCGCCCATGGCGCATGGCCGTCTCCACGGTCCTCTACGGGCCGTACGCGATCCCCCCGTACGGCGACGAGGGCAAGCCGTGGCTCGCGCTCTCCGTGGCCGCCCTGCCCGTCCCTGGGCTTCGTCCTCGCTCCGGCCCGAAGACCAAGCGGACGTGGAATTGATCAAGGCCCTTTGCGGCGCTTCTGATTCGTCCAGATGTCCGGCGTGTCGGGCCCCACCGCATTTGTTTTGACCGAACCCGATGAGGTAGGTACGCTCAGACCTTGTGCCTGGGGTGTGCCTGGGCTCGTGCGCGTGTCTTCAACCGCATCGCGAGTCCGTCAACGGCCACCGTAATCCGCGCCCCTCCTTGCCTCACGGCGGGAGTCAGCAGGATTCGACACACCCGACCGCGTGGGTCGGTGACGTTTCAGGTTAGCTTTACTATTCGGCACACAGAAACCGGAGAAGTAGTGCCTACGATCCAGCAGCTGGTCCGTAAGGGCCGGCAGGACAAGGTCGAGAAGAACAAGACGCCCGCACTCGAGGGTTCGCCCCAGCGCCGCGGCGTCTGCACGCGTGTGTTCACGACCACCCCGAAGAAGCCGAACTCGGCCCTCCGTAAGGTCGCGCGTGTGCGTCTGACCTCCGGGATCGAGGTCACGGCCTACATTCCGGGTGAGGGACACAACCTGCAGGAGCACTCCATCGTGCTCGTGCGTGGTGGCCGTGTGAAGGACCTGCCTGGTGTTCGTTACAAGATCATCCGCGGTTCCCTCGACACCCAGGGTGTCAAGAACCGCAAGCAGGCCCGCAGCCGCTACGGCGCCAAGAAGGAGAAGTAAGAATGCCTCGTAAGGGCCCCGCCCCGAAGCGCCCGGTCATCATCGACCCGGTCTACGGTTCTCCTCTGGTGACCTCCCTCATCAACAAGGTGCTGCTGAACGGCAAGCGCTCCACCGCCGAGCGCATCGTGTACGGCGCCATGGAGGGCCTGAAGGAGAAGACCGGCAACGACCCGGTCATCACCCTCAAGCGCGCGCTCGAGAACATCAAGCCGACCCTCGAGGTCAAGTCCCGCCGTGTCGGTGGCGCGACCTACCAGGTCCCGATCGAGGTCAAGCCGGGTCGTGCGAACACGCTCGCCCTGCGCTGGCTCGTCGGTTACTCCCGCGCCCGTCGCGAGAAGACCATGACCGAGCGTCTGCTCAACGAGCTCCTCGACGCCTCCAACGGCCTCGGTGCCGCTGTGAAGAAGCGCGAGGACACCCACAAGATGGCCGAGTCCAACAAGGCCTTCGCGCACTACCGCTGGTAGTCGCTACCCCCATCGAGACCGAGAGAAGACTGAGCCGATATGGCTACCACTTCACTTGACCTGGCCAAGGTGCGCAACATCGGCATCATGGCCCACATCGACGCGGGCAAGACGACCACCACCGAGCGGATCCTCTTCTACACCGGCGTCTCGTACAAGATCGGCGAGGTCCACGACGGCGCCGCCACGATGGACTGGATGGAGCAGGAGCAGGAGCGTGGCATCACGATCACCTCTGCTGCCACCACCTGTCACTGGCCGCTGAACGACGTCGACCACACCATCAACATCATCGACACCCCGGGCCACGTCGACTTCACCGTCGAGGTAGAGCGTTCGCTCCGTGTGCTCGACGGTGCCGTGACGGTGTTCGACGGCGTCGCCGGTGTTGAGCCCCAGTCCGAGACCGTGTGGCGTCAGGCGGACCGCTACGGCGTCCCGCGTATCTGCTTCGTCAACAAGCTCGACCGCACCGGTGCCGAGTTCCACCGCTGCGTCGACATGATCGTCGACCGCCTCGGTGCGACCCCGATCGTCATGCAGCTGCCCATCGGCGCAGAGGCTGACTTCAAGGGCGTCGTCGACCTCGTCACGATGAAGGCCTTCGTCTGGTCCGCCGAGACCGCGATGGGCGAGGCCTACGACATCGTCGACATCCCCGACACGCACACCGAGGCTGCCGAGGAGTACCGCGGCAAGCTGCTCGAGGCGGTCGCGGAGAACGACGAGCAGATGATGGAGCTGTACCTGGAGGGCCAGGAGCCCACCGAGGAGCAGCTGTACGCGGCGATCCGTCGCATCACCATCGCGTCGGGCAAGGGCGGCGACACCACCGTCACCCCCGTGTTCTGCGGCACCGCGTTCAAGAACAAGGGCGTTCAGCCCCTGCTCGACGCGGTCGTGCGCTACCTGCCGTCTCCCCTGGACGTCGAGGCCATCGAGGGCCACGACGTCAAGGACCCGGAGCTGGTCGTCAAGCGCAAGCCGTCCGACGACGAGCCGCTGTCGGCCCTCGCGTTCAAGATCGCGAGCGACCCGCACCTCGGCAAGCTCACCTTCGTCCGGATCTACTCCGGTCGCCTGGAGGCCGGCACCGCGGTGCTGAACTCCGTCAAGGGCAAGAAGGAGCGCATCGGCAAGATCTACCGCATGCACGCGAACAAGCGTGAGGAGATCGCGTCGGTGGGCGCCGGTGACATCGTCGCCGTCATGGGCCTGAAGCAGACCACCACCGGTGAGACGCTGAGCGACGACAAGAACCCGGTGATCCTGGAGTCCATGGACTTCCCGGCGCCGGTCATCGAGGTCGCCATCGAGCCGAAGTCCAAGGGCGACCAGGAGAAGCTGGGTGTCGCCATCCAGCGCCTCTCGGAGGAGGACCCCTCCTTCCGCGTTCACTCGGACGAGGAGACCGGCCAGACCATCATCGGTGGTATGGGCGAGCTCCACCTCGAGGTGCTCGTCGACCGCATGAAGCGCGAATTCCGCGTCGAGGCGAACGTCGGCAAGCCGCAGGTGGCGTACCGCGAGACGATCCGCAAGGCCGTCGAGCGCGTCGACTTCACCCACAAGAAGCAGACCGGTGGTACCGGTCAGTTCGCCAAGGTGCAGATCGCGATCGAGCCGATCGTGGACGGCGACGCTTCGTACGAGTTCGTGAACAAGGTCACCGGTGGCCGTATCCCGCGGGAGTACATCCCGTCGGTGGACGCCGGTGCGCAGGAGGCCATGCAGTTCGGCATCCTGGCGGGCTACGAGATGACGGGCGTCCGCGTCACGCTTCTCGACGGCGCCTACCACGAGGTCGACTCCTCCGAGCTCGCCTTCAAGATCGCCGGTTCGCAGGCCTTCAAGGAGGCCGCCCGCAAGGCCAGCCCCGTGCTGCTCGAGCCGATGATGGCCGTCGAGGTCACCACGCCCGAGGACTACATGGGCGATGTCATCGGTGACATCAACTCCCGCCGTGGCCAGATCCAGGCCATGGAGGAGCGCAGCGGCGCTCGCGTCGTGAGGGGCCTCGTGCCTCTCTCGGAGATGTTCGGCTACGTCGGAGACCTCCGCAGCAAGACGTCGGGTCGCGCAAGCTACTCAATGCAGTTCGACTCCTACGCCGAGGTTCCGCGGAACGTCGCCGAGGAGATCATCGCGAAGGCCAAGGGCGAGTAACTCACCCCAGTTCACGCTTTAGGCTTGACACCATCCGCCGGGGTTCGACCCCGTAGGGCAAGAACCCCGGCGGCTGGCTTCCCAGCAAAGATCACCTGGCGCCGATGAAGCAAGGCGTACAGAACCACTCCGCAGGAGGACCCAGTGGCGAAGGCAAAGTTCGAGCGGACTAAGCCGCACGTCAACATCGGCACCATCGGTCACATTGACCACGGTAAGACGACCCTCACGGCCGCCATTACCAAGGTGCTGCACGACGCGTTTCCCGACCTGAACGAGGCCTCGGCCTTCGACCAGATCGACAAGGCTCCCGAGGAGCGCCAGCGCGGTATCACGATCTCGATCGCGCACGTCGAGTACCAGACCGAGGCGCGTCACTACGCCCACGTCGACTGCCCCGGTCACGCGGACTACATCAAGAACATGATCACGGGTGCCGCGCAGATGGACGGCGCGATCCTCGTGGTCGCCGCCACCGACGGCCCGATGCCGCAGACCAAGGAGCACGTGCTCCTGGCCCGCCAGGTCGGCGTTCCGTACATCGTTGTCGCCCTGAACAAGGCCGACATGGTGGACGACGAGGAGATCCTGGAGCTCGTCGAGCTCGAGGTCCGTGAGCTCCTCTCCGAGTACGAGTTCCCGGGCGACGACCTGCCGGTCGTCAAGGTCTCGGCGCTCAAGGCGCTCGAGGGCGACAAGGAGTGGGGCCAGTCGGTCCTGAACCTGATGGCCGCCGTCGACGAGAACATCCCGCAGCCCGAGCGTGATGTCGACAAGCCGTTCCTGATGCCGATCGAGGACGTCTTCACGATCACCGGTCGTGGCACCGTCGTCACCGGTCGTATCGAGCGCGGTATCCTCAAGGTCAACGAGACCGTTGACATCGTGGGTATCAAGCAGGAGAAGACCACCACCACGGTCACCGGCATCGAGATGTTCCGCAAGCTGCTCGACGAGGGCCAGGCCGGTGAGAACGTCGGTCTGCTCCTCCGTGGCATCAAGCGCGAGGACGTCGAGCGCGGCCAGGTCATCATCAAGCCCGGTTCGGTCACGCCGCACACCGAGTTCGAGGCCCAGGCCTACATCCTGTCGAAGGACGAGGGTGGCCGTCACACCCCGTTCTTCAACAACTACCGCCCGCAGTTCTACTTCCGTACGACGGACGTGACCGGCGTCGTGACCCTCCCCGAGGGCACCGAGATGGTCATGCCGGGTGACAACACTGAGATGACCGTTGAGCTCATCCAGCCCGTCGCCATGGAAGAGGGCCTGAAGTTCGCCATCCGCGAGGGTGGCCGGACCGTCGGCGCCGGCCAGGTCACCAAGATCAACAAGTAAGCTTCCCGCTTGCTTGCGGATCGGGGAGACCCGGCGGATCGGGGAGACCCGGTCGCTCTGAACTGAGCGCATCGCAGTACATGCAGTAACGGGAGGGCCCGTACGACCTCGGTCGTGCGGGCCCTTTTGCGTGCTTGCCGTGCGGGTGAGAGGGCGCAATGACGGTCGGCGTTCGTTCCTTGCCGTTCTTCTCCGTCGGCCCGGGCGCGGCTACCGTAAAGCCGGCAGGCAGTGATCACGCTCGGGGGAGGAACAGTGATGGATGGGGAATCGACGCGCGGATCTACGGGGCCGGCCCGGCATATGCGACTGAACCATCTGCCCTCCCTCGGTGGGGGCGGTGGCACTCCTCGAGGCAAGGATCTCGCCTCGACGCCCGCGGAGAAGAAGGCGGCAGCCGAGGCGATCGAGAAGCACCTGGAGCCGGACACCCGCAAGGCTGGTACCCGGGCTCGGGAGAGCACGGGCGCGGCTGCCAAGGAGTTCGGACCGCACGGTGGCGAGGGGTGGCTCACCGGGCCTGCTCTGCAGTCCGCACGCAAGACGTGGAGTGAGCAGCTCACGACGCTGATGAACCGGCTCGGGTCGGAGAAGGCAGCGCTCCGGGCCACCAACACGTTGTTCCAGGGGACGGAAGCGGGGGTGGATCTCGGGATCCGGAGATCTTCTGCCCTGGACTCGTACTGACTGACCGCTTCTACTGCTCGCACATCCCGAACCTCGTCTCGGCCCGAAGGAGCCAGCCCGTGGCGACGTATTACGAGATCATGGGAACCGACCTTTCGAAGCTCACCACGGCCGCTGACGACTGGGACGCCATGGCCGAGGATTTCGCCAGGCTCGCCGGCAGTTACGACAAGCAGGTGCACGGCATCTCGCTCCGCGACACGTGGGTGGGGGTGAGCGCGAACGCGGGTGCCGCGCGCTTCGGCGCCACCCTCCAGGAGTTCCGAGGTGCGCGTAGCGAGGCGAAGGCCGTCGCAAAACTGCTCCGGGACGCCCGTGCGGAATTCACCAGGCTGCGGAAGAACATCGATCACGTCAGGGCCGAGGCCGTGAAGGACGGCATGAGAGTGTCGGAGCTCGGTGTCGTGGCCTATGACACGTCCAAGCTCGACAGCGGCACGTATACCGCCTACGCGCATGACCCGGGTTACCAGGACAGCGCCCGCAAGGCGGCGCAGGGCTGGACCGAACAACTCGAGGCGGCCGTGCGGGCGGTCAACGACGCGGACGAGGGCCTCAAGCTGGCCCTTGCCGCCGCGATGAAGGACTCGAACCTTCAAGACGGCACGGTCGCCGGTTTCAATCGGGACGCGATGCCCAGCCCGTACCCGTCCCTGGAAGAGACGGCCAAAGCGCAGCACATCCCGCAGGACAAGGCCAAGATCGCTGAGTGGTGGCGGGATCTCGACCCGGTCACTCGCGGCATCCTGTTGCAGGAGAAGGGGGACGCGCTGCGAAAGGCGGGCATCATGAGTCCGCTTTACCAATGGCGCGCGCCGGACGAGGGCTCCGGCGCTTTCGACTCGGAGGAGTCGACAGCCAAGGATCTCTGGTACCTGGTTCGGGCGCAGGCCATCGCGGCTGGTGGGGACTTCACCGGTGAGAACGCGGCGTCGCGCAACATGGAGCACTATCTGGCCGCCACGGGTGAACCGCTGGATCTGGACGTCGACCGCATCCTGCGGGACGACTCGGATTTTCGCGACAAAGTCACAGCACTCCATGTCGCCGGGAACCAGGACGCATGGCGCGAACAAGGACTCAACGCATTCGAGAAGGCCGGCGGTGACAAGACGGTGGTCGTGCCGGTGGAGAGCGCGGCGGCCGGTCGGACATTCGAGAACGACGAGTGGTTCCACGCGGTGGGGTCGCACCAGCAGAACGTCTCCGGGATGGTCACCGTCAGCCCTGGTGAGAGCGGTAAGCCGCAGGTCTCTCTCGACTACCAGGTCAACGTATGGGACCGGTACAACTGGGACTCCGGCAAGTCGACGACCTTTCCTGGCGGCGTGGTGATCCCGGATTCCGAGATGGGGCGCCTGCACACCACGGGACTCGCCCGGGAATTCGACATGCGGGGCAGCAGCTCGACTTATACGTACGACCTGAACAGCGATGCGCCCCCCACGGCGAACCCGCCGGACCAGGGACGCGAAGGCACCCGTGGGGACGTCTCCCGCGGCGACGAGGAGAACCGGTGAAGACCAAACGTGGTGCGTGTTTCGTCGCGGCGCTGGCTGTCGGCCTTCTCCTCTCCGCGTGTTCCGTCCCGGACGCGGGTGACCGCCAGGTGACCGAAGGGCGTGACTGGCACTGGGACCAGGAGGCAGGCGCGGTTGAATCTTCAGCCTTCATGAATGTGGCGGTGCCCAAGGGTGCCGCCGAGGTCAGAGGCGCCGTTCAGGTCAACCCGCAGGAGGACGTCTATCTCCTCTCCTTCGTTACCGGCGAGAAGGATGCCGAGGGCATCGCGGCAACCCTGCACTCCGAGGAGCCTCTCAAGGCGCGCAGGAACGAGGCCGCGCCGAAGGCCGAACTCTTCGGGCACCTGGGGCTGGCGGAGCCGCAGACCCTGAAGGGAACGCGCTGGGCAGGCGTATGCCCGCCGTGCGTGAACGACGACCGCCGCAAGAAGGTGCAGTGGATCGAGATCCACGTCCAGACACTCGGGTCCGATCGGGCGCGGGTCTACTTGCAGGCGTTCTGAGACCGGCGGGACGGCCGGCCTGCCGCACCCCGGGTTTGATCCTCGTCACCCACCGGGTACGATCTTCGGCCCGATTGGCCCCCGGCATGCCCCGTATGGCACACTGTTCAGGTTGCTCGGCTGAGTGCCGATGCTGTGCGCCTCCCGCCGGGAGGACTGGAAGCGAGTCCCACAGTACTCGTCGCCTCACCTGCCGTAAGGCAGCACTGTGGCGGACGTACGGGAATCTTTCGGGAAGTACAGCACGGAGGCTCGGCCAGGCGCCCGGTGGGTTTCTTCCCCCGGACCCGCGGTCATCCGGGCCGCAGCCCCTAGCAGGGAAATCCTTCGGGAGATCTGTGTGAGCGGGACTGCGACACGCCCGACCGCGTGGGTCGGAGGAAGTAGAAAAAAGGGCCTTCCGGGGGTCAGAGCGTTCGAGACAAAGGACTACTAAGTAGCCATGGCGGGACAGAAGATCCGCATCCGGCTCAAGGCCTACGACCACGAGGTCATCGACTCTTCGGCGAAGAAGATCGTCGAGACGGTGACTCGCACTGGTGCGTCGGTCGCGGGCCCGGTGCCGCTGCCCACTGAGAAGAACGTGTACTGCGTCATCAAGTCGCCGCACAAGTACAAGGACTCGCGCGAGCACTTCGAGATGCGCACGCACAAGCGTCTGATCGACATCCTCGACCCGACGCCCAAGACCGTTGACTCGCTGATGCGCCTGGACCTTCCGGCCGGCGTTGACATCGAGATCAAGCTCTGAAGGGCGCGGAGAAGATGACCAAGCAGATCAAGGGCATCCTGGGCGAGAAGCTCGGCATGACCCAGGTCTGGGACGAGAACAACCGTGTCGTCCCGGTGACCGTGGTCAAGGCCGGGCCCTGCGTCGTTACCCAGGTCCGTACGAATGACAGCGACGGCTACGAGTCGGTCCAGATCGCCTTCGGCGAGATCGACCCGCGCAAGGTGAACAAGCCCCTCAAGGGTCACTTCGCCAAGGCCGACGTGACCCCCCGTCGCCACCTCGTCGAGATCCGTACCGCTGGTGCCAGCGAGTACACCCTCGGCCAGGAGCTGACCGCCGAGACGTTCGAGGCCGGTATCAAGGTCGACGTCACCGGCAAGAGCAAGGGCAAGGGCTTCGCCGGTGTGATGAAGCGTCACAACTTCCACGGCGGCAAGGCCTCCCACGGTGCGCACCGCGTGCACCGCAAGCCCGGTTCCATCGGTGGCTGTGCCACCCCCGGCCGTGTCTTCAAGGGCATGCGCATGGCGGGTCGCATGGGCAACGAGCGGGTCACCACCCAGAACCTGACCGTCCACGCCGTTGACGCGGAGAAGGGCCTGCTCCTCATCAAGGGCGCGGTCCCTGGTCCGAACGGCGGCCTCGTCCTGGTCCGTACCGCGGCCAAGGGGGCCTGAGGTAACCCATGAGCACCATTGACATCCTTTCGCCGGCAGGCGACAAGACCGGGACGGTCGAGCTCCCCGCGGAGATCTTCGACGTCGAGAAGATCAGCATCCCGCTGCTTCACCAGGTCGTCGTCGCGCAGCTGGCCGCGGCCCGTCAGGGCACGCACAAGACCAAGACCCGCGGCGAAGTCCGTGGTGGTGGGCGCAAGCCTTACCGCCAGAAGGGCACCGGCCGCGCGCGCCAGGGTTCGACCCGTGCGCCGCAGTTCGCCGGCGGTGGCGTCGTCCACGGCCCGCAGCCGCGCGACTACTCGCAGCGCACTCCCAAGAAGATGAAGGCTGCCGCTCTGCGTCACGCCCTCACCGACCGGGCGCGCAACTCCCGCATCCACGTCGTCTCCGGCGTGGTCGAGGGCGAGATCTCCACGAAGGCCGCCAAGAGCCTGCTCGGCAAGGTCAGCGAGCGCAAGAACGTGCTCCTGGTCGTCGAGCGCTCGGACGAGCTTTCGCTGCTCTCCGCCCGCAACCTGCCCCAGGTGCACATCCTGGAGCCGGGCCAGCTGAACACGTACGACGTGCTCGTCTCGGACGACGTGGTCTTCACCAAGGCCGCCTTCGAGTCCTTCGTGTCTGGCCCCAAGGCCGATGAGACCGAAGGGAGCGAAGCCTGATGGCTATCCGTCACCAGAGCATCGCGTCCAAGGCTGCGAAGGCCGCCAAGGCCGCGCGTGTCGCCAAGGCGAAGCGCATCGCGACCGAGGGCAAGATCGCTGTTGAGCCCACCCCGCTGAGCAAGTCCTTCTCGGACCCGCGCGACGTCCTCGTCAAGCCGGTCGTCTCCGAGAAGTCGTACGCGCTGCTCGACGAGGGCAAGTACACGTTCATCGTGGCCCCCGGCTCCAACAAGACCCAGATCAAGCAGGCCGTCGAGGCGGTCTTCTCGGTCAAGGTCACCGGGGTCAACACGATCAACCGTCAGGGCAAGCGCAAGCGCACCAAGTCTGGTTTCGGCAAGCGTGCCGACACCAAGCGCGCGATTGTGACCCTTGCTGAGGGCGACCGTATCGACATCTTCGGCCAGGCCTCCTAACGGAGTGCCCTGGTCCGAATATCGGACGAGGACTGAGAAATGGGAATCCGCAAGTACAAGCCGACTACGCCGGGCCGTCGTGGCTCCAGCGTCGCCGACTTCGTCGAGGTAACGCGGTCCACGCCGGAGAAGTCGCTGGTTCGCCCGCTGCACAGCAAGGGCGGCCGTAACAACGCCGGTCGGATCACCGTTCGCCACCAGGGTGGCGGACACAAGCGCGCCTTCCGTGTGATCGACTTCCGTCGTCACGACAAGGACGGTGTGCCGGCCAAGGTCGCGCACATCGAGTACGACCCCAACCGCACCGCGCGCATCGCGCTGCTGCACTACGCGGACGGCGAGAAGCGCTACATCCTCGCCCCGCGCGGCACGCAGCAGGGTGACCGGATTGAGAACGGCCCTGGCGCCGACATCAAGCCCGGCAACAACATGGCGCTGCGCAACATCCCGGTCGGTACGACCATCCACGCCATCGAGCTGCGGCCCGGCGGCGGAGCGAAGTTCGCCCGCTCCGCGGGTGCCTCCGTGCAGCTGCTCGCGAAGGAAGGCGCCATGGCGCACCTTCGCATGCCGTCCGGTGAGATCCGCCTGGTCGACGTCCGCTGCCGCGCCACGATTGGCGAGGTCGGCAACGCCGAGCAGTCGAACATCAACTGGGGCAAGGCCGGCCGCATGCGCTGGAAGGGCGTCCGCCCGACCGTGCGTGGTGTCGTGATGAACCCGGTCGACCACCCGCACGGTGGTGGTGAAGGCAAGACCTCCGGTGGACGTCACCCGGTCTCGCCGTGGGGCAAGAAGGAGGGTCGTACTCGTGATCGCAACAAGGCGAGCAACAAGTACATCGTCCGTCGCCGCAAGTCGAACAAGAAGCGCTAGGAGCGGGTTTAGATGCCGCGCAGTCTCAAGAAGGGGCCCTTCGTCGACGACCACCTCGTAAAGAAGGTGGACGTCCAGAACGAAGCCGGTTCCAAGAACGTCATCAAGACCTGGTCCCGTCGCTCGATGATCATTCCCAGCATGCTGGGTCACACGATCGCGGTGCACAACGGCAAGACCCACATCCCGGTGTTCGTCACCGAGGCGATGGTCGGCCACAAGCTCGGCGAGTTCTCGCCGACTCGCACCTTCCGCGGCCACGTCAAGGACGACCGGAAGTCGAAGCGCCGCTAGCGCGGGGTGGAACGACTATGACTAACACCGAAGGGACAACCATGGAAGCCAGGGCCCAGGCGCGGTACATCCGCGTCACGCCCATGAAGGCCCGCCGCGTGGTGGACCTCATCCGTGGCATGGATGCCACGGAGGCTCAGGCGGTCCTGCGTTTCGCCCCGCAGGCCGCGAGCGTGCCGGTCGGCAAGGTGCTGGACAGCGCCATTGCCAACGCCGCGCACAACTACGACCACTCCGACGCCTCTTCGCTGGTCATCAGCGAGGCGTACGTGGATGAGGGCCCGACCCTGAAGCGGTTCCGTCCGCGTGCTCAGGGCCGTGCCTACCGGATCCGTAAGCGGACCAGCCACATCACCGTGGTCGTCAGCAGCAAGGAAGGAACCCGGTAATGGGCCAGAAGGTAAACCCGCACGGGTTCCGGCTCGGTATCACCACGGACTTCAAGTCCCGTTGGTACGCCGACAAGCTGTACAAGGACTACGTCAAGGAAGACGTCGCCATCCGCAGGATGATGACGTCCGGCATGGAGCGCGCCGGCATCTCGAAGGTTGAGATCGAGCGCACCCGTGACCGTGTGCGTGTGGACATCCACACCGCGCGTCCCGGCATCGTCATCGGCCGCCGTGGCGCCGAGGCCGACCGCATCCGCGGCGACCTCGAGAAGCTCACGGGCAAGCAGGTCCAGCTGAACATCCTCGAGGTCAAGAACCCCGAGGTCGACGCTCAGCTCGTGGCCCAGGCCGTGGCGGAGCAGCTGTCCTCCCGCGTCTCCTTCCGTCGCGCCATGCGTAAGAGCATGCAGTCGTCGATGAAGGCCGGTGCCAAGGGCATCAAGATCCAGTGTGGTGGCCGTCTCGGCGGCGCCGAGATGTCCCGGTCCGAGTTCTACCGCGAGGGTCGTGTGCCGCTGCACACGCTGCGCGCGAACGTGGACTACGGCTTCTTCGAGGCCAAGACGACCTTCGGTCGTATTGGCGTCAAGGTCTGGATCTACAAGGGCGACGTCAAGAACATCGCCGAGGTCCGTGCCGAGAACGCCGCGGCCCGTGCGGGTAACCGCCCGGCCCGTGGTGGTGGCGGCAACGACCGCCCGGCCCGTGGTGGCCGTGGTGGCGAGCGTGGCGGCCGCGGCCGCAAGCCGCAGCAGCAGTCCGCGCCGGCTGCCGAGGCCCCCAAGGCCGACGCTCCCGCCGCCGCTGCCGCTCCGGCTGAGAGCACCGGAACGGAGGCCTGACCGAAATGCTGATCCCCCGTAGGGTCAAGCACCGCAAGCAGCACCACCCGAAGCGCCGTGGTCAGGCCAAGGGCGGTACGACGGTTGCGTTCGGCGAGTACGGCATCCAGGCCCTCACGCCGGCGTACGTGACCAACCGCCAGATCGAGGCGGCCCGTATCGCGATGACCCGCCACATCAAGCGTGGCGGCAAGGTCTGGATCAACATCTACCCGGACCGCCCGCTGACCAAGAAGCCTGCCGAGACCCGCATGGGTTCCGGTAAGGGTTCGCCCGAGTGGTGGGTCGCGAACGTTCACCCGGGTCGGGTGATGTTCGAGCTGTCCTACCCGAACGAGAAGATTGCTCGTGAGGCGCTTACCCGCGCTGCTCACAAGCTTCCGATGAAGTGCCGTATCGTCCGGCGCGAGGCAGGTGAGTCGTGATGTCGGCCGGTACCAAGGCGTCCGAGCTGCGCGAGCTGGGTGACGAGGAGCTTCTCAACAAGCTTCGCGAAGCCAAGGAAGAGCTGTTCAATCTCCGCTTCCAGGCGGCGACGGGTCAGCTCGAGAACCACGGTCGGCTCAAGGCCGTCCGTAAGGACATCGCGCGGATCTACACCCTGATGCGTGAGCGCGAGCTGGGCATCGAGACGGTGGAGAGCGCCTGATGAGCGAGAACAACGTGACTGAGACCAACACTGACCGCGGATTCCGCAAGACCCGTGAGGGTCTGGTCGTCAGCGACAAGATGGACAAGACCGTCGTCGTCGCCGTCGAGGACCGTGTGAAGCACGCGCTGTACGGCAAGGTCATCCGCCGTACGAACAAGCTCAAGGCGCACGACGAGCAGAACGCTGCCGGCGTCGGCGACCGCGTCCTCCTGATGGAGACGCGTCCGCTGTCGGCGACCAAGCGCTGGCGCATCGTCGAGATCCTCGAGAAGGCCAAGTAATTCTCTGAGGCATCCCTCAGAGTTCGTTCCGCCAGGCTCGGCAGGGGCCCATCTCGTAAGAGAGAAGCCCCTGCCGGGAACCGGCAGACAATCAGGAGATAGACGTGATCCAGCAGGAGTCGCGACTTCGCGTCGCCGACAACACGGGTGCGAAGGAAATTCTCACCATTCGTGTTCTCGGTGGCTCGGGTCGCCGCTACGCGGGTATCGGTGACGTCATCGTCGCCACCGTCAAGGACGCGATCCCCGGTGGCAACGTGAAGAAGGGTGACGTCGTCAAGGCGGTCATCGTTCGCACCGTCAAGGAGCGCCGCCGTCCGGACGGCTCGTACATCCGCTTCGACGAGAACGCCGCCGTCATTCTGAAGAACGACGGCGACCCTCGCGGCACCCGTATCTTCGGCCCCGTCGGCCGTGAGCTGCGCGAGAAGAAGTTCATGAAGATCATCTCGCTCGCGCCGGAGGTGCTGTAAGCATGAAGATCAAGAAGGGCGACCTGGTCCAGGTCATCACCGGTAAGGACAAGGGCAAGCAGGGCAAGGTCATTGCCGCTTACCCGCGCGACGAGCGCGTCCTGGTCGAGGGTGTCAACCGGGTCAAGAAGCACACGAAGGCCGGCCCGACCGCCAGCGGCTCGCAGGCCGGCGGCATCGTGACCACCGAGGCCCCCGTCCACGTCTCCAACGTCCAGCTGGTCGTGGAGAAGGACGGCAACAAGGTCGTCACGCGCGTCGGTTACCGCTTCGACGACGAGGGCAACAAGATCCGCGTTGCCAAGCGGACGGGTGAGGACATCTGATGACGACCACCACCACTCCGCGTCTCAAGACGAAGTACCGCGAGGAGATCGCGGCCAAGCTGCAGGAAGAGTTCTCGTACGAGAACGTCATGCAGACGCCGGGCCTCGTCAAGATCGTGGTCAACATGGGTGTCGGCGACGCCGCCCGTGACTCGAAGCTCATGGACGGTGCCGTCCGTGACCTGACCACGATCACCGGTCAGAAGCCGGCCATCACCAAGGCCCGGAAGTCCATCGCGCAGTTCAAGCTGCGTGAGGGTCAGCCGATCGGCTGTCACGTCACGCTCCGTGGCGACCGCATGTGGGAGTTCCTGGACCGCACCCTGTCGCTCGCGCTGCCGCGCATCCGCGACTTCCGTGGTCTGTCCCCCAAGCAGTTCGACGGCCGTGGCAACTACACCTTCGGTCTCACGGAGCAGGTCATGTTCCACGAGATCGACCAGGACAAGATCGACCGCGTCCGGGGTATGGACATCACCGTGGTCACCACGGCGACCAACGACGCTGAGGGCCGCGCCCTTCTCCGTCACCTCGGCTTCCCCTTCAAGGAGGCGTAAGCGAGATGGCGAAGAAGGCTCTGATTGCCAAGGCTGCTCGTAAGCCCAAGTTCGGTGTGCGTGCGTACACCCGCTGCCAGCGCTGCGGCCGCCCGCACTCCGTCTACCGCAAGTTCGGCCTGTGCCGCGTGTGCCTTCGTGAGATGGCCCACCGTGGCGAGCTGCCGGGCGTGACCAAGAGCTCCTGGTAGTCCTTTCCGGACTGCTTGGATCTCTCGGTAAGTAACGGGATGGCAGAGGCCCTCCTCCATATGGCTTAGGCTAGGAGGGTTGGGCGTCTGCCGCCCTGACCGACTTACTACGCCGTAGGTCCCCGCGCCGCACCCGTCCCGCCTCTGAGTGGGGAGAGGGATGGCGCAGATAGGAAACCCCGGCGAGAGAGGCCGAAGGCCAATTCATGACCATGACTGATCCGATCGCGGACATGCTGACTCGTCTGCGTAACGCGAACTCGGCGTACCACGACACAGTGGCTATGCCGCACAGCAAGATCAAGTCTCACATCGCGGAGATCCTCCAGCAGGAGGGCTTCATCACGGGCTGGAAGGTCGAGGACGCCGAGGTCGGCAAGAACCTCGTCCTCGAGCTGAAGTTCGGCCCGAACCGTGAGCGCTCCATCGCGGGCATCAAGCGGATCTCCAAGCCCGGTCTCCGGGTTTACGCGAAGTCCACCAACCTGCCGAAGGTGCTCGGCGGCCTGGGCGTGGCGATCATCTCCACGTCCCACGGTCTGCTCACCGGCCAGCAGGCAGGCAAGAAGGGCGTAGGTGGGGAAGTCCTCGCCTACGTCTGGTAGTCGGGAACGGAGGAATAGCTAATGTCGCGTATTGGCAAGCTCCCCATCACGGTTCCCGCCGGCGTGGACGTCACCATCGACGGCCGTACGGTCGCGGTGAAGGGCCCCAAGGGTTCCCTCTCGCACACCGTTGTCGCGCCGATCGAGATCGCTAAGGGTGAGGACGGCGTTCTCAACGTCACCCGCCCGAACGACGAGCGTCAGAACAAGGCCCTGCACGGCCTGTCCCGCACGCTGGTGGCGAACATGATCACCGGCGTGACCACGGGTTACGTGAAGAAGCTCGAAATCAGCGGTGTCGGTTACCGCGTCCTCGCGAAGGGCTCCAACCTGGAGTTCTCGCTGGGCTACAGCCACCCGATCCTGGTCGAGGCCCCCGAGGGCATCACCTTCAAGGTGGAGTCCGCGACCAAGCTTTCGGTCGAGGGCATCGACAAGCAGAAGGTCGGCGAGGTTGCGGCCAACATCCGCAAGCTGCGCAAGCCTGACCCGTACAAGGCCAAGGGCGTCAAGTACGAAGGCGAAGTCATCCGCCGCAAGGTCGGAAAGGCGGGTAAGTAAGCCATGGCATACGGTGTCAAGATTGCTAAGGGCGACGCTTACAAGCGTGCTGCCATCAAGCGTCGTCACATCCGCATCCGTAAGCACATCTCGGGTACGGCTGAGCGTCCGCGCCTGGTCGTGACGCGCTCCAACCGCCACATCGTGGCCCAGGTCATCGACGACATCAAGGGTCACACCCTTGCGTCGGCGTCGACCCTGGACACCACGATCCGCGGCGCCGAGGGCGACAAGTCGGCGCAGGCCAAGTCGGTCGGCGCCCTGGTCGCCGAGCGCGCCAAGGCCGCCGGTGTCGAGACTGTCGTGTTCGACCGTGGTGGTAACCAGTACGCCGGGCGCATCGCCGCCCTGGCGGACGCCGCCCGCGAAGCCGGACTCAAGTTCTGAGTCGGTTCCGTAGCTAGCGGAAACAGAGAGAGGTAATTCCAATGGCTGGACCCCAGCGCCGCGGTGGCGGTGCCGGTGGCGGCGAGCGGCGGGACCGGAAGGGTCGCGACGGTGGCAACGCCGCCGCCGAGAAGACCGCGTACGTTGAGCGCGTTGTCGCGATCAACCGCGTCGCCAAGGTTGTGAAGGGTGGTCGTCGCTTCAGCTTCACCGCGCTGGTCGTGGTAGGCGATGGTGACGGTACCGTCGGTGTCGGTTACGGCAAGGCCAAGGAGGTGCCGGCCGCCATCGCCAAGGGTGTTGAGGAGGCCAAGAAGCACTTCTTCAAGGTCCCCCGTATCCAGGGCACCATCCCGCACCCGATCACGGGCGAGAAGGCCGCGGGCGTCGTCCTGCTCAAGCCTGCTTCCCCCGGTACCGGTGTTATCGCCGGTGGCCCGGTGCGTGCCGTGCTCGAGTGCGCAGGCGTGCACGACATCCTGTCGAAGTCGCTCGGTTCGTCGAACGCGATCAACATCGTGCACGCGACCGTGGCGGCCCTCAAGGGTCTGCAGCGTCCCGAGGAGATCGCGGCCCGCCGTGGTCTGCCCCTCGAGGACGTCGCTCCCGCGGCTCTGCTGCGGGCGCGTGCCGGGGCTGGTGCTGCGTAATGGCACAGCTCAAGGTCACGCAGATCAAGTCGTACATCGGTAGCAAGCAGAACCACCGCGACACCCTGCGCTCCCTTGGTCTCAAGGGCATCAACACGCAGGTCGTCAAGGAGGACCGCCCCGAGTTCCGCGGAATGGTGCACACCGTCCGCCACCTCGTGACGGTTGAGGAGGTCGACTGACATGGCGGAGCAGAACCCGCTGAAGGTCCACAACCTCCGGCCCGCCCCGGGCGCCAAGACCGCCAAGACCCGTGTGGGTCGTGGTGAGGCGTCCAAGGGTAAGACCGCTGGTCGTGGTACCAAGGGCACCAAGGCCCGTTACCAGGTTCCGCAGCGCTTCGAGGGTGGCCAGATGCCCCTCCACATGCGCCTGCCGAAGCTCAAGGGCTTCCGGAACCCGTTCAAGACCGAGTTCCAGGTCGTGAACCTCGACAAGCTGAGCGCGCTGTACCCGGAGGGTGGCGAGGTCACCGTCGAGGGTCTCGTCGCCAAGGGTGCCGTTCGCAAGAACAGCCTTGTCAAGGTCCTCGGCCAGGGCGAGGTCACCGTGGCGCTGCAGGTGACGGTCGACGCCGTCTCCGGCTCCGCCAAGGAGAAGATCACCGCCGCGGGCGGTACCGTCACCGAGCTCGTCTGATTTTCTCGGACGTGTCGATGACATGAGCGATTCCCAGCCGGGGATGCCCCACAAAAGGGGCATCCCCGGTTGGTCGTTCCAAGGGGGGCACGGTCGCCGGTAAGGTGGCGTGCACTGTCTAAGCTCCGTGCGGTCTGCCCGCACGGTTTTGTTGACTGATACGTATTCGTCGATCCTCAAGACCACCACCTCTGACGCACGCGCGCGGGGGTCGCAGGAGGCACCGTGCTCACCGCGTTCGCCCGGGCGTTCAAGACGCCCGACCTGCGCAAGAAGCTGCTCTTCACGCTCGGCATCATCGTGATCTACCGGCTGGGTACGCATGTGCCGATCCCCGGTGTCAATTACAAGAACGTCCAGACCTGCGTCGACAACGCCAGTCAGAACCAGGGCCTGTTCGGTCTCGTCAACATGATGAGCGGTGGCGCGCTGCTGCAGATCACGATCTTCGCGCTCGGCATCATGCCGTACATCACGGCGAGCATCATTCTGCAGCTGCTGACCGTGGTGATCCCGCGGCTCGAAGCCCTCAAGAAGGAGGGTCAGGCAGGCACGGCGAAGATCACGCAGTACACGCGCTATCTGACCATCGCGCTCGCGATCCTTCAGGGCACCGGCCTGGTGGCCACCGCTCGCACCGGCTCCCTCTTCCAGGGCTGCCCGGTCGCCAGCGACATCGTGCCCGACCAGTCGATCTTCGTCACCATGACCATGGTCATCACGATGACCGCCGGTACGGCGTGTGTGATGTGGCTCGGTGAGCTGATCACCGACCGCGGCATCGGCAACGGCATGTCGATCCTGATGTTCATCTCGATCGCCGCGACCTTCCCGGCCGCCCTGTGGGCGATCAAGGAGCAGGGCTCGCTCGCCGACGGCTGGATCGAGTTCGGCACCGTCATCGCGGTGGGTCTCGTCATGGTCGGCCTGGTGGTCTTCGTCGAGCAGGCGCAGCGGCGCATTCCCGTCCAGTACGCGAAGCGCATGATCGGCCGCAGGTCCTACGGCGGTACGTCGACGTACATTCCGCTGAAGGTCAACCAGGCGGGCATCATCCCTGTGATCTTCGCCTCTTCGCTGCTCTACATTCCGGCGCTGGTCGCCCAGTTCGCGGGCGGCAACTCGGGATGGAAGCAGTGGATCGACGCAAACCTGACCAAGGGTGACCACCCGATTTACATCACCACGTACTTCGTGCTGATCGTCTTCTTCGCCTTCTTCTACGTCGCGATCTCCTTCAACCCCGAGGAAGTCGCCGACAACATGAAGAAGTATGGTGGCTTCATCCCGGGCATCCGGGCTGGCCGTCCGACCGCTGAGTATCTGAGTTACGTACTCAACCGGATCACCTGGCCGGGTTCGCTGTATCTGGGTCTGATCGCTCTTGTGCCGACGATGGCGTTGGTGGGCTTCGGGGCAAACCAGAACTTCCCCTTCGGCGGGACGAGCATCCTCATCATCGTGGGTGTGGGTCTGGAAACCGTGAAGCAGATCGAGAGCCAGCTCCAGCAGCGCAATTACGAAGGGTTCCTCCGCTGATGCGTATCGTCCTCGTCGGGCCGCCCGGTGCGGGCAAGGGAACGCAGGCCGCGTTCCTCGCCCAGAACCTGTCGATCCCGCACATCTCCACGGGCGACCTCTTCCGTACCAACATGAGCCAGGGCACGGAACTGGGCAAGCAGGCGAAGGAGTACATCCACGCCGGCAACCTCGTGCCCGATGAAGTGACGATCGGCATGGCGAAGGAGCGCATGGCGCAGCCGGACGCCGAGAACGGCTTCCTGCTCGATGGGTTCCCGCGCAATGTGTCCCAGGCACAGGCGCTGGACGTGGCGCTCAAGGCCGATGACGTGAAGCTCGACGCCGTCCTGGACCTGGAGGTCCCCGAGGACGAGGTCGTCAAGCGGATCGCCGGCCGTCGCGTCTGCCGCAAGGAGTCCAGCCACGTCTTCCACGTGACGTACTCGCCGCCGAAGCAGGAGGGCGTCTGTGACGTCTGCGGCGGTGAGCTGTACCAGCGTGTGGACGACAGCGAGGAGACCGTCCGCAAGCGTCTTGAGGTCTACCACACGCAGACCGAGCCGATCATCGACTACTACCGGACCCAGGGTCTGGTCGTCACGATCTCGGCGCTCGGCAAGGTGGACGAGGTCACCGAGCGTGCGATGGAAGCCCTGAAGGGCGACAAGTAGTCAGTACGCTGTTTCGGCCGCGGTGCCCGTAAGGGGACCGCGGCCGTACTGTTGTCTACGTACCGGTTCGTGTGTACGTAGCCGGTTGTTGACGGATGACGGATGACGGAGAGCGGAAGCCCCATGGTGCAGATCAAGACCCCCGAGCAGATCGCGAAGATGCGTGAGGCGGGCCTTGTCGTCGCCGCCATCCACGCGGCGACCCGTGAGGCCGCGGTGCCCGGGGCCACCACCAAGGATCTGGACGACGTCGCCCGCAAGGTCATCGCCGAGCACGGCGCGAAGTCCAACTTCCTCGGCTACGGCGGCTTCCCCGCGACGATCTGCACGTCCGTCAACGAGGTCGTCGTACACGGCATCCCCGACGACAAGACCGTCCTCAAGGACGGCGACATCATCTCCATCGACGCGGGCGCGATCA
The DNA here is from genome assembly GCF_053591415.1 of Streptomyces sp. NPDC003032. Classification (NCBI taxonomy): domain Bacteria; kingdom Bacillati; phylum Actinomycetota; class Actinomycetes; order Kitasatosporales; family Streptomycetaceae; genus Streptomyces; species Streptomyces sp. NPDC003032. Next base: position 298,260 of record NZ_JBSFTT010000001.1, on the reverse strand, counting down.
TCGACGGCTGGCACGGTGACGCGGCGTACACCGCGTTCGTGGGCACCGGTCACGCTCCGGAGCTGATCGAGCTGTCCCGCGTGACCGAGGAGTCGATGTGGGCCGGCCTCGCGGCCATGAAGCTGGGCAACCGGCTCGTCGACATCTCCCGCGCCATCGAGACGTACATCCGCCGCCAGCCGAAGCCGGGCGGCGGCAAGTACGGGATCGTCGAGGACTACGGCGGCCACGGCATCGGCACCGAGATGCACATGGACCCCCACCTCCTGAACTACGTCGAGCGCCGCCGAGGCAAGGGCCCCAAGCTGGTCCCCGGCTTCTGCCTGGCCATCGAGCCCATGGTCTCCCTGGGCACGCCGCGCACGGAGGTCCTTGAGGACGACTGGACGGTCATCACGACGGACGGCACCTGGTCCTCGCACTGGGAGCACTCCGTCGCGCTGACGGAGGAGGGCCCGCTGGTCCTGACGGCTCCTGACTGCGGCCGGGCGAAGCTGGCGGAGTACGGGGTCACGGCGGCGCCGGACCCGCTGGGCTGACCCCCTTGCTTAAAGATCTACGCAGTGGGGCAGACTTTCTCGATTCGTCTTTCCGAGTGCACTGACGTAGACTGACGCGTCGGCTCTCGTGCATCCGTGTGTCTGCATACGGCGTACGAAGTCGATCAAGGTAGTCGATTCGAAGGGCGAAGCGTGGCCAAGAAGCAAGGTGCCATCGAGATCGAAGGCACTGTCGTCGAGTCTCTCCCGAACGCCATGTTCAAGGTGGAGCTCCAGAACGGCCACCAGGTCCTGGCACACATCAGCGGCAAGATGCGCATGCACTACATCCGCATCCTCCCTGACGACCGGGTCGTGGTGGAGCTGTCTCCGTACGACCTGACGCGTGGCCGGATCGTCTACCGGTACAAGTAGATCTTGCCCGCACTCCGCTTAGGCGGGGTGGTGGCACTGACCCGGAGAACCTCACCCAATGAAGGTCAAGCCGAGCGTCAAGAAGATCTGCGACAAGTGCAGGGTGATCCGCCGTCACGGTCGGGTCATGGTCATCTGCGACAACCCGCGCCACAAGCAGCGCCAGGGCTGACGCACGACTGCAGTTCGCAGATTTTCGCGCGACGCAAGTAAGTAGATACGCAGGACCCGTCCCTCTTCAGTTCCTTTGGTGGTGGAGGGCGACACCCCCGGTCGGAGGCCGGGGACCCGGTACGTACCAAACCTTCTCCAGCAGAAGGCGACGGCGAATCGGGAGTGGTTCTGCTGAAGACCTCCGAAGAATCAACAGGAGCCATGAATGGCACGCGTTGAAGGCGTTGACCTCCCACGCGAAAAGCGCATCGAGGTTGCCCTCACCTACGTGTTCGGCATCGGCCGCACGCTGGCCCAGCAGACGCTGGACGCCACCGAGGTGGACCGCAACACCCGCGTCCGCGACCTGACCGAGGAAGACCTCGTCAAGATCCGCGAGTACGTGGACGCCAACATCAAGACCGAGGGTGACCTCCGTCGCGAGATCCAGGCCGACATCCGCCGCAAGGTCGAGATCGGTTGCTACCAGGGTCTGCGTCACCGTCGTGGCCTGCCGGTCCGCGGTCAGCGCACCAGCACGAACGCCCGCACCCGCAAGGGCCCGCGTCGCGCCATCGCCGGTAAGAAGAAGCCGGGCAAGAAGTAGTCCTCGCTCAGCGGTCTATCGACAGCTGTCGCTGCAGGACCGACCACCTCCCGTAGGAGTTATAGATGCCCCCCAAGGGTCGTCAGGGCGCTGCCAAGAAGGTGCGCCGCAAGGAAAAGAAGAACGTCGCTCACGGACACGCTCACATCAAGAGCACGTTCAACAACACGATCGTGTCCATCACGGACCCGGCCGGCAACGTGATCTCGTGGGCCTCCGCCGGCCACGTCGGCTTCAAGGGCTCGCGCAAGTCCACGCCGTTCGCCGCGCAGATGGCCGCCGAGTCGGCTGCCCGTCGCGCGCAGGAGCACGGCATGCGCAAGGTCGACGTCTTCGTCAAGGGCCCGGGTTCCGGTCGCGAGACCGCCATCCGTTCGCTCCAGGCGACCGGCCTTGAGGTCGGCTCGATCCAGGACGTGACGCCCACGCCGCACAACGGCTGCCGTCCGCCCAAGCGCCGCCGCGTCTGACGCACGGTTGTCTTAGGTTTCCGGGCGGTACGGCTCTTCGGAGCCGTACCGCCCGTACCCTTGTAGAACCATCAGGGCATCAAATAGTGGGTGCCCCTGACTGAAGGATCGCAACATGCTGATCGCTCAGCGTCCCTCGTTGACCGAAGAGGTCGTCGACGAATTCCGCTCCCGGTTCGTGATCGAGCCGCTGGAGCCGGGCTTCGGCTACACCCTCGGCAACTCCCTCCGCCGCACCCTCCTCTCGTCGATCCCCGGCGCTGCTGTCACCAGCATCCGCATCGACGGTGTCCTGCACGAGTTCACCACCGTGCCGGGCGTCAAGGAGGATGTCACCGACCTCATCCTCAACATCAAGCAGCTGGTCGTCTCCTCGGAGCACGACGAGCCCGTCGTGATGTACCTGCGCAAGCAGGGCCCGGGTCTGGTCACCGCCGCCGACATCGCGCCCCCGGCCGGTGTCGAGGTGCACAACCCCGACCTCGTCCTCGCCACGCTCAACGGCAAGGGCAAGCTGGAGATGGAGCTGACCGTCGAGCGCGGTCGCGGCTACGTCTCCGCCGTGCAGAACAAGCAGGTCGGTCAGGAGATCGGGCGCATCCCGGTCGACTCGATCTACTCGCCGGTGCTCAAGGTCACGTACAAGGTCGAGGCGACCCGTGTCGAGCAGCGCACCGACTTCGACAAGCTGATCGTCGACGTCGAGACCAAGCAGGCGATGCGTCCGCGTGACGCCATGGCGTCGGCCGGCAAGACCCTGGTCGAGCTGTTCGGTCTCGCCCGTGAGCTGAACATCGACGCCGAGGGCATCGACATGGGCCCGTCCCCGACGGACGCCGCCCTTGCCGCTGATCTCGCCCTGCCGATCGAGGAGCTGGAGCTCACCGTTCGGTCGTACAACTGCCTCAAGCGCGAGGGCATCCACTCGGTGGGCGAGCTTGTCGCCCGCTCCGAGGCGGACCTGCTCGACATCCGCAACTTCGGTGCGAAGTCGATCGACGAGGTCAAGATGAAGCTGAACGGTATGGGTCTGGCCCTCAAGGACAGCCCGCCCGGATTCGACCCGACCGCCGCCGCCGACGCCTTTGGCGCCGACGACGACGCGGACGCGGGCTTCGTCGAGACCGAGCAGTACTGACAGTTCTGATCGTGGCTGCGGACCGGCTTCGGCTGGTCGCGCAGTTCCCCGCGCCCCTGACGGGGCGCGGTGCCACTGACCCCGGTACCTGATACGGCCGGGGCAGACATCAAGGAGAAACACCATGCCGAAGCCTGCCAAGGGTGCCCGTCTGGGCGGCAGCGCCGCGCACGAGAAGCTTCTGCTGGCGAACCTCGCCAAGCAGCTCTTCGAGTACGGCCGCATCACCACCACCGAGGCGAAGGCCCGTCGCCTGCGTCCGTACGCGGAGCGTCTGGTCACCAAGGCGAAGAAGGGTGACCTTCACAACCGCCGCCAGGTGCTGTCCGTCATCACCGACAAGAGCATCGTGCACACGCTCTTCACGGAGATCGGCCCGCGCTACGTGAACCGCCCGGGTGGCTACACCCGTATCACCAAGATCGGTAACCGTCGTGGCGACAACGCGCCCATGGCGATCATCGAGCTGGTGGAGGCCCTGACCGTGGCCCAGGAGGCCACCGGTGAGGCCGAGGCGGCCACCAAGCGTGCCGTCAAGGAAGACGCCCTCAAGAAGGACGACGCGCCCGTCGAGGACGCGAAGCCGGTTGAGGCCGCCGAGGAGTCCAAGGACGCCTGAGGCTCTGCCTTGCTGTGAGCGGGTCCGCCCCCTGCGGGGCGGGCCCGCTTTCGCGTTGTTGAGAGGATTGCGGTGTGAGTGATGAGGTAGAGCCCGGTTTCGTGCGGGTGCGTCTTGACCTTTCGTACGACGGCAAGGAGTTCTCCGGCTGGGCCAAGCAGCGCCAGGGGCAGCGGACCGTCCAGGGCGAGATCGAGGCCGCGCTGCGGACCGTGACGCGGTCGCAGGAGACGTACGAGCTGACGGTCGCCGGGCGGACCGACAGCGGGGTGCACGCGCGCGGGCAGGTCGCCCATGTCGATCTGCCGGAGGCCGTGTGGGAGGAGCACCACGACAAGCTGCTGCGGCGGCTCGCGGGGCGGCTGCCGCACGATGTGCGGGTGTGGAAGGTCGCCGAGGCGCCGGCCGGCTTCAACGCCCGGTTCGCGGCCGTGTGGCGGCGGTACGCCTATCGCGTCACCGACCACCCCGGTGGCGTCGATCCGCTGCTGCGGGGTCATGTGCTGTGGCACGACTGGGAGTTGGACCTCGACGCCATGAACGCCGCCGCCGAGCGGCTGGTCGGCGAGCACGACTTCGCCGCCTACTGCAAGCGGCGTGAGGGCGCCACGACCATTCGTACGCTCCAGGAGCTGCGGTGGGAGCGGCGCGCGGACGGGGTGCTCGAAGCGACCGTGCGGGCCGACGCCTTCTGCCACAACATGGTGCGGTCGCTGGTCGGCGCCATGCTGTTCGTGGGGGACGGGCACCGGCCCGTGGAGTGGCCGGCGAAGGTGCTCGCGGCGGGCGTGCGGGACTCCGCCGTGCACGTGGTGCGGCCGCACGGGCTCACGCTGGAGGAGGTCGGCTACCCCGCCGACGAGCTGCTCGCCGCGCGCAGCAAGGAGGCGCGCAACAAGCGGACGCTGCCCGGCGCCGGGTGCTGCTGAGCCGCGCCGGGCGCCGCGCCGCTGAGCGCCCGGCCGCCCAACTATTCGGGGGCCGCCGCCGCGGCGGACGCCTGGGCGCGGCCCCGCTGGTCGACGCGCTGGAAGGCGAAGCGGGCCATGGTGTCGCCGACGGCGTAGGCCTTGCGGTCGGACGTCGTGACGTCCTTGCCGCTGGGGTAGCCCGTGGTGGTGAAGTACGCGTAGCGGCCGTACGCGTGGTACGTCCCGCGGCACACCCCCGTCTGGCAGAAGCCGGGCACGCCCTTGCCGGGCAACGTGTTGACCAGGCCGTTCTTGACCTGGCTCATGACCTTCTCGGCCTCGGCCGAGGTGTCGAAGACGGCGACGCCGATGGTGACCGCGATGCCGTCCTTGACGTAGCTGGCGCGGATCAGGCGGGTGCAGTCGTTCCTGGTGAGGATGGTGCCGAGGGCGGGTTGGGTGACGGACGCGCACTTCTTGGTGCTGTCGGTCGCGCCCTTCCTGTAGACGTTCTTGCCCGAGGTGTACGTCTTGCCGGGGAAGAGGCCCTCGGGGGTGAGCGGCGCCTTGTCCTTCTTGGCGCTGGAGATGAAGTCCTTGGGGTTCGGCGGGGGCGGCGGCGTGGTCGCCTCGAAGGTCGGGCCCGGGTCGTCGCTCGCCCCGGGGATGTCCGCGGTCGCGGGCAGCTCGCTGGCCGGCTTGTTCGAGGCGGAGGCGTCGTCGCTGTTGGCGGAGACGACGGTGATCGCCACGGCGGCCGCGATGCCGATGGTGGCGAACGCTCCGCCGCCGATCATCAGCCATTTGCGGCGCCGGGCGCGCGCCTCGGAGGCTTCGGCGAGCGCCGCCCAGTCGGGTGTGGGTCCGCCGCCGGGTCCGCCCGTTCCGCCCGGACCCCACTGAGGTCCCCCTTGCCCAAAGCTCATGGGCCGCATCTTAGACGGGGAGTTGGGGATGTTGAGCGGCGGTCGTGTGGGGTTCCCGCCCTAGCCTGAGGCGTATGGATACGGGCGAATCGGCGGTAAAGGGTTGGTTGTTGCGGCCTGCCGGGTGGCATGTCCGGGCCGTGCTCGGTCTGGTGCTGCTCGCCGGGGCCGTCCGGGTGGGGCTGCGGGTGCCGGGTGGCGGGATGGACAACGCCATCGTGGTGCGGGCCGCCGAGGCGTGGATCCACGGGCGCTCGCCCTATGCCGACCGGCATTTCCTCTATCTGCCGGGGGCCGTGCTCGCCGCGGTGCCGCAGGCCCTGCTGCCCACCGCCGTGGCCCGCTTCCTGGTCCCGGCGGGCGTCACCGCGGGCCTCGTCGCCGGATGGGTGTGCGCGCTGCGGCTGTACGAGGTGTCCTGGCGCAGCCGGTTCGCGGCGTACGGGCTGCTCGGGCTCGTGCTCGGCTTCGCGCCCTTCGGGCACCTCGTCGAGCTGGGCAACTGGACGGTGGCGTCGGCCGTGGCGCTGCCGCCGGCGCTGCTGCTGGTGTGCCGGGGGCGGTGGGTGGCGGCCGGGGTCGTCATCGGCGCCGCCGTCGCCGTGAAGCCGCTGCTGGCGCCCGTCGTGCTCCTCTTCGTCTTCGCCGGGCGGTGGCGGGGGCTCGGGGCGGCGGTCGCGGTGCCCGCGGTGGTGTCGCTGGGGGCCGCGCTCGTGATGCCGGACCCCGCCGGGTTCTTCACGCGGACGCTGCCCTTCCTGCTGCGGGGCGACGATGCCTTCGTACGTCTGTATGAGGCGTCGCCGGCGGCGGTGCTCGCGCGGCTCGGGGTGCCGCCGTCGGCGGCGGCGCTGCTCGCGGGGTCTGCGGCGGCGGCCGGGGTGTGGTGTGCGTGGCGGAGGTGGAGGAGAGGGGACGCGGGGCCGTCGAGGGGGGTGGAGTGCGCCACGATGCTGATGCTTTCGGCCTTTCTCGTCTCCCGGCCCTCGTACGACCACTACCTCCTGGTCGTCCTTCCGCTGCTGCTCGCCGGGGTGCTGACGGCGGGGGCGCCGGGGCGGAGCCCGTGGTTCTGGGTGGCGCTGGTGCCGCAGGTACCGGGGTTCACCTGGCCGTGGCTGGAGCCGGGGACGCGGCGCGCTTTCAAGGACGCGGCGACGCTCTGTCTGCTGGCGGTCACCGTCGGGTGGGCGTGTGCGGCGGGCGGGGCCGCTGGTGGGCGTGGGGTGCGTCACGATCCGGTGCCGCGGGGGCGGCGGACGGCGGTGGAGGCGGTGGCCCGCAGCAGGTGAGGGGCGGGAAGCCGCGCGGGGAGCCGGGCCGGGCCGTGCTCGCGGGGGTGAGCGGGGTGTGCCGGGCGGCCGGAGGCCGGTTACCCTGGAAACTCACAGGGCCGCCCGAGGCGGTGGAACCGGCTGCGCCGGTCTCCAGGCCCGCGTTTTGACCCGTACGGGGCAGCGCGGGTATTCTGCGAGTTCGTTATGTGTATTGGCTTTCTCATTCTCACGTGAGGGGCCCTTACACCGGCCCACCGGGCCGATGACCAGCGGCAGGACTCGGTTGCGTCACCGATGTCCGCCAAGGCTGTCGTACATCGTCCGTGGTGGCCATGTCAGGACCCCACCTCTGAAGAAGCGAAGGCTACGACACCGTGCGTACGTACAGCCCCAAGCCCGGCGATGTGACCCGCCAGTGGCACGTCATCGACGCCCGGGACATCGTCCTGGGCCGTCTGGCGACCACCGCTGCCACCCTGCTGCGTGGCAAGCACAAGCCGATCTACGCCCCTCACGTTGACACCGGTGACTTCGTCATCATCATCAACGCGGAGAAGGTGCACCTCTCCGGCAACAAGAAGACCCAGAAGATGGCGTACCGCCACTCCGGTTACCCGGGTGGTCTGCGTTCCGTCCGTTACGACGAGCTGCTCGCCAAGAGCCCCGAGAAGGCTGTCGAGAAGGCCGTCAAGGGCATGCTCCCCAAGAACACCCTGGGCCGTCAGATGCTCTCGAAGCTGAAGGTCTACGCGGGCGACCAGCACCCGCACGGCGCTCAGCAGCCGGTCCCGTTCGAGATCACCCAGGTCGCGCAGTAGTTCCGGCCACCCCCAAAGACGAAAAAGAATCTGAGGAGAATCGTGGCCGAGACCACCGTTGAGCAGCCGGTCGAAGAGACCGAGATCGCCGACGTCGAGCAGTACACCACCGAGTCCGAGGTCCCCGTCGAGGGCGAGTACACCTCGGAGTCGAACGCCGCGCGCTTCGGCGACCCCCAGCCGGCCGCCGGCCTGGGCCGTCGCAAGAACGCCATCGCCCGCGTCCGGATCGTCCCGGGCAGCGGCAAGTGGAAGGTCAACGGGCGCACGCTCGAGGACTACTTCCCGAACAAGGTCCACCAGCAGGAAGTCAACGAGCCCTTCAAGGTGCTCGAGCTCGACAACCGCTACGACGTCATCGCCCGCATCTCGGGTGGCGGCGTCTCCGGTCAGGCCGGTGCGCTCCGTCTCGGTGTCGCCCGTGCGCTGAACGAGGCCGACGTCGACAACAACCGCGCGGCCCTCAAGAAGGCCGGTTACCTCAAGCGTGACGACCGTGCGGTCGAGCGCAAGAAGGCCGGTCTCAAGAAGGCCCGTAAGGCCCCGCAGTACAGCAAGCGCTAATCGCTGCCTGCTTGTACTTTTCGTTCGCCCCGGCGGCACAGTCTGTGCTGCCGGGGCGTTCGTCTATCAGGAACGAACGTTCGGAGGACAGCAGTGGGACGACTCTTCGGCACGGACGGCGTGCGCGGTGTCGCCAACGCGGATCTGACGGCCGAGCTGGCGCTCGGACTCTCCGTGGCGGCGGCGCACGTACTGGCCGAGGCGGGCACCTTTGAAGGCCATCGCGCGGTGGCGGTGGTCGGGCGTGACCCGCGCGCGTCCGGGGAGTTCCTGGAGGCCGCGGTGGTCGCCGGCCTCGCGAGCGCGGGCGTGGACGTCCTGCGCGTCGGTGTGCTGCCCACCCCGGCGGTGGCGCATCTCACCGGTGCGCTGGGCGCCGACCTCGGCGTGATGCTCTCCGCCAGCCACAACGCCATGCCCGACAACGGCATCAAGTTCTTCGCCCGTGGCGGCCACAAACTCGCCGACGAGCTGGAGGACCGCATCGAGTCCGTGTACGAAGAGCACCGCACCGGCGCTCCCTGGCAGCGGCCCACCGGGGCCGGCGTCGGCCGGGTGAAGTCGTACGACCAGGGACTCGACCAGTACATCGCGCACCTCCTCGGCGTGCTGCCCAACCGCCTCGACGGACTGAAGATCGTCCTCGACGAGGCGCACGGCGCCGCCGCCCGTGTCTCGCCCGAGGCGTTCACGCGCGCGGGCGCCGAGGTCATCACCCTCGGGGCGCAGCCGGACGGGCTGAACATCAACGACGGCTGCGGCTCCACCCATCTGGGGCTGCTCAAGGAAGCCGTCGTCGAGCACAAGGCGGACTTCGGTATCGCGCACGACGGGGACGCGGACCGCTGCCTCGCCGTGGACCACACCGGTGCCGAGGTCGACGGCGACCAGATCCTCGCCGTGCTCGCCCTCGCCATGCGGGAGCACGGCTCGCTACGGCACGACACCGTTGTCGCCACCGTCATGTCGAACCTCGGCTTCAAGCTGGCCATGGAGGCCCAGGGCCTCTCGCTGGTGCAGACGGCCGTCGGCGACCGGTACGTCCTGGAGTCGATGAAGGAGCACGGCTTCGCCCTCGGCGGCGAGCAGTCCGGGCACGTGATCGTCCTCGACCACGCGACCACCGGCGACGGCACGCTGACCGGGCTGCTGCTCGCGGCGCGCGTCGCCGAGACCGGTCGTACGCTCGCCGATCTCGCCGGCGTCATGGAGCGGCTCCCGCAGGTCCTCATCAACGTGCCGGACGTCGACAGATCGCGCGTGAAGACCTCCGCCGAGCTGTCCGCCGCCGTCACCGACGCCGAGCGCGAGCTGGGCTCCACCGGCCGGGTGCTCCTGCGGCCCTCCGGTACGGAGCCGCTGGTGCGGGTCATGGTGGAGGCCGCCGACATCGAGCAGGCCCGGTCCGTGGCCGGGCGGCTCGCCGACGTGGTGAAGTCGGCGCTGGGCTAGGGCTTGTGGTGTGACGCGGCGGTACGTTCGCGCTGCGTGGCCCAGAGAGCCTTCTGGGCCAGCAGCGTGAGCGTGCCGGCGAGGACGATGCCGAGGAGATTCAGCAGGAGCTGCTCGGTGGAGCCCCACGCCTGCTTGTACTCGTTGTAGCTGAAGGCGACCGCGGCGTTCGCCGCCGCCGGGACCGTCGTCACGGAGATCGCCACTCCGACCAGGGCGCCCGACTTCGCCGAGGTGAGGGAGAGCGTGCCCGCCGCGCCCGCGAGGACCGCCACGACGAACGAGAACCAGTCCGGGCGGTAGATGAAGTTCGTGTTCGGGCGCTCCGCCTTCAGGGCGTCGTGCGTGAACAGGTCCGTCGCGTCCATGACGTAGCTGAACCCGACCGTCACCACCATCGCCACCAGGAAGCCCACGAGCAGCGCGGTCAGCGAGCGCAGCGCCAGCTTGGGCGCCCGCCGCACCAGGGCGGTGCAGAAACCGGCCAGGGGGCCGAATTCCGGTCCCACGGCCATCGCGCCCACGATCAGGATCGCGTTGTCCAGCACGACGCCGCAGGCCGCGAGCATCGTGGCGAGCGTGATGAACGCGACGTAGGTGATCGAAAGCGTCGACTCCTCGTGGGTCGCGTCGGTCAGCTGCTCCCACAGGACCGCGTCCGAGCCCTCTCCCGGCGCGTCGTGCTCCGCCTTGTCGGCGCGCTCGGAGAGGGAGAGGTCGATGTTCTCGACCGAGATCGAGCCGCACTTGTCGAGGTCCAGCGCGCGCAGACCGCTTATCAGCTCGTCGCCCGCCTCACGGGCGACGTCGCACATGATGACGTCGCCCGCGGGGTCGCGGGCCGCGCCCGGCACCACGGCGAGATGCGCGGTGCCGGTCGTCCCCTCGATCAGACGCAGTACGTCGTCGGTCTTGTTCGCGGGGGAGATCAGGCGCAGGTGCAGCATGTCGGCAGAGTAGTCGGGTGGTGGGGGAGGGCAGGGCGGGGTGGTGGTGGGGTCGGTGTTCAGAGCTTGCGCAGGCTCAGGCGCTGGACCTTGTGGTCGGGGCCCTTGCGGACCACGAGGGCGGCGCGGCCGCGGGTGGGGGCCACGTTCTCCAGGAGGTTGGGTCTGTTGATGGTGCGCCAGGTGGTGCGGGCGTAGTCGAGGGCCTCCTCCTCCGACACCTGCGTGTACTTGCGGAAGTACGAGGACGGGTTCTGGAAGGCGGTGTCGCGCAGCTTCTTGAAGCGGCTCAGGTACCAGCGTTCGATGTCCTCCGTGCGGGCGTCGACGTACACGCTGAAGTCGAAGTAGTCCGCGAGGCCCACACGGGTGCGGCCGTCCTTGCCGGGGAGTGCGGGCTGCAGGACGTTCAGGCCCTCGACGATGAGGATGTCGGGGCGGCGGACCGTGAGGCGCTGCCCCGGCACGATGTCGTAGATGAGGTGGGAGTAGACGGGGGCGGTGACCTCCTCCTTGCCCGCCTTGATGTCCGCCACGAAGCGGGTGAGGGCGCGGCGGTCGTACGACTCGGGGAAGCCCTTGCGGGACATCAGGCCGCGGGCTTCCAGTTCCTCGGTGGGCAGGAGGAAGCCGTCGGTGGTGACGAGTTCCACGCGGGGGTGTTCCGGCCAGCGGGAGAGGAGGGCCTGGAGGAGGCGGGCGACGGTGGATTTCCCGACGGCCACGGAGCCGGCTACTCCTATGACGAAGGGGGTCCCGGACTGGGAGCCCTTCTCGCCCAGGAAGGTGTTGAGGGCTCCGCGCAGGCCGTCCGTCGCGCCTACGTAGAGGTTCAGGAGTCGGGACAGCGGGAGGTAGATGTCGCGGACCTCGTCCAGGTCGATGACGTCGCCGAGGCCGCGGAGCTTCTCCACCTCCTCCGCCGTCAGGGGCAGAGGCGTCTTCTCCCGGAGAGCGCTCCACTCGTTTCGGGTGAGGTCGACGTAGGGAGTCGCCTCCGGCTTGTGCCGGTGGGCGCTCCGCGGCGCCTTCGCAGGCGCGGAGACCGAAGAGATCACGGTTCATTGTTACGGCTGTTTGAACGGTGAGGGGGTGGGGGGTGTGGTGGGGTGTGTCACCCTGGGCCGGTGTTTTTTGCGTGATCGGGTGATTTCTGGGGTGAGCCTGTGATTATCGGGGTCGGCATCGACGTCGCGGAGATCGAGCGGTTCGGGGCGGCGCTGTCCCGGACGCCGGGTATGGCCGAGCGGCTCTTCGTGGAGAGCGAGTTGCTGCTGCCGAGCGGGGAGCGGCGGGGGGTCGCGTCACTGGCGGCCCGCTTCGCGGCGAAGGAGGCGTTGGCCAAGGCGTTGGGGGCGCCGGGGGGGCTTCGGTGGATCGACGCCGAGGTGTATGTCGAGGAGAGTGGGCAGCCGCGGGTGCGGGTGCGGGGGACTGTGGCTGAGCGGGCTTCTGTGCTGGGGGTTCGGGCGTGGCATGTGTCGCTCAGTCATGATGCGGGGGTGGCTTCGGCGGTGGTGGTGGCGGAGGGGTAGGGGGCTGGCGGGGTCTGGCGGGGTCTGGCCCCTGGGCCTTGGGTGGTGCCGTCTGCGCCTTGGGTTCGTCTGTGGGGCGGGGCCGCGGGGGTATGTGCGTGCTCGCCATCTTGGTGTGGGCGTTGCTTTGCTGCTGGGTTAGTTCTTCCACTGTGCTCCGCTCGCACATACCCCCACGTCCCCTCGCGCGCGCTCGCGGCTGCGGGCCGTCGTGGCTTGCCAGCTCCTACGAACCACTCCTGCGGTGCGGGGCTTCCCGTCTGCCCGCCGTGTGTTCCCACACCCACTTCCGCAGTGCGGGAGTTCCCCGTCCGCCGCGTGTTGCCGCGCCTGCCTTTGCGGCGGTGCGGGGGTTTCCCGCCGCCCACTGTGTGTTCCCATGCCTACCTCTACAGCGTGGGGAGTGCCCTGCCCGCTCTGTGTTGCCGCGCCTGCCTTTGCAGCGCGGGAGTTTCCCACCCACCCATGTTCTTACGCCCACACCGCAGCGCGGGGTAAACGGGTGGATGGGTGGGAGACGTCCGCCGCGGAGCGGCGGGGTAGGGATGCCACCGGCGGCGGGGGAGACTGGAGGGATGCGGACTGCGTATGGCGTGGAGAGTGTCAGGGGCGCGGAGCGGGAGGCCATGGGCCGGGGGCCCGAGGGAGCGCTGATGCGGAGGGCGGCGGCCGGCCTGGCCGCCGAGTGCGCGCGGCTGCTCGGCAAGGTGTACGGCGCGCGGGTCACGCTGCTGGTGGGCAGCGGGGACAACGGCGGCGACGCCCTGTACGCCGGGGCGAGGCTGGCCCGGCGCGGGGCGGGAGTCAGCGCGGTGCTGCTCGCCCCCGACCGCACCCACCCCGGCGGGCTCGCCGCGCTGCGGGCCGCCGGGGGCGTGATCGTGGACGGGGACGAGGCGAGGGCGGAGGGCGTGGTCGCCTCGTCCCGGCTGGTCGTGGACGGAATCGTGGGCATCGGGGGGCGCGGCGGACTTCGCGAGCGCGCCGCCCGGCTCGTCGCCGCCGCGCGGAACGCCCTGGTCGTCGCCGTGGACCTGCCGAGCGGCGTCGACGCGGACACGGGCGAGGTGCGCGGCGAGGCGGTGCGCGCCGATGTGACGGTGACCTTCGGGGCGTACAAGCCGGGGCTGCTGATCGATCCGGGACACGAGTACGCCGGTGTGGTGCGGCTCGTCGGCATCGGGATCGAACTGCCTGCGGACGAGGGGGTGTTGGAGGCTCTTCAGTACGTCGATGTGGCGAGGCTGCTGCCCGAGCCGAGCGGCGAGAGCGACAAGTACCGGCGCGGCGTCGTCGGGATCGTCGCCGGCTCCGCGCGGTACCCGGGCGCCGCCGTGCTCTGCGTGGCGGGCGCGCTGCGTGGCGGCGCGGGCGCGGTCCGGTACGTGGGGCCTGCCGCGGACGCCGTCATCGCGAGGTTCCCCGAGGCCCTGGTGTCGGCGGGGCCGCCGTCGAAGGCGGGGCGGGTGCAGGCCTGGGTCGTGGGCCCCGGGCTCGGGGACGACGAGGAGCGGCTGCGGGACGTGGTCGACGCCGATGTGCCCGTACTGATCGACGCGGACGGGCTGCGGCTCGCGGGGGAGCGGGAGGTGCGGGCGCGGCGCGCGCCGACGCTGCTCACGCCGCATGCCGGGGAGGCCGCCGCCCTTCTGGGCGTTTCCCGCGCCGAGGTGGAGGCGGGCCGGCTCTCCGCCGCGCGCGAGCTGGCGGGGCGGTTCGGCGCGACCGTTCTGCTGAAGGGCTCCACGACGCTGGTCGCCCCGACGGAGCGCGCCGTACGCGTCAACCCCACCGGCACCCCCTGGCTCGCCACCGCGGGCAGCGGCGACGTGCTCTCCGGCCTTGCGGGCTCCCTGCTCGCGGCGGGCCTCGACGCGCGGGACGCGGGTTCGGTCGGCGCATACCTGCACGGCCTGGCCGCGCGCCGCGCGGCGGACGGCGCACCGGTGGCGGCACAGGACGTGGCCGATGCGATTCCGGGTGCGTGGAGGGACGTACGGAGGCCGGACTGATCCGGCCTGTGGCGGCTCTGAGAGACTGGGCGCGATGAACGAGACAGCCCCTTTCCGTGTCCGCGCCGAGATCGACCTCGGCGCCCTCCGCGCCAACGTGCGCTCGCTGCGCGCCCACGCGCCGGACGCCGCGTTCATGGCCGTGGTGAAGGCCGACGGGTACGGCCACGGAGCGGTGCCCTGCGCCAGGGCCGCCGTCCAGGCGGGTGCCGCCTGGATCGGTACCGCGACGCCGGAGGAGGCCCTGGCCCTGCGTGCCGCGGGTCTGCCGGGGCGGATCATGTGCTGGCTGTGGACACCGGGCGGGCCCTGGCGCGAGGGCGTCGAGGCCGGTCTGGACATGTCGGTGAGCGCGGTGTGGGCGCTGCGTGAGGTGACGGCGGCCGCCCGCGAGGCGGGCCGCACCGCGCGCGTCCAGCTCAAGGCCGACACGGGTCTCGGGCGCAACGGCTGCTTGCCGGCCGACTGGCCCGAGCTGGTCGCCGAGTCGCTGCGCGCCGAGGCCGATGGGCTCGTCGCCGTCACCGGCCTCTGGTCGCACTTCGCGTGCGCCGACGAGCCGGGGCACCCGTCGATCGCCGCCCAGCTCTCCGTCTTCCGCGAGATGGTGGCGTACGCCGAGGACCAGGGGATACGCCCCGAGGTGCGGCACATCGCCAACTCTCCGGCCACGCTCACGCTCCCGGACGCCCACTTCGATCTCGTACGGCCCGGCATCGCGATGTACGGCGTCTCGCCGAGCCCCGAGGTGGGCAGCCCCGAGGAGTTCGGGCTGCGGCCCGTGATGAGGCTCACCGCCTCGCTCGCCCATGTGAAGCACGCTCCGGGGGGTCACGGCGTCGGTTACGGGCATCAGTACGTCACCCCGGGCGACACGACCCTCGGCCTCGTCCCGGCGGGGTACGGCGACGGCATTCCGCGCCACGCCTCCGGTACGGCCCCGGTGCTCGTCGACGGCAAGTGGCGGACGGTCGCGGGCCGCGTGGCGATGGACCAGTTCGTGGTCGACCTCGGCGGGGACGAGCCCGAAGTGGGCGCCGAGGCGGTGCTGTTCGGGCCCGGCGACCGCGGCGAGCCGACCGCCGAGGACTGGGCGCAGGCCGCGGGCACCATCGCGTACGAGATCGTCACCCGCATCGGATCGCGTGTCCCGCGCGTCTATGTGAATGAGCGGCTCGGCATCGGAGAGATGTGAACGAGCGGTCCGACCACTGACTAGGAGCGGCACGTGAGCGAGAGCACCACGGGGGCCGCCGCGGCGGAAGCGGTGACGGAAGCCGTGACAGAGGCGGTGACGGAGGTCGCCGCCGCGGCCGGGAACTGGCGCCGGGCCGGGGTGGCCGGTGCCGCTCTCGGCGTCATCGCCGCCGGTGCGGCCGCGGGGGTCGCCATCGAGCGGCTCACGGTCGGCCGCGGCATGCGCAAGAAGGCCCGCCTGGCGCTCGACGCCGCGGGGCCGTACGGCTCGCTGCGCGGCATGCCGGGCACGGCGTACGCGGACGACGGCACGGAGCTTTCGTACGAAGTCGAAGAGGGCGAAGAGGGTGTAGGGGGCGAAGGGGTCGGGACGGGCAGTGGGCGGGGTGCGCGCGGGCGGAGGTTCTTCGGGCGCCGCGCTCCCGCGCCCGTCACCGTCGTCTTCAGCCACGGCTACTGCCTGAGCCAGGACTCCTGGCACTTCCAGCGGGCCGCCCTGCGCGGCGTGGTCCGCGCCGTCTACTGGGACCAGCGCAGCCACGCCCGCTCCGGGCGCGGCGTCGACCAGGTGGAGCGGGGTGTGCCGGTCTCCATCGACCAGTTGGGGCGCGATCTGAAGGCCGTCATCGACGCGGCCGCGCCCGAGGGGCCGCTCGTCCTCGTCGGGCACTCCATGGGCGGTATGACGACCATGGCCCTGGCCGACCAGTTCCCGGAGCTGGTCCGGGAGCGCGTCGTGGGCGTCGCCCTCGTCGGTACGTCGTCGGGGCAGCTCGGTCAGGTGAATTTCGGGCTCCCGGCGGCCGGGGTGAACGCGGTCCGGCGGGTGCTGCCCGGCGTGCTGCGGGCGCTCGGCTCGCAGGCCGAGCTGGTGGAGCGGGGGCGGCGGGCCACCGCCGACCTCTTCGCAGGGGTCATCAAGCGCTACTCGTTCTCGCGCAGGGACGTGGACCCGGCGATCGCGCGGTTCGCCGAGCGGATGATCGAGTCGACGCCGATCGACGTGGTCGCGGAGTTTTATCCGGCGTTCAACGAGCACGACAAGGCGGCGGCGCTCCGGCACTTCACCGAGCTGCCGGTGCTGGTGCTGGCCGGGGCGAAGGACCTGGTCACGCCGAGCGAGCACAGCGAGGCGATCGCGGCCCTGCTGCCGGACGCCGAGCTGGTCCTGGTCCCGGACGCCGGGCACCTGGTCATGCTGGAGCACCCCGAGGTGGTCACGGACCGGCTCGCGGAGCTGCTGGCCAGGGCGGGCGTCGAGCGGGCGGCGGCCGACGCGGGGTCGACCAGCGGCTAACGTGGGCGGTATGGAAGCACCGCACCACCAGGCCCCCGCCAACGTACTCACGATCACCGTCAACTCCCCCGAACAGATGGGCGAGTTGGGTCGCCGCCTGGCGAAACTCCTGCACCCCGGCGACCTCGTCATGCTCACCGGCGAGCTGGGCGCCGGCAAGACGACGCTGACCCGCGGCCTCGGCGAGGGCCTCGGCGTGCGCGGCGCCGTCACCTCACCGACCTTCGTCATCGCCCGCGTCCACCCGCCGCTCGGCGAGGGGCCCGCGCTGGTGCACGTCGACGCGTACCGCCTGGGTGGCGGGCTCGACGAGATGGAGGACCTGGACCTCGACGTCTCGCTGCCCGAATCGGTGATCGTCGTGGAGTGGGGCGACGGCAAGGTCGAGGAGCTGTCGGACGACCGGCTGCACGTCGTCATCGACCGCGCCGTGGGCGACACGACGGACGAGGTGCGCGAGGTGACGCTGACCGGGCTCGGTGAGCGGTGGTCGGGCGCGGATCTGGCGTCGCTGGCGGCCTAGGCGTCGCGGATCCGGTGCGTTCACCCGAAGGTTCCGACAAGTCGTCGGCAAGATGTTGCGTCGCGTACGCCGCGCGTGGTCACATGGGTACCGGTACTGGTTAGGTCTACCTAACCACGTCTGCCCCCGGGAGCCCAGGAGGCATCCATGTCGGCTTCAGAACGTGACGCGAAGGCACCACCGCGGCCGCCGCGCGGCCTGCCGGGACCTCTGGCCGTCTCGGGCTTCCCGCCCCCGTCGATGAGTGAACTGCTGGCGTCCTGCGCCGCCGCGACCGCGGTCTCCACACCGCCGCGCGATCCGGCGCCGGCCGACGGCGCCTCTACGGAGTAGGGCCGTCCGTCCCACTGACCGGGGAACGCCGACTCAGGGAACGACGACGACCTTCTTGCCGTGCAGCGCGAACTCCCACATCGCGTTGCCGTGCGCCCGCGACTCGCGGATGCCGCCCGTCTTCTTCGACGGGTCCGGTTTCGGCGTCGCGCCGTCGAGCGCCGCGCTGAAGCCGATCGTGATCCCGTCTACGCTCGTGAAGCGCACGACGTGCTCGACCGGCACGCCGTCCGTACCGGTGACGGAGCCCGAGCGGGAGCCGACGCGGTAGGTGCCCGGCGCCGGGTCGACCGAGCCCGGCGTCACCTTGAACGTCATCCGCACCTTCCCGGAGGGCTCGACCAGCCAGACGCGGTCGTCGCGCAGGGAGTACACGACCCGCTCGCCCGCGCCGGAGGGCGCGGGCACGGCCGTCGGGTTCGCCTTGTCCTTGGGGGCGCGCGGGGCGGAGGCGGCGGGGGACTTCTCGGGGCGCTTGGAGAGGCTGTCCGGCACGTTGGCCGAGGCCTGATAGGCCAGGAAGCCGACCGCGGCGACCGCGGCGGCGGTGAGCCCGGCCACAAATCCCGAGCTGCTCCTTGACACCTTGCGCCACCCACCTTTTCGTACTGCGTACGGCTACGGAGTGACGGTAGCAGCAGGCACCGCACATCCCGGGGCGGCCGTGCGCCGGGCGCCGGAGCCGTAGGCTGTTCGCGTGCTCTTGCTCGCTCTTGATACCGCAACGCCCGCCGTCACCGTGGCCCTGCACGACGGTTCCGCCGTCGTGGCCCAGGCGAGCCAGGTGGACGCCCGCCGTCACGGGGAACTGCTGCTCCCGGCCGTCGACCGTGTGCTCGCCGACGCCGGCCTGAGACTCGACGCCGTCACCGGCATCGTCGTCGGCGTGGGCCCCGGCCCCTACACCGGGCTGCGCGTCGGCCTGATGACCGCCGACACGTTCGGCCTCGCGCTCGGCGTACCCGTGCACGGCGTATGCACGCTGGACGGCCTGGCGTACGCCAGCGGGATCGAGGACGGCCCCTTCGTGGTGGCCACCGACGCCCGCCGCAAAGAGGTCTACTGGGCGCGCTACGACAACGTACGTACGAGAGTGAGCGAGCCCGCGGTCGACCGGCCCGCGGACATCGCCGCCGAGGCCGAGGGGCTGCCCGTGGTCGGCGCGGGCGCGCTGCTCTACCCCGACATCTTCCCGGACGCCCGCGCCCCCGAGCACGTCTCGGCGGCGGCGCTCGCCTCGCTGGCCGCCGAGAAGCTCGCCGCGGGCGAGGCGCTCCTTGAGCCCCGGCCGCTCTATCTGCGCCGGCCCGACGCGCAGGTGCCGAAGAACTACAAGGTGGTCACCCCCAAGTGACCGAGGCGACCGATGCGACCGAGGTGACCGACGTGACCGAGCCCGCCGTGCTGCGCGAGATGCGCTGGTGGGACATCGACGCGGTGTTCGCCCTGGAGAAGGAGCTCTTCCCGGACGACGCCTGGTCGCGCGGCATGTTCTGGTCCGAGCTGGCCCACGCGCGCGGGCCGCTCGCCACCCGGCGCTACGTGGCGGCCGTGGACGGCGACCGCCTCGTCGGGTACGCGGGACTCGCCGCCGCGGGCGACCTCGCCGACGTCCAGACCATCGCCGTCGCCCGCGACCACTGGGGCACCGGGCTCGGCGCCCGGCTCCTCACCGACCTGCTCCAGGCCGCGACCGCCTTCGAGTGCGCCGAGGTCATGCTCGAAGTGCGGGTCGACAACACCCGGGCGCAGAAGCTGTACGAACGCTTCGGCTTCGAGCCCATCGGCTTCCGGCGCGGCTACTACCAGCCCGGCAATGTAGATGCCCTGGTCATGCGCCGCACCGATCCCTCCACCCCCGTATCCGGCGTACAAGGAACCGAGATTCATGGCTGACTCGCGCGACGAACCCCTCGTCCTCGGCATCGAGACCTCCTGCGACGAGACGGGCGTCGGCATCGTCCGCGGCACCACGCTGCTCGCCGACGCCGTCGCCTCCAGCGTCGACGAGCACGCCCGGTTCGGCGGTGTCGTGCCCGAGGTCGCCTCCCGCGCGCACCTCGAAGCGATGGTGCCGACCATCGACCGCGCCCTGAAGGAAGCGGGGGTGAGCGCGAAGGACCTCGACGGCATCGCGGTGACCGCCGGTCCCGGGCTCGCGGGCGCGCTGCTCGTCGGGGTGTCGGCGGCCAAGGCGTACGCGTACGCGCTCGGCAAGCCGCTGTACGGCGTCAACCACCTCGCCTCGCACATCTGCGTGGACCAGCTGGAGCACGGGCCGCTGCCCGAGCCGACCATGGCGCTCCTGGTCTCCGGCGGCCACTCCTCCCTGCTGCTCTCCGCCGACATCACCTCCGATGTACGGCCCCTCGGCTCGACCATCGACGACGCGGCGGGCGAGGCCTTCGACAAGATCGCGAGGGTACTGAACCTCGGCTTCCCCGGCGGCCCCGTCATCGACCGGTACGCGCGCGAGGGCGACCCGACCGCCATCGCCTTCCCGCGCGGTCTGACAGGGCCCCGCGACCCCGCGTACGACTTCTCCTTCTCCGGGCTCAAGACGTCCGTCGCCCGCTGGATCGAGGCGAAGCGGGCCGCGGGTGAGGAGGTGCCGGTGCGGGACGTGTCGGCGTCCTTCCAGGAGGCGGTCGTCGACGTGCTGACCCGCAAGGCCGTGCGGGCCTGCAAGGACGAGGGCGTGGACCATCTGATGATCGGCGGCGGCGTGGCCGCCAACTCGCGGCTGCGCGCGCTCGCGCAGGAGCGGTGCGAGAAGGCCGGGATCCGGCTTCGCGTGCCGCGCCCGAAGCTGTGCACGGACAACGGCGCGATGGTCGCCGCCCTCGGCGCGGAGATGGTGGCGCGCAACCGTGCGGCGTCCTCCTGGGACCTGTCGGCGGACTCCTCGCTGCCGGTGACGGAACCGCACGTGCCGGGGCACACGCATACGCACACCCACGATCACGTGCACGAGGTCAGCAAGGAGAACCTGTACCCGTGACCGTCGCGCTGATGTGGGAGGCCCGCGCCGTCGAAGGGCGTGGCGAGGAGCTGCTCGCGTGGGCGCGGGCGCAGCGGCTGGCCGGTGAGCCGGTCCGGCGTGAGCACTTCCGGGCGCCGCGGGACCGGGTCCTCGTCGTCACCTGGTGGGATGCCGCGTACGACGCCGAGCTGCCGGAACTGCCGGAGCCGACGGCGGAGTTGGTGACGCGGGCGGTGCACCGCTGGCGGTTCGAGTCGGTCGACGCGGGCTGACGTTCAGCGGTTCCGGTACGTCAGCAGGTACCGCCAGAGGAGCAGGTGCCGCACGCTGCCGCCAGGCAGGAGGCGGGCCGCCTCCGCGCGGACCTGGGGGAGCGTCATGTCCGGCTGCCGTACGGGCGCCTTGAGCGGCGGCTTCGGTTCGCCGCGCAGCCGCTCGCCCGCGTAGACCGCCATCCGTGCCACGGCGTTCACGGGGGACGCCACGGGGTCCCACCACGTCGCCCCGCGGTAGCAGCCGAGGACGAGCAGGGTGCCGCCGGGGGCGAGTGCGGCGCGCAGGCGCGTGACCGTGGTGAACGGCATGTGGTGCAGGCTCGCCAGGCACGTGATGACGTCGTAGCGGCCCTCGGGCAGCTCCTCCTCGGTCACGTCCGCCCGCCGGTAGCGGGGGCCGCCGCCGGCTTCCTCGGCCGCGGCGATGACCTCGGCGGACGGGTCGATCGCGTCGACCTCGTAGCCGCGCGCCGCGAGACGGCGGGCGAAGCGGCCGGTGCCGCAGCCGACGTCCAGGGCGGTGCGGCCGCCCGGCGGCAGCCGGCGCAGGAGCAGCGGGTGGTAGTGGTCGTTGTGGTCGAAGGGCATGCGGGGAGCCTGGCACGTGGGGGACCTCCTTGAACGGCTCGGGCGGTCCGCGGAGGCGCGGGCGGAGTTCGAGCGGGCGGCGGCGTCAGGGCTCCGCCCGGGGTTCCTGGGCAGGCGCCGCCCCTGTGGCGTGCCGTCTCGGGGCTCCGCTGCGGACCCCGCTCCTCAAACGCCGGAGGGGCTGGAATCGACCGGCTGCCCGATCAGCATCGTCGGCGCCCCCGCCACCCGCGTCAGGAACACCGTCGCCGCGTTCTTGCCCTGTGGCTTCACCTTGCGGCGCAGTTCCTCCGGTTCCACCGCCGAGCCCCGCTTCTTCACCGTCAGGATCCCGACCCCCCGCTCACGCAGCAGCGCCTTCAGCTTCTTCACGCCGAAGGGGAGCTGATCGGTGATCTCGTACGCCACCGCGTACGGCGTCGCCCGCAGCACGTCGGAGGTGACGTACGCGATGGTCTCGTCGATCAGTCCGCCGTCGACCCGGGCCGCGACCTCGGCGACCAGGTGCGCGCGGATGACGGCGCCGTCCGGCTCGTACAGGTACCGCCCCACGGGCCGGACCTGGGGGTCGGGCAGCATCGCGTCGAGCGAGCTCCACAGGGAGACGTTCCGGGGCAGGAGCGTCGCGCGGTGCGAGGCGGGGGAGCCCGTGCCGAACCACAGCACGGCCTCCTTCACGTCCCCGCCGTCCGAGATCCACTCGGCCTCGGCCTCGGCGGGGACCGCCTCGTGCGGGATGCCGGGGGCGATCTTCAGCGCGGCGCGCGGGGCCTTGCGGGCCGCCTCGACCGCCCAGGACAGGGGCGGGGAGTAGGACTCGGGGTCGAAGATGCGGCCGCGCTTGGAGGAGCGCCGCGCCGGGTCCACGAAGACGGCGTCGTACGCCGATGTGTCGACGTCCGTGACATCGGCCTCCCGGACCTCGATCAGGTCGGCGAGGCCGAGCGCCTCCGCGTTGGCGCGGGCGACCGCGCAGGTCAGCGGGGAGCGGTCGACGGCGAGCACGGAGATTCCGGCCCGCGCGAGGGCGATCGCGTCGCCGCCGATGCCGCAGCAGAGGTCGGCGAGGGAGCGCACTCCCAGCGCCTTGAAGCTCTCGGCGCGGTGCGTGGCGACGGAGGCGCGGGTGGACTGCTCGACCCCGTTCGGCGTGAAGAACATCCGGGCCGCGTCCTCGGCGCCGAACTTCGCCGCGGCCCGGCGGCGCAGGTGCGCCTGGGCGAGGGCGGCCGAGACCAGCGGCGCCGGGTGATCGCGGCGCAGCCGGGTGGCCGCGGCCAGCTCCTGCGCGGGTTCGACGTCCCGCACCTCGTCGAGCAGGGCCCGGCCCTCGGCGGTGAGCAGGGCGGAGAAGGCGGCGAGGGCGTCGGGGGTGTCCGGGGCGCTCGGCGTG
Organism: Streptomyces sp. NPDC003032; assembly: GCF_053591415.1. Classification (NCBI taxonomy): domain Bacteria; kingdom Bacillati; phylum Actinomycetota; class Actinomycetes; order Kitasatosporales; family Streptomycetaceae; genus Streptomyces; species Streptomyces sp. NPDC003032. Next base: position 275,328 of record NZ_JBSFTT010000001.1, on the reverse strand, counting down.
TTCGGGTCGTTCACCTGCCCCATTGTGGGCCAGTCGGTGGATGGTGCGCGGCCGGCGGCGGTGTCGGCCCCTGGGCAGGGGCGTGAGCTGGGAGGATCCGGCGCCATGCAACTAGTACGACAAAACGAGGAATCCACCGTAAGACGGAAGAATCGGACGCGTTTCGTGGCGGCGGCGCTGACCGTCACGGCGATCGCCCCGGGCTGCGCATACGAGGGCGTCCCCGCGGGTGGTCCCGGGGGCGGCCCCGACGCCGTGAAGCCGGTCCATGGCCAGCAGCGCCTCCAGGCCCCGCCCGCCCGCGCCCTCGACTCCTACGCCCAGCAGCTCGCCGCCGCCCGGGCCGCACGCGTCGCGGCCGCCAAGCGCTGGGGCCTCGCCAAGACGCCGCTGGCCGCGCCCGCCCCGCCCGCGGTCAAGCCGAAGATCAAGACCCGCAAGGGCTTCCAGGTCAAGGGCCATGCCAAGCTGCCGCCGGTCTTCACGACGATCCCGACCAAGCGGAAGGTCGTCTTCCTGACCATCGACGACGGCGCCGAGAAGGACCCGGCGCTGCTGAGAATGATGAGCGACCTGAAGATTCCGTACACGGCCTTCCTCAGCAACTACCTGGTCAAGGAGGACTACCGCTACTTCAGGAAGATGCGGGACCGCGGTGTCTCCCTGAACAACCACACCCTCAACCACCGCTATATGCCCGGACTCTCGTACGGGCGTCAGCTCCGCGAGATCTGCGGCATGCAGGACGTCATCGAGAAGCGCTACGGCAAGCGGCCCGAACTCTTCCGGCCGCCGTACGGCAACTACAACAAGAACACGCTGCGCGCCGCCAAGGCCTGCGGCATCAAGGCGGTGCCGCTGTGGGCCTCGGAGGCCTTCCCCGACCGCATGGAGTGGCGCGAGTGGGACCGCGACCTGCACCCCGGCGACATCATCCTCACCCACTTCCGGGGTCTCGAGGACTGGAAGGGCACCATGCCCGACATGGTCCGCCGCGTCATGAAGACGGTCACGGACAAGGGTTACGCGGTGGCCAGGCTGGAGGACTACCTGTGACCCGGCGGGCGCGAGCGCGCCGCCGCCTCCTCGCGGGGGCGCTCCTGTGCGGAGTACTCGCGCCCGCGCTGCTGACGTCCTGCGCGGAATCGGTCGACCCGATCGAACGGCTGGGCCGCAAAGCGGCGGAGAAACTGCCTCGCAAGGAAGAACCTGCCTGCGGGCAGGTGTTCCGCGGGGCGGACGCGGGGCAACGGGAAACAAGGTGGCCGCGCGCTGCCGAGACCTCTCCGAAGGAACCCCGGCCCCGGAAAAGTCGTTGCCCAGGCAAGGCCAGTGCCCCGTCCGCCCCGCCAAGGGGCACCCCCGCCCCGTAAAACCGACGCAGCCGATTGGCACTCCGCTTGACCGAGTGCTAATCGCCGTCCTAGTCTCGCTTCTGGCACTCCCCGTTGGAGAGTGCCAACAGCGACGGGCAGGTCCGGCACCCGCGACGACGGATCCACCTGGTCGCCACACCTAAGACTGTTAACCCCGTGAGATCTCCGAAGGGGGAGACCGGATCGTGACGACCACCAGCTCCAAGGTTGCCATCAAGCCGCTCGAGGACCGCATTGTGGTCCAGCCGCTCGACGCCGAGCAGACCACGGCCTCCGGCCTGGTCATTCCGGACACCGCCAAGGAGAAGCCCCAGGAGGGCGTCGTCCTGGCCGTGGGCCCGGGCCGCTTCGAGAACGGCGAGCGCCTGCCGCTTGACGTGAAGACCGGCGACATCGTGCTGTACAGCAAGTACGGCGGCACCGAGGTGAAGTACAACGGCGAGGAGTACCTCGTCCTCTCGGCTCGCGACGTGCTCGCGATCGTCGAGAAGTAACCACTTCACCAGCAGAATTGCTTTGAGCTGCGCCCCTGGTCACCCCGCTGATTGCCGGGCGGCGAGGGGCGCGGTTCGTTCACCCGAGTTTTCGAGAGGGCTGAATCGCTCCCATGGCGAAGATCCTGAAGTTCGACGAGGACGCCCGTCGCGCCCTTGAGCGCGGCGTCAACAAGCTTGCCGACACGGTCAAGGTGACGATCGGCCCCCGCGGCCGCAACGTCGTCATCGACAAGAAGTTCGGCGCCCCCACCATCACCAACGACGGTGTCACCATCGCCCGTGAGGTCGAGGTCGAGGACCCGTACGAGAACCTCGGCGCCCAGCTGGTGAAGGAGGTGGCGACCAAGACCAACGACATCGCTGGTGACGGCACCACCACCGCCACCGTGCTCGCCCAGGCCCTGGTCAAGGAGGGCCTGCGCAACGTCGCCGCCGGCGCCTCCCCGGCCGCCCTGAAGAAGGGCATCGACGCCGCCGTCGCGGCCGTCTCCGAGGAGCTCCTCGCCACCGCCCGTCCGATCGACGACAAGGCCGACATCGCGGCCGTCGCCGGTCTGTCGGCCCAGGACCCGCAGGTCGGCGAGCTCATCGCCGAGGCGATGGACAAGGTCGGCAAGGACGGTGTCATCACCGTCGAGGAGTCCAACACCTTCGGCCTGGAGCTCGACTTCACCGAGGGCATGGCCTTCGACAAGGGCTACCTGTCGCCGTACATGGTCTCCGACCAGGAGCGTATGGAGGCCGTCCTCGACGACCCGTACATCCTGATCCACCAGGGCAAGATCTCCTCCATCCAGGACCTCCTGCCGCTGCTCGAGAAGGTCATCCAGGCCAACTCCTCGAAGCCGCTCCTGATCATCGCCGAGGACGTCGAGGGCGAGGCCCTGTCGACCCTGGTCGTGAACAAGATCCGCGGCACCTTCAACGCCGTCGCGGTGAAGGCCCCCGGCTTTGGCGACCGCCGCAAGGCGATGCTCGGCGACATGGCCACCCTCACCGGTGCGACCGTCATCGCCGAAGAGGTCGGCCTCAAGATCGACCAGGTCGGTCTCGACGTGCTCGGCACCGCCCGCCGCGTCACCATCACCAAGGACGACACCACGATCGTCGACGGCGGCGGCAACAAGGCCGACGTCGAGGGCCGCGTCAACCAGATCAAGGCCGAGATCGACGCCACGGACTCCGACTGGGACCGCGAGAAGCTCCAGGAGCGCCTCGCGAAGCTGGCCGGCGGCGTGTGCGTGATCAAGGTCGGCGCCGCCACCGAGGTGGAGCTGAAGGAGAAGAAGCACCGTCTGGAGGACGCCATCTCCGCGACCCGCGCCGCGGTCGAGGAGGGCATCGTCTCCGGTGGTGGCTCCGCGCTCGTCCACGCCGTGAAGGTCCTGGAGGGCAACCTCGGCAAGACCGGCGACGAGGCCACCGGTGTGGCCGTCGTCCGCCGCGCCGCCGTCGAGCCGCTGCGCTGGATCGCCGAGAACGCCGGCCTGGAGGGTTACGTCATCACCTCCAAGGTCGCCGAGCTCGACAAGAACTTCGGCTTCAACGCCGCGACCGGCGAGTACGGCGACCTGGTCAAGGCCGGCGTCATCGACCCGGTCAAGGTCACGCGCTCCGCGCTGGAGAACGCCGCGTCGATCGCTTCCCTGCTGCTGACGACCGAGACGCTGGTCGTCGAGAAGCCGGCGGACGAAGAGGCGGACGCGGGCCACGGCCACGGCCACGGTCACTCGCACTGACCGGTGCGCTCTCTCTGAACGGTCACTGAGGCCCGACTCTCCTTTCGGGGAGCCGGGCCTCAGTGTTTTCCGGGTTTTCCGGCTTCGCCGCCCCCGCTCAAGCCTTATTGCGGGCCGTACTTGCGGCCCGTGCGGGACGTGACGCCACCCAGGAGCGCCCTCGGCGTCACCTTCACCATGCCCATCAGCGCCTTGTACCGCGGGTCCGGCACCGACACGGTCTTGCCCCGCGCCAAGTCGACCAGCGCCGTCGCGACCAGCTTGTCCGCGTCGAGCCACAGCCAGTTGGGGATGTTGGACGTCCCCATCCCGGCGCGCTCGTGGAACTCCGTACGGACGAAGCCGGGGCAGAGCGCCATCAGCCGCACCCCGCTGCCCGCCAGGTCCTTCGCCGCGCCCTGGGTGAACTGCACGACCCACGCCTTCGAGGCGCCGTACGTCCCGCGCGGCACGAACGCCGCCACCGAGGCGACGTTCACCACCCCGCCCCGGCCGCGCTCCCGCATGGACTCCGTCGCCGCCGAGGTCAGCCGGAGCACCGCCTCGCAGTGCACCTTGAGCATGGTCAGCTCATCGCGCAGCGAGACCTCCAGGTACCGGCCCTTGTTGCCGAACCCGGCGTTGTTGATCAGCAGGTCGACGGGGTCCCTGCGGTTCGAGAGCCGCTTCTCGACGGCTTCGATGCCGTCGTCCGTCGAGAGGTCCGCCGTGAGCACCTCCGCCTCGATGCCGTGCCGGTCGTGCAGCTCGGTCGCCTGCTCGCGCAGCCGTTTGGTGTCGCGCGCCACCAGGACGAGGTTGTGGCCGCCACCGGCGAGGCGTCGCGCGAAGGCGGCGCCGATGCCGGCGGTTGATCCCGTAATCAGAGCCGTAGTCATGGCCCAAGGCTAGTGAGATCCGGCCACGGCCGTAATCGCGCACATGCCGCGCCCCCGGGTCACGAGGCTCGCGCGCGCCCGCTGATCACGAGGCTCGCGCGCACGTCACGCCCCGGGGTCACGAGGCTCGCGCGCCGTACTGCGCCACGTACTTGCGCGCCCGCTCGGCCACCTCGGGATGCAGCGCCTCACCCGCGGCGAGCAGCCGCGGCAGCAGCTCCTGCGCCGTCGTGACGGCCCGGAACTGGAGGCCGACGGTGACCTCGTGCTCAGGTCGGTGCACGATCTCGATGGCGTCCCCGGCCCGGATCTCACCGGGCTCGATCACCCGCAGATAGGCCCCGGGAGCGCCTTCCTGAGTGAACCGCTTCACCCACCCCTTCTCGCCGAGGTGCCCCTGGAACGTACGGCAGGGGATGCGTCCGCTCGTCACTTCGAGCACCAGATCGGGGCCGATCCGCCAGCGCTCGCCTATCTTCGCGCCGTTCACGTCGAGCCCGGACGTCGTGAGGTTCTCGCCGAAGGAGCCGTCCGCCAGGGGCCGCCCGAGCATGCGCTCCCACGCGTCGAGGTCCTCGCGGGCGAAGGCGTACACCGCTTGGTCGTCACCGCCGTGATGGCGCATGTCGCAGACCTCGTCACCGGCGAGCCCGCTGCCGCCGACGCCCTTCGCGCCCGGCGCGGTCACCTGGACCGGCCCCGGCGCCGGGCGCTTGTCGATGGCGGTGCCGCCGGAGGGTGCGTCGGTGTAGTCGACGGCGCGGTAGCGGCCCAGATTCACAGAGAGAAGCTTCATGACCCGGCAGGGTATGCGGGCAGCCCTCAAAGGCGCCATGCGATATTTCGCGCCACACCCAAGGGTCGCTTATGCTCGAAGGATGATCGAGGCCCGTCACCTCCGTGTCCTGCGCGCCGTGGCCGCCACCGGCTCCTTCTCGGCCGCGGCCCGCGAGCTCGGCTGCACCCAGCCCGCCGTCAGCCAGCAGATGAAGGCCCTCGAATCCTCCACGGGTACGCCGCTGCTGATCCGCACCGGCCGCGAGATGCGCCTGACGCAGGCGGGCGAGGCCCTGGTCCGGCACGCCGCGGGCATCCTCGCCGGGCTCACCGCCGCGGAGGAGGAGGTCGCCGCGATCGCGGGGCTGCGCGCGGGCCGGGTCCGGCTCGTCTCCTTCCCCAGCGGCAGCTCGACGCTGGTCCCCGGCGCCCTCGCGGCGCTGCGCGCGGCCCACCCGGGCACGCGCGTCTCCCTCGTGGAGGCCGAACCGCCGCGCTCGGTGGAGATGCTGCGCGAGGGCGACTGCGACGTGGCGCTGGCGTTCCGGTACGAGGGGCGGCGCGAAGCCGAGGAGTGGGACGACCTCGTCGTACGCCCGTTGCTCGCGGACCGGCTCGTCGGCCTCGTGCCCGAGGGGCACCGGCTCGCCGAGGCGGAAGCGGTCACGATCGGGGAGTTCGCCGACGAACCGTGGATCGCGGGCTGCCCGCGTTGCCGCAGGCAGTTGGTGGAGGTCTGCGAGGTCGCGGGCTTCGTGCCCCGGATCGACTTCGCGACCGACGACTATCCGGCGGTGATCGGCCTGGTGGGCGCCGGCCTGGGAGTGGCGGTGCTGCCCGAGCTGGCGATCGAGTCGGTACGCCCGAGGGGTGCACGCACAGTGACGGTGGAGCCGGTGGTGCGGCGGGAGATCGTCGCGCTCACGCTGCCGGACCTGGCGCAGGTACCGGCCGTCGCCGCCACGCTGGACCACCTCGCGCGGGCCGCGGCCCGCTGACGGGGAAACGTTCCTGAAGAAACGTTCCTTCAGTGGTGTGGCACGGTCCCGCCCGCCGACGCGGACGCCGTGACCAGGCGGTTGCGTGCCCGCCCCATGAGTTCTTCGCGCTCGTCCTCGGTCAGCCCGCCCCACACGCCGTACGGCTCGCGCACCGCGAGCGCGTGAGCGGCGCACTCCGCGCGCACCGGGCACCGCATGCAGACCTCCTTGGCGGAGTTCTCTCGCGCGCTGCGCGCCGCGCCCCGCTCGCCCTCCGGATGGAAGAAGAGGGAGCTGTCGACCCCGCGGCAGGCCGCGAGGAGCTGCCAGTCCCACAGGTCCGCGTTCGGTCCGGGAAGGCGGGAGAAGTCTGCCATTACTGGTCCCCTTGAAGCCGTTCTGAGGCGGATACGGTGCCCATGACCGTCATCACGGTACATCTACTGTCTAAGGAGATGAAAATATGACTCATTGCGAATCTAGCCATAGACACCGTGAAATGGGAAGAAAAGGCGCTAAACGGGGCATGGCTTGTGATGAAACGTTGAGGGTGTCCCACGCGCACTGCACTGTGTCCGCGCCCTCACGTAGAGTGCCGAAGATGGCTGACTGCCCCGTAACTCTTTCGGGTGACCGTCGTTGAGAGTGCGAGGCGGTTGAGAGAAAAAGCGCTCGGGCAGGTGTCCGAGAGCGTCAACCGCACAGGTGACGAATATGTACCAGCCTGGAGGCTCAAGGTGACGCGCAGCAGCTGTGAGAGCCGCGGAGGACAGTCATGACATCCGTCCTCGTCTGCGACGACTCCCCGCTTGCCCGAGAGGCGCTCCGCCGAGCGGTCGCGACCGTACCCGGCGTCGAGCGTGTGACGACGGCGGCCAACGGCGAGGAAGTCCTCCGCCGCTGGGGCGCCGACCGCTCGGACCTGATTCTGATGGACGTACGCATGCCCGGTCTGGGCGGCGTGGAGACCGTCCGGCGGCTGCTGTCCGCCGACCCCGGTGCGCGCATCATCATGCTCACCGTCGCCGAGGATCTCGACGGGGTCGCGCTCGCGGTCGCCGCCGGTGCCCGCGGCTATCTGCACAAGGACGCCTCGCGCGCCGAGCTGCGCGCGACGGTCACCCAGGCGCTCGCCGACCCGACGTGGCGGCTCGCCCCGCGCAGACTGCGCTCGGCCGAGATGGGCGCCGCGCCCACGCTCACCGCGCGCGAGATCCAGGTCCTCGAAGGCATGAGTCACGGCCGTTCGAACGCGGAGATCGGGCGCGAGCTCTTCCTCTCCGAGGACACGGTGAAGACGCACGCCAGGCGGCTCTTCAAGAAGCTCGGCGCCTCGGACCGGGCGCACGCGGTGGCGCTCGGATTCCGCTGGGGCCTGGTCCGCTGAGTGTGCCGCAGCGGGGGGCGCGGCGCTCCCCGCCCGCCGTGCGGTGGGCGGGGCGACGGGCACCCGCCGCACCCCTCCTCGGGAGCGGTTGCCGTCGCTTCGCGGCCGATGCCGCATCCTTGAGGTGTGGAGTTCCTCGGGGACGAGTCGATCGAGCGGGAGGGGAGGGCGCAGGAGATGAGTTCCGGCGCACCTGCTCATAACGCTTCAGTGCACAACTACGGACGCGGTGCGACGAATCAGTCGCCGCCAAGGCACCATGGACCGATGCGTGATGACAGGACGACGGTGATCGGTGCCCTCGTCCTCCGTGCCGTAGAGGGCGACGAGCAGGCCACGCACGACCTTCTCGCACACGTGCACCCTCTCGCGCTGCGTTACTGCCGCACCCGGCTGTCCCGGCTGCCGGGTGATGCTCGCCACTTCGTGGAGGACCTGGCGCAGGAGGTCTGCGTCGCCGTCCTGCTCGCCCTGCCGCGCTACAAGGACACGGGACGCCCCTTCGAGGCGTTCGTCTTCGCGATCGCCGCGCACAAGGTGGCCGATCTGCAGCGCGCCGCGATGCGCCATCCCGGTTCCACCGCCGTGCCCTCCGACGAGATGCCCGAGCGGCCCGACGACTCGCTGGGCCCGGAGGAGCGCGCGCTGCTCAGCAGCGACGCGGAGTGGGCCAAGAAGCTCCTCGCCAACCTTCCGGAGAACCAGCGCGAGCTGCTTCTGCTCAGGATCGCCGTCGGCCTCACGGCCGAGGAGACCGGGCAGATGCTGGGGATGTCCCCGGGGGCGGTGCGGGTGGCCCAGCACCGGGCGCTGAGCCGCCTGCGGGCGCTCGCCGAACAGTAGACGTACGAACGCACAAAGCTCGCTGATGATCTTGATCGTGGAATGGGACAGCCTCCGTTCCCGTTAGCATGGACATCCGCACCGATCAAGGCCATTTGGGGAAGGTGTCATGACTGCAAACGGCGGTTCTTCGACTGGGGTGCCCGAGAAATTCGCGACACTCGGGCTGACCTACGACGACGTGCTGCTGCTGCCGGGCGCGTCGGACATGGCGCCCGACCAGATCGACACTTCCTCGCTCATCTCGAAGAACGTGCGGGTGAACGTCCCGCTGCTCTCCGCCGCGATGGACAAGGTCACCGAGGCCCGCATGGCGATCGCCATGGCGCGCCAGGGCGGCGTCGGCGTGCTGCACCGCAACCTCTCCATCGCCGACCAGGCCAACCAGGTCGACCTGGTCAAGCGCTCCGAGTCCGGCATGGTCACCGACCCGATCACGGTGCACCCGGACGCGACGCTCGGTGAGGCCGACGCGATCTGCGCGAAGTTCCGCATCAGCGGTGTCCCGGTGACCGACGCGGCGGGCAAGCTCCTCGGCATCGTCACCAACCGTGACATGGCCTTCGAGTCGGACCGCTCGCGCCAGGTGCGCGAGGTCATGACGCCGATGCCGCTGGTCACCGGCAAGGTCGGCATCTCCGGCGTGGACGCCATGGAGCTGCTGCGCCGCCACAAGATCGAGAAGCTTCCGCTGGTCGACGACGCGGGTGTCCTCAAGGGCCTGATCACGGTCAAGGACTTCGTGAAGGCCGAGAAGTACCCGAACGCCGCGAAGGACCAGGAGGGCCGCCTCCTCGTCGGCGCCGCCGTCGGTGTCGCGGGTGACGCCTTCGAGCGCGCCCAGGCCCTGGTCGCGGCGGGCGTCGACTTCATCGTCGTCGACACCGCGCACGGCCACTCCCGCCTGGTCGGCGACATGGTCGCCAAGATCAAGTCGGACGCCCCGGGCGTCGACGTCATCGGCGGCAACATCGCCACGCGCGAGGGCGCCCAGGCGCTCATCGACGCCGGTGTCGACGGCATCAAGGTCGGCGTCGGACCCGGCTCCATCTGTACGACCCGTGTCGTCGCCGGCATCGGTGTGCCGCAGGTGACGGCCATCTACGAAGCGTCGCTCGCCGCCAAGGCGGCCGGTGTCCCGGTCATCGGCGACGGCGGCCTGCAGTACTCCGGAGACATCGCCAAGGCGCTCGTCGCCGGCGCGGACACGGTCATGCTGGGCTCGCTGCTCGCCGGCTGCGAGGAGTCCCCGGGTGAGCTGATGTTCATCAACGGCAAGCAGTTCAAGTCGTACCGCGGCATGGGCTCGCTCGGCGCGATGCAGACCCGCGGCGAGCGCAAGTCCTTCTCCAAGGACCGCTACTTCCAGGAGGGCGTGGCCTCCGACGAGAAGCTGGTGCCCGAGGGCATCGAGGGCCAGGTGCCCTACCGCGGCCCGCTCTCGGCCGTCGTCCACCAGCTGGTGGGCGGTCTGCGCCAGTCGATGTTCTACGTGGGCGGGCGCACCGTCCCCGACCTGCAGGCCAACGGCCGTTTCGTCCGCATCACGTCCGCGGGTCTCAAGGAGAGCCACCCGCACGACATCCAGATGACGGTCGAGGCGCCGAACTACAGCCGCAGTAAGTAGTCTTCCGGCTTCCACGCACGCGTGGAGGGGCGGTCCCGGCTCACCGGGGCCGCCCCTTCCGTGTGTGTCGGGGATACTGGACAGGCAGACCAAGAGGGAAAGGCCCCACAACGTGACTGAGATCGAGATCGGGCGCGGCAAGCGCGGCCGCCGCGCGTACGCCTTCGACGACATCGCCGTCGTACCGAGCCGGCGCACCCGCGACCCGAAGGAGGTCTCGATCGCGTGGCAGATCGACGCCTACCGCTTTGAGCTGCCGTTCCTGGCCGCTCCCATGGACTCGGTGGTCTCACCGCAGACCGCCATCCGCATCGGCGAGCTGGGCGGCCTCGGCGTCCTGAACCTCGAAGGCCTCTGGACGCGGTACGAGGACCCGCAGCCGCTGCTCGACGAGATCGCCGAGCTGGACTCGGAGACCGCTACCCGGCGCCTCCAGGAGATCTACGCGGCCCCGATCAAGGCCGACCTGATCGGGCAGCGCATCAAGGAGGTGCGCGACGCGGGCGTCGTCACGGCCGCCGCGCTCTCCCCGCAGCGCACCGCCGAGTTCTCCAAGGCCGTCGTGGACGCCGGTGTGGACATCTTCGTGATCCGCGGCACCACCGTCTCCGCCGAGCACGTCTCCGGCGCCGCCGAGCCGCTCAACCTGAAGCAGTTCATCTACGAGCTGGACGTCCCGGTCATCGTGGGCGGCTGCGCCACCTACACCGCCGCCCTGCACCTGATGCGCACGGGCGCCGCGGGCGTCCTGGTCGGCTTCGGCGGCGGCGCCGCGCACACCACGCGCAACGTCCTGGGCATCCAGGTGCCGATGGCCACCGCCGTCGCCGACGTCGCGGCCGCCCGCCGTGACTACATGGACGAGTCCGGCGGCCGGTACGTGCACGTCATCGCCGACGGCGGCGTGGGCTGGTCCGGCGACCTGCCCAAGGCCATCGCGTGCGGCGCCGACTCCGTGATGGTGGGCTCCCCGCTGGCCCGCGCCACGGACGCGCCCGGCAAGGGCCACCACTGGGGCATGGAGGCCGTCCACGAGGACGTGCCGCGCGGCAAGAAGGTGCACTTGGGGACCGTCGGGACGATCGAGGAGGTCCTCACCGGTCCCTCGCACATCCCGGACGGCTCGATGAACTTCTTCGGAGCGCTGCGCCGCGCCATGGCGACGACGGGCTACAGCGAGCTGAAGGAGTTCCAGCGCGTCGAGGTGACGGTCGCGGACTCGCAGCACAAGCGGTGACGAGTCGTACGTCGTGGAAGGGGCCCCGGTACTTCGTACCGGGGCCCCTCTCGCGTTACAGGCGGTGGGCCGCGCCCGCCGGGGTCGCACCCCTGGTGTCGAGGAGCAGCTGCGCCTTCACGGCGAGCCCTTGCAGGTCGTACGTGCGGTGGTGCTGGAGCAGGATCGTGAGGTCGGCGTCGGCCGCCGCCTCGTAGAGGGTGTCCGCGCGCGGGACGGGGCGGCCGAGGATGCTCCAGTTGGGGACGTAGGGGTCGTGGTAGCTGACGGCCGCGCCCAGCTCCATCAGGCGGGTCGCCACCTCCTGGGCTGGGGCGCCCTGCTGGTCGGCGAGGTCGGGCTTGTAGGTGACGCCGAGGAGCAGGACGCGGGCGCCGCGGACGGACTTGCCGTGTTCGTTGAGCAGGGTCGCCGAGCGCTGGATGACGTACTGGGGCATGCGGTCGTTCACCTGCTGGGCCAGTTCGACCATGCGCAGGGGGCGGGCGCCGCGGGAGGGGTTCGGGATGTCCAGGGGGACGCCGTGGCCGCCGACGCCGGGCCCGGGGCGGAAGGCCTGGAAGCCGAAGGGCTTGGTCTCCGCGCAGCGGATGACGTCCCACAGGTCGATGCCGAGGTCGTGGCAGAGCACCGCCATCTCGTTGACCAGGGCCATGTTCACATGCCGGTAGTTGGTCTCCAGGAGGTGCACGGTCTCGGCCTCGCGGGGGCCTCGGGCGCGGACGACCTTGTCGGTGAGGCGGCCGTAGAAGGTGGCCGCCGACTCGGTGCAGGCCGGGGTGAGGCCGCCGATGACCTTGGGGGTGCCGGCGTAGCCGTGTGAGCGGTTGCCCGGGTCGAGGCGGCCCGGCGAATAGGCGAGGTGGAAGTCGCGGCCCGCGCACAGGCCCGAGCCCGATTCGAGGATCGGACGGAGGAATTCCTCGGTGGTGCCCGGGTACGCGGGTGACTCCAGGATCACGGTGGTGTGCGGGCGCAGACGCGCTGCCAGGGCCCGGGCGGCCTCGGCGACCTGGCTCAGGTCGAGCGAACGGTCGGCGGCGGGCGGTGTGGGGGCGCAGATGACGGCGGTGCGGACCCGGCCGAGTTCGGCCGGGTCGGTGGTCGGCCGGAAGCCCCCCGAGAGCATCCGGCGGACGTCGGCGGCGGTGAGGGTTCCCTCGGCGCCGTCGCCTGGCAGGCGGCCGCCTGCCAGGTCGGTGGCGCGGGCGGGGTCGTAGCCGATGGTGGCGATGCCGCGCGCGACGGCGGCCTGGGCCAGGGGCAGGCCGAGGTGGCCGATACCGATGACGGCGAGATCTGCGGGCATGGCGGTGGGCCGTCCTCCCAATAGCCGGAGCGGGACGAGCGCGCAAGCCCTGTGGACAAGGGGGACCAGCGCAATGTCAGACTAGGAGTAAATATGACCGTTTTGTGGCATTGCACTGCCATGCCGACTCGGAGTGTTGTCCACAGGCTGAGGGCGGGGTCGGCGAGCGCGGACGAAATCTGGGCATGATGTGAGTCCGACCACACCCGATCGATGCGGGAGGCAGCGGTGAGGACAGCGACACTGGGGCCGGCGGAGCGTGCCGAGTCACTTGCGGGAATGGCCGACCGGGAGCTGGACATCCTGGTCGTGGGCGCGGGGGTGGTCGGTGCGGGGACGGCTCTCGACGCGGTCACACGCGGTCTGTCCACCGGCCTGGTCGAGGCCCGGGACTGGGCGTCGGGCACGTCGAGCCGGTCGAGCAAGCTGATCCACGGCGGGCTCCGCTATCTGGAGATGCTCGACTTCGCGCTCGTGCGGGAGGCGCTGAAGGAGCGCGGCCTGCTCCTCGAACGCCTCGCCCCGCACCTCGTGAAGCCGGTGCCGTTCCTGTATCCCTTGCAGCACAAGGGCTGGGAGAGGTTGTACGCCGGATCGGGCGTCGCCCTCTACGACGCCATGTCGATGTCGCGCGGACACGGCCGCGGCCTGCCCATGCACCGTCACCTGACGCGCCGCCATGCCCTGCGCGTCGCCCCGTGCCTGAAGAAGGACGCGCTGGTCGGCGCGATGCAGTACTACGACGCGCAGATGGACGACGCCCGCTATGTGGCCACACTGGTCCGCACCGCTTCGGCGTACGGCGCGAAGGTCGCCAACCGCGCCAAGGTCACCGGCTTCCTGCGCGAGGGCGAGCGCGTGGTCGGCGCCCGCGTGCAGGACGTGGAGGGCGGCGGGGAGTACGAGATCCGCGCCAAGCAGGTGGTGAACGCGACCGGTGTGTGGACGGACGACACCCAGGCCATGGTCGGCGAGCGCGGGCAGTTCCACGTCAGGGCGTCCAAGGGCATCCACCTGGTGGTGCCCAAGGACCGGATCAACTCCACGACGGGACTGATCCTGCGGACCGAGAAGAGCGTCCTGTTCGTCATCCCGTGGGGACGGCACTGGATCGTGGGCACGACCGACACGGACTGGGACCTCGACAAGGCACACCCGGCCGCCTCCAGCGCCGACATCGACTACCTCTTGGAGCATGTGAACTCGGTGCTCGCGGTGCCGCTCTCACGGGACGACGTCCAGGGGGTCTACGCCGGCCTCAGGCCCCTGCTCGCCGGCGAGTCGGACGCCACGAGCAAGCTGTCCAGGGAGCACACGGTCGCGCACCCGGCGCCCGGCCTGGTCGTCATCGCGGGCGGCAAGTACACGACGTACCGAGTGATGGCCAAGGACGCCGTCGACGAGGCCGTGCACGCCCTTGACCAGCGGGTCGCCGACTGCGTCACCGAGGACATCCCCCTGGTCGGCGCCGAGGGGTACAAGGCGCTGTGGAACGCCCGAGCGAGGATCGCCGCCCGGACGGGCCTTCATGTCGTGCGCGTGGAGCACCTGTTGAACCGGTACGGAGCGCTGGCCGAGGAAGTGCTCGAACTCATCACGGCCGACCCGACGCTGGGCGAGCCCCTGCAGGCGGCCGACGACTATCTGCGGGCCGAGATCGTCTACGCCGCGTCGCACGAGGGCGCCCGGCACCTCGACGACGTGCTGACGCGGCGCACGCGCATCTCGATCGAGACGTTCGACCGGGGCACGCGCAGCGCCCGGCAGTGCGCCGAGCTGATGGCGCCGGTCCTCGGCTGGGACAAGGACCAGATCGAGCGGGAGGTGCAGCACTACGAGAAGCGGGTCGAGGCCGAGCGGGAGTCGCAGCGGCAGCCGGACGACCTGACGGCGGACGCGGCGCGGCTGGGGGCGCCGGACATCGTGCCGCTCGGCTAGTTTCCGTGGGTACAGGCCCATGCCGTAGATGCCTTGGGGGTGCGGGTGTTGAGCATCGCGCGTGACGTGGGGGGAGTGGACGTTGGGCCTTCGGTGTGGTTTCGGTGTTCTCGTCTGGGCCCGTGGTGGTTTGGGCCGCGGCGTGGCGGATACCGGCGAGGTCGGGCGTGTGGGCCTTGAACTGACGGGCTGTCGCGCCTCGGTCAGGGACGTCGGACGAGTGGGGCGAGGGTGCTCGGGAGGGGCCCGGCCCGCTCGTGGGACAGCAGGGCGGCGGCCGGGGCCTTGCCTCGGCCGATGAGCAGCGGAAGAGTGGCGTCCGTGGCCGGCGCGGTGAGTTGTGGTCGGCCTGCCGTCAGGCTGACGAGGGTCGCGACGACGACAACGGCCGTCAGGGAACGCGGTGTCGGCAGGGCGGTCCCTCCTTGCGCGCGGGCCATCATGCGGGACGGTGGACCCTGGGCGTCGGCCGGTCCCCGAGTAAGGGACAATGAAGGCTCTGTCAGGGCGGGTTGCGCGGGTAGCAGCGGTAGCAGCAGAGGGGACGCATGTCGGACGCGGAGCAGACGGGTGAGGCCCGTCGGGACAAGAGCGAACGTCTCCTCGCCGGCCGATACCGGCTGGGAGAGGTGCTCGGCCGCGGCGGCATGGGCACCGTGTGGCGCGCCAAGGACGAGACACTGGGCCGTACGGTCGCGGTGAAGGAGCTGCGGTTCCCGTCGAGCATCGACGAGGAGGAGAAGCGGCGGCTCATCACGCGGACGCTGCGCGAGGCCAAGGCGATCGCGCGGATCCGCAACACCAGCGCGGTGACGGTCTACGACGTGGTCGACGAGGACGACCGGCCGTGGATCGTGATGGAGCTGGTCGAGGGCAAGTCCCTCGCGGAGGCGATCCGCGAGGACGGCGTGCTCACGCCGAGGCGGGCGGCCGAGGTCGGCCTCGCCGTGCTCGACGTGCTGCGGTCCGCGCACCGTGAGGGGATTCTGCACCGCGACGTGAAGCCGTCGAACGTGCTGATCGCCGAGGACGGCCGGGTCGTGCTCACGGACTTCGGTATCGCGCAGGTCGAGGGTGACCCGTCGATCACGTCGACGGGCATGCTCGTCGGCGCGCCCTCGTACATCTCCCCGGAGCGGGCGCGCGGCCACAAGCCGGGCCCCGCGGCCGACATGTGGTCGCTGGGCGGCCTGCTGTACGCGGCCGTGGAAGGCGTGCCTCCGTACGACAAGGGGTCGGCCATCGCGACCCTCACCGCGGTGATGACCGAGGACGTCGAGACGCCGACGAACGCCGGGCCGTTGGAGAAGGTCATCTACGGCCTGCTCGCCAAGGACCCCCAGCAGCGGCTCGACGACGTCGGGGCGCGGGCGCTGCTGATGGACGTGATCCACGCGCCGGAGCCCAAGGCGGAGCCGGAACCGGTCGAGGCGACCAAGGTCGTGCCGCTGCCTCCGGTTCCTCCGGCGCCGAAGAAGGCGGCCAAGGCGGCCAAGGCCAGGCCGAGCACTCCGGCCAGGCTGCTCAAGAAGACGGGTGCGGCTGCCGGTGCGCCCGCCGCTTCCGGAGCCGTCGCGGGGCGCAAGGGTGAAGAGGCCGCCGATCGGCTGAAGGGGGCGCTGCGGTCGGTCCGTAAGGCGGCCGTGGGGGCCGCGGGCGCCGGTTCGGGTGCGGCGGCGGGCTCGGGCGCGGGGTCGGGTTCCGGCTCCGGGGCCGGTGCCGCCTCCGGGAGCAGAACCGTTCCCGGGAGCGGGGCGGCCGTGCCGCCGACGCCGAGCGCGCCGCCGCGGGTGGCGCCACGTGTGCCGCCGCGAGTGCCGCCCAAGGCGTCGCTCACCGACGTGGTGCCGCGCCGGACGCTGGTGATCGTGACCGTGGTCGCCGTACTCGCGGTGCTCGGTACGGTGCTCGCCTTCGCGCTCTCGAGCGGGGATGACGGCGCCTCCGGCAAGGACAGCAAGGGCGGCGACAAGGCCGCGTCCAGCGGGGCGACGGCCGGTGACGGCGACCAGGACAAGGGCGGCAAGGACGCGGACAAGGGTGCCGGCTCCGCGGACGACCAGGAGCAGGGCCAGAGCCAGGGGCAGGGTCAGGGTCAGGGCCAGGACCCGGGCAAGGACTCCGACTCGGACGAGGGCGAGGGGCACGACCCGAGCCAGGACGACGGCAAGAAGCCGGAGGACGGCGCCGAGTCGACGTACGAGCACGATCAGGGTTTCAAGATCGGGCTGCCGAAGGGGTGGAAGTACCAGACCACGGGCAGCGCGGGCGCGCGCTTCAGCGGGCCGGACGGTCAGAAGCTGCTGATCGGTTGGACGACCACGCCCAAGGACAACCCGGTGAGCGACTGGAAGAACCAGGAGAACTACATGGTCCGGTCGCAGTACGACCGGATACGGATCGAGAAGGTCGATTTCCGCGGGTGGAACACCGCTGACTGGGAGTTCACCTACGTGGACGGCGGGACCAAGTACCGGTCCGTCGACCGCGGCTTCGTCGTCAACGGCGGGCTCGGCTACGGACTGATGTACACGGCCAAGGCCGACGACTGGAAGAGCGATCAGCGGCGGGACACGTGGCGGACCTTCACGAAGACGTTCCAGCCGAAGTCGTGAGTCCGGATGGACGGACGGACGGGTGCGGTTCGCCCACGGCACGTATCGTGAGTGCTTGCGGACCGTAGGCAGCCGCAACGAGCCACAAGACGAACGGAATTGACCACCGGGCGGACGGGGAAGGCATCGTGGACGACTATGCGGGTCGGGTGCTCGCCGACCGCTACCGCCTGCCGCTGCCGCCCTCGGACGAGTACGAACTCGCCGAATCCCGGGCCTTCGATACGTACAGCGGACAGGAAGTCCTGGTCAGGCAGGTCCCGTTACCGGAGATCGTCGAGGCGGAGGTCCTTGAGGACGACGACCTGCCCGAGGGCTTCCGGCCCCGGGCGGGAGCGGGCGGCGCCGGGGTGCGACGGGCCGCGGCGCGGACGACCCGCAGGCCGACGGATCCGGCGGTGCGGCGTGCGATGGAGGCGGCGCAGACCGCCGCGCAGATACCGGACCATCCGCGACTCGACCAGGTCTTCGACGTGTTCGCGGAGGGCGGTTCCCTCTGGATCGTCAGCGAGCTGGTGGCGGCGCGGCCGCTGGCGGCGCTCCTCGCGGACCGGCCGCTGAGTCCCTACCGGGCGGCGGAGGTCGCGGCGGACGTCCTGGCGGCGCTGCGCGTGCTGCACGCGCATGGCTGGGTGCATCGGAACATCACCGCGCGCACGGTCCTGATCTGCGACGACGGCCGCGTAATGCTGACGGGGCTCGCGGCCGGGGCGGCCGAGGAGGCGCTGTGCGGGTACGACACCCGGCCCGTGGAGGCGGGGGAGGCGGCCGGTTCGGCGGGGTCGGTCGGCAATGTGGCCGCGTACGAGGCCGGGGATGTGCCGCTTGAGCCTGCCCCTGAGTCGTACGAGTCGTACGAGTCGTACGAACAGGGCGCTGCGGCCGGGGGGTTCGCTGGGGCTGCCCGGGGTGGGTCCGTCGCGGCGTATCGGGCGGGGGCGGCGCGGGCCGCCGCTCGGGTCGACGAGCAGCCTTCCGGGGTGCCGGGGCCTCGCGGCAGCGAGGGCGGCGACAGCAGCGAGGGCGGCGACAGGGAGTCGGGGACGGCCGGGCGGATCTCGGACCCGTACGGAGTCGGCGGCACGAGGTCTTGGCATGGGGCGGTACCGCGAGGCGGCGGCGCGGGCAGCGGCAGCCGGAGTCCGAACGCGTCCCGCGCTGAGTCCGTGCCCCGCGCCAGAAGCGCTCCTCAAGCCGATGTCCAAGCCGATGTCCAAGCCGAACCCCAAGCCGAACCCCCAGGGCAGCGCCCCGACGCAGGCGCGCACGCTGAGCGCCGGGCACACCGGGAACACGGGGAGTGGGGCGTCCCCGATGGGGAATCGGGCACCCCGCGTGGCCCCGCCACCGCTCTGGCCGCCGAGCGGGCCCGGCACGCGCGCATGGTGGTCGTGGGGGCCGTCACCGAACGGTGGGCGCCCGAGCAGGCCGGGCCCGTGCACGAGAACTGGCAGCTCGCCGCGCCCATCGGCCCCGCCACCGACCTGTGGGCCCTGGGAGCGCTGCTCTTCCGCGCCGTCCAGGGGCACGCGCCCTACCCCGAGGACAGCACCGCCGAGCTGGTGCAGCTGGTGTGCGCCGAGCCGCCCGCCTTCGCCGAGGAGTGCGGCCCCTTGCGGCCCGTGGTCGAGTCCTTGCTGCGCCAGGACCCCACCGACCGGCTCGACTTCGAGGAGCTGAGCGGCTGGCTGCGTTCCTTGGTGCGGTCCGCGCCGGAGCCGGAGGCCGGAGCGCACGTCGTGCCGCTGCCGCCGTACGACGCCGGACGACTGCCCGTCGTACGCCGTCGCGGCGAAGTCGTGCGCAAGCGCCGAGCGGCCGCGCCCGCCACCACGGGCGGCCATGGCCACGGCCGGCACAAGCGGGGGAGGGGCAGGGACGTGCGGGGCGCCGGGCCCGCGCGCGCCCCCCGTGAACCGCAGCGTCCGCGCGAGGCCCCGCCACCACGCGAGGCCGCGCACCTCGGCGGGCCCGCACGGCTGCGCGAGACCGCATCGCTCCGCGAGGCCGGTTCGAACCGCGTGCCGCAGGCCCGGGGTCCGGCGCGCCCCCGATCGCTCGGGCGGCTGCTGCTCCTCGCGATCCTCGTCGGGCTCGTCGCGGCGGTCGCGTACGCCATGTTCTTCATGCCCAAGTCCGACGACGGGGCGTCGGGTGACCGTGCCGGCACCGCGGGCGAGGCGAGCGCGGGGCCCACCCACGAGCAGAACCCCGGGGACGCGGACGACAAGGACGGACCGGAGAAGGACAAGCCGGGCAGGGACAAGCCGGGCGAGGGCGACAAGGGCAAGTCCACTACGGGCCCCGGTTCGCAGGAGCCCCAGACGACCGTGCCCGAGCTGCCGCAAGGCTTCGCCCTGCGCAAGGACGCGGAGGGGTTCCGCGTCGCCGTCGCGAGCGGCTGGGACCGGCAGCCCAAGAACGGCCGGGGCCAGGTCCGTTACACCCACGGCGGCTTCGAACTGCTCGTGGTGCCGGGCCGCGACACCACGGACAGCTATGGCAGGGACCCCATGAAGTACCAGCGCGAGCACGAGCGCGAGCTGCAGCCGTTCCGCGACTCCTCCTGGGCGACGTCCAGCGGTATGCGGCGCATCGACGTCGGGGGGCGGACCATGGCCGAGGGGCAGTTCACCTGGCAGGACGCGCAGGGCCGCGAGGTCTACGTACGCAATCTCGTGATGGTCGTGGACGGCAAGTACCACGTGGTGCAGGTGCGGGGCCCGGAGGCCGAGCGGGACGAGGTGTCGCGGCTCTACGAACAGGCGTCGAAGACGTACCAGACCGTCGGCTAGCGTCACATTGGGGTCTCCATGGCCCCCCTGTGGTTCCCCGCGTGCTCCCCCTCCCTAACCTGGCCCTGTCAAGACCATTGCGGGGGAACGTGAATCAGAGCCAGGGCCTGCTCCTCGCGGGCCGCTACCGACTCGGGGAGTCCATCGGCCGCGGCGGCATGGGACGCGTGTGGCGCGCCCAGGACGAGGTGCTGCACCGTACCGTCGCCGTCAAGGAACTGACGGCCGCGCAGTTCGCGCAGGAGGCCGACCGCGCGGTCCTCTTCGCGCGTACGCAGACGGAGGCGCGGGCCGCCGCCCGCATCAACCACCCCGCCGTCGTCACCGTCCATGACGTCCTGCAGTACGACGACCGGCCCTGGATCGTGATGGAACTGGTCGAGGGCTGCTCGCTGGCGGACGCCGTCAAGGAGCGGGGCCGGGTCGAGTCCGTCGAGGCCGCACGCATCGGCCTGTGGACCCTCAAGGCCCTGCGCGCCGCGCACGCCGCCGGGGTACTGCACCGTGACGTCAAGCCCGGCAACGTACTCCTCTCCGATGACGGGCGGATTCTGCTCACCGACTTCGGGATCGCGGCGATCGAGGGGGACTCGACGATCACGCGGACCGGGGAAGTGGTCGGGTCCGTCGACTACTTGGCGCCCGAGCGGGTCAGCGGCTCCAACCCCGGCCCGGCGTCCGACCTGTGGGCGCTCGGCGCCACGCTGTACACGGCGGTCGAGGGGAACTCCCCGTTCCGGCGTACGTCGCCGATCGGCACGATGCAGGCCGTGGTCACGGAGGAGCCCGCGCCGCCCGTGCACGCGGGCGTTCTCGCGCCCGTCATCAGCGCCCTCCTGCGCAAGGACCCGGCGGCCAGGCCCACCGGCGAGGAGGCCGAGCTGATGCTCGCCGAGGCCGCGGAGGGGCGGCGGCCGAGCGGGGCGCAGGCGTACGTGCCGACCCAGGCGCACGCCACGGGGCGGCGGCCCGACACCGGTTCCGCCACGGTGGTCGAGGGGCTGTCCGGCGCTGCGGCGTCATCCGGCGCTGGGATGTCCGGCGCCGGCGTGTCCGGCAGTCCCGGCGCGGGCTCCTCCGCCACGGCCGTCCACGGGTCCGCGTCCGCACCGGCGCCTCTGCCCCGCTCCTCCCCCTCCTCCCCGTCCTCCCCGTCGGGGCTGCGGCGTCGCTGGCCCGCCGTCGCCGCCCTCGCCGTCGTGGCCGCGCTGCTCGGCGGCGGTGGAGTCTTCGGCTTCCTGCACTTCACGGGCGGCGGCGGGCAGGGCGACAGTGACAGCCAGGCGCAGCCCCCCGGCGCCGACAGCGGCCCCGGCGAGGCCGTGGGCGGCATCCCCGAGGACTGGCGGCGCGTGCACGACCCGAGCGGCTTCAGCCTCAGGCTGCCCAAAGGCTGGAAGCGCGAGGTGGATGGCAACCAGGTCGACTACACACCCGACGGCGGACGCCGCTTCCTGCGCATAGGCGTCGACAAGAACCCGCAGTACGAGACGGCGTACGCGCATCAGCTTTCCCTGGAGAAGACCCTGCGGCCCAAGCTCCCCGGCTATCGGCGGCTGCACCTCAACTCCAACACGTTCCGCGACCAGCAGGGCGCCCTGTGGGAGTTCAGCTGGACGGCGGGGGCGAACGACACCACCGCAGGCCCGCGCCGGGCCATCGAACAGACGTATCTCAGCCGCGACGGCGTCGAGTACTCCATCTACATGTCGGCCCCCGCCGGCAACTGGGCCACCACCCGGGAGCAGTTCGACGCGATGCTCCGGGGGTGGCGGGAGGGCTGAGCGCTCACGCCCGCCCGTGGGACGGCTGGTGCGCCCCCGGCGCGCACGAGGGCGGCGGCCGGAACCCGCCCGCCGCTCGGTGAGACCCATTCCGTTCGCACACGTGTGGGGCATGATGGCCGCATGGGGAGCCTGGGAGACCACGCAGGTGGGGGCGGCGCCCGTGTGATCGCGGGACGTTACCGCCTGGAGGCGCGGCTCGGCCGGGGCGGCATGGGGGTCGTGTGGCGCGCCACCGACCTGCTTCTCGGGCGCGGGGTCGCCGTCAAGGAGCTGGAGCGGGACGAGACGCTCTCCGACACCGAGGCCACGCAGGCGCGCGAGCGGACCCTGCGCGAGGCGCGGGCGGTGGCGCAGCTGCGGCATCCGCACATCGTCGTCGTCCATGACGTCGTCGTGGAGAACGAACAGCCGTACATCGTCATGGAGCTGATCGAGGGCGGCTCGCTGGCGGGGCGGATCGCGCGGCAGGGCCCGCTCGACGCGGACGCCGTCGCGCGCATGGGCATCGACCTGCTCGGCGCCCTGAGCACCGCCCACGAGGCCGGCGTCCTGCACCGTGACCTCAAGCCCGCCAACGTACTCGTGGAGCGGGCCACCGGCCGCGTCGTCCTCACCGACTTCGGGATCGCGCAGGTCACCGGCGCGACGACGCTCACGGAGGTGGGTTCGTTCGTGGGCTCGCCGGAGTACACCGCGCCCGAGCGCATCGCGGGGGAGCGGACCGGGCCCGAGTCCGACCTGTGGTCGCTCGGCGCGCTGCTCGTCACCGCGCTGGCCGGCGAGTCGCCCTTCCGCAGGGATTCCATCGGCGGCGTCCTGCACGCCGTCGTCTACGAGGAGATACGCCCGCCGGACAGCGCGGCGCCGCTCCTCCCGGTCGTCCTCGGCCTCCTGGAGCGTGACCCGGGGTGGCGCCTGGACGCGGCGGGGGCGCAGCGGCTGCTCCAGGCGTACGTCGACACGGGGCGCATGCCTACGCTGCCGGGGAAACCGGGGAACGGCAGACCGGGCCCCGGCGCCGCCGAGCCCGCCGGGCCGCGCGGCCGCCACGGCCGCGTCGTGCTGATCGCCGCGGCGCTCGCGGCGGCCGTGGTGGGGGCCGGGGTCTCGGCCACCGCGCTGCTGCTCGGCCGGGACGGGGACGGCGGTACGCCGACGAACTCGGTCACGCCCTCCACCACCGTCAGCCGCCCCACGCCCACGGTGACGGTCACTCAGGGCACCCGTACGCCCGAACCGTCCAAGCCGACCAGGCCCGAACCCAGTACGCCCGAGCCGTCCGCGCCCAGGCCGTCCACGCCCCAACCGCCCGACGGCTACCGCCTGGCCAAGGACCCCGAGGGCTTCACGGTCGCCGTACCGAAGAGCTTCGAGCGGACGACCGAAGGGCCCCGCGTCTTCTACGTCTCGCCGAGCGGCACCTACCGCATCGGCATCAAGAAGGCGGACCCGGAGCCGGGCGGTCCGCTCGCCGCGCAGCGCCGCGCCCACGCCGAGGGGCCGCGGAGCAACCCCGGTTACCGCAACGGCGAGGTCAGCGAGACCACGCGCAACGGCCGGCCCGCCGCCTTATGGGAGTTCACCTGGGACGGTCCGGGCAAGCCGCGGGGCGAGCGGCACACGTACGACCTGTGCTGGGAGGAGGGCGGCAAAATGTACGACGTGTGGGTCTCCGGGCCCGCCGAGGAGGCGGAGGAGACGCGGAAGTACTTCGACACGGCGGTCGACACGTTCGTACGCCGTTGAGCGGAGGCTCTCCCTCGTTTGGCGCGGGCTGCTTGTTGGCGTGGGCTCCTCGTTCCCGTACGCCGGTCACGTCCCGCCGCGTGCATCACCCCGGTCACAAGTAGGGGGCCTGGCTGGAATCCGAGGTGCCCCGCACGGTAGTCATGGGGGCATGAGTAATGACGGGGGCACCTCATACGGCCCGTACGAGCCCACCAGCTACGGCCTGCAACCGCCGCAACAGCCGCAACAGCCCGGCGTCCCCGGCCGGTCCGGGCCCAACGGCGGGGCGCACCCCGGCAACCCGTACGCGCAACCCGCCCACATCGTCCCGAACCAGCCGTCCGAGGCCGCGGTCGAAGCAGAGCCCGGCGCCGGCCGGCTGATCGCGGGCCGCTACCGGCTGCTCACCAAGCTCGGCCACGGCGGCATGGGCACGGTGTGGCGCGCCAAGGACGAGACGGTGGACCGCGAGGTCGCCGTGAAGGAGCCGCGCCTCCCCGACCACCTGCCCGAGCGCGAGCGCGCCAACGCCTTCGAGCGGATGCGCCGCGAGGCGCGCGCCGCGGCCCGCCTCGACCACCCCGCCGTGGTCAACGTCCATGACGTGGCGGTCGAGGACGGGCAGCCGTGGATCATCATGGAGCTGGTCCAGGGCCGCTCGCTCGGAGCCGCGCTCCAGGAGGGCACGCTCGGCGCCCGGGAAGCCGCCCGGATCGGCCTCGACGTCCTGAACGCCCTGGACGCCGCGCACCAGGCGGGCATCCTGCACCGTGACGTGAAGCCCGACAACGTCATGCTCGGCAGGCACGACCGGGTCATCCTCACCGACTTCGGCATCGCCCAGATCGAGGGCGAGACCAACCTGACCGACACCGGCGGCTTCGTCGGCTCGCCCGAATTTATCGCACCGGAGCGGGTGTTGGGCCAGCGCCCCGGCCCCGCGTCCGACCTCTGGTCGCTGGGCGTCGTGCTGTACGCCGCGACGGAGGGCGTCTCGCCGTTCCGCCGCAACAACACCCCGGCGACGCTCCAGTCCGTCCTCAACGCCGCGCCCGCCGCGCCGGCCTCCGCCTCCGGCCCGCTCGCCGAGGCCATCAACGGCCTGTTGGCCAAGGACCCGGCGCAGCGCCCGAACGCCGCGCGGGTCCGCGCCCTCCTGGAGGAGGCGGCCAGGCCTCCGCAGCCCGCGCCGACGCAGGTGGTCACGGTCGCGGGCGGTGGCAGCGGCGGTCGCGACGGCAAGGGTGTCTTCCTGAGCCGCAAGGCCCTCGCGGTCATCGCGGGGGTGGTCGCGGCGGCCGTGGTGGCGGGCGTGCTGGTGGCCGTGAACCCCTTCGGAGGTTCGTCGGACACGGAGAGCTGGAAGAGGCACAAGGCGGCAGCGGTCGCCGCCACCGTCTCCGCGCCGGAGCAGTACGTGGAGAGCAAGCCGCAGGACACCGACACGGACAAGAGCTGGATCAGGTACACCGACCCCAGCGGCGCCATCTTCATCACGCTCGACCTCGCCGAGAAGAAGGACACCTCCCAGGACATCGCGGGGACCTCGGCGGCCCAGGCGTACGCCGACATGGAGAAGTTCAAGGAGAGCGGCGAGACGTCGTTCAGCAATATGGACAGCGAGCCCGCCCCGGACGGGAAGACGAAGGAGACCACGTACGAGGAGCGGGCCTCCGCCGAGAACACGGTCACGTACACCGACTCGCAGACCGAGCTGCCGCACGAAGCCAAGATCTTCTACTACCGGACCAAGTCCGGGGACATGTACCGGCTGTGGATCGACTACCCCGGCAAGGGCGACTTCACCGAGCGGGGCCGCGAGGTCGCCGGGAGGGCCATCGCCGAGCTGGAACTCGACAAGCTCTGAAGTATGGAGCCCGACAAGCTCTGAAGTATGGAGCCCGACAAGCTCCGAAAATGTATTTCCTCTCTCTTTCGAGGGGCGCATCCTGTGACAACGCCCTGATCAGCGGCTTTGCCGCCAGCAATCACTGGCGCGGTGTGAGTGACCCGTGAAGGCCCATTACCGATGGGTACCCAAAACCCTGACGTGGGCCTACTCTCACGAGCATGACGGACTCGCAGGCCACCGCAGCGCCCCTCGGAACGAACCCGACCGCCCCGGCCCCCGAAGGCGCGCGCACCGCCGCCGACGTGGTCACGCCCGAGCTGATAGCCCAGCTCACGCGTGACGTCATAGGTTCCGGGCGCACGGCCAACCACACGCCGCTCACCGGCGAGAAGCTGGCCGACCTGCCCGAGTCCACCCCCGAGGACGTGGTCACCGCCTTCCAGCGGGCCCGCACCGCCCAGATCGCCTGGGCCAGGACCCCGGTGAGGCAGCGCGCCGCCGTGCTGCTCCGCTTCCACGACCTGGTGCTCCAGCGCCAGGCCGAGGTGCTCGACCTGATCCAGCTGGAGACCGGCAAGGCCCGCCTCCACGCGCACGAGGAGATCCAGGCCGTCGCGGTCGCCGCCCGCCACTACGGCCGCAAAGCCCCCTCGTATCTGAGCCCCAAGCGGCACACCGGCGTCGTCCCGACCCTCACCAAGGTCACCGAGAACCGCCAGCCGCGCGGGGTCGTCGGGCAGATCGCCCCCTGGAACTACCCTCTCGAACTCTCCATCGGCGACGCGCTCCCCGCCCTCGTCGCGGGCAACGCGCTCGTGATGAAGCCCGACACGGAGACCTGCCTCACCGCCCTGTGGGCCCGTGACCTGATCATCGAGGCGGGCCTGCCGTCGGAGGTCTTCCAGGTCGTCCTCGGCGAAGGCCCGGTCATCGGCCCCGAGATCGTCAAGCACGCCGACTACGTCTCCTTCACCGGCTCCACGCGCACGGGCCGCGAGGTCGCGCAGGGCGCCGCAGCCCGCCTTGTCGGCGTCTCGCTCGAACTCGGCGGCAAGAACGCCATGTTGGTCCTGCACGACGCCGACGTCGACAAGGCCGCGGCCGGCGCGGTGCGCGCCTGCTTCTCCTCCGCGGGCCAGCTGTGCATCGCCATCGAGCGTCTGTACGTCCACGAGTCGATCGCCGACCGGTTCGTGGAGCGCTTCGCCGAGCGGACGAAGGCGATCCGGCTCGGCACGTCCCTCGCGTACGGCGCCGACATGGGCTCGCTGGTCGGCGAGCGGCAGCTGGAGACCGTGACCCGGCACGTCGAGGAGGCCGTCGCCAAGGGCGCCACGCTCGTCGCGGGCGGCGTCGCGCGCCCGGACATCGGCCCCTACTTCTACGAGCCGACCATCCTGGACGGCGTCGAGGCCCCGATGGCCGTCTGCACGGAGGAGACCTTCGGCCCGGTCGTCTCCCTCTACCGCTTCACGGACGAGAACGAGGCGATCGAGCTAGCCAACTCCACGTCGTACGGCCTGAACTCCTCGGTCTGGACGAAGGACGGCAGCCGAGGCCGCAAGGTCGCCGCCCGCCTGCGCACCGGCACCGTCAACGTCAACGAGGGCTACGCGCCCGCCTACGGCAGCGTGCAGTCCCCGATGGGCGGCATGAAGGACTCGGGCCTCGGCCGTCGGCACGGCTCCGAGGGCATCCTCAAGTACACCGAGGCGCAGACCGTCGCCCAGCAGCGGCTCATGCCGCTGGCGCCCTCCTTCGGCCTGGACGACGAGAAGTACGCGGCGTTCATGAGCACGAGCCTGAAG
Source organism: Streptomyces sp. NPDC003032 (assembly GCF_053591415.1). NCBI lineage: Bacteria > Bacillati > Actinomycetota > Actinomycetes > Kitasatosporales > Streptomycetaceae > Streptomyces > Streptomyces sp. NPDC003032. The sequence goes on along the minus strand of NZ_JBSFTT010000001.1, from coordinate 248,155 downwards.
GTCATGAAGGCGCTTCGCCTGAGCTAGCCGAAGCCTGACGCCCGCGTCAGTTCTCAACGAGGAGAGTCAATGTCACAGGAGAGCTCTGTCCGGAACCGGGAGGCGGTGGACGCGGTGGCCGCCGAGGACGCGTACGACTATGACGTCATCGTCGTAGGCAGTGGCTTCGGGGGCGCGGTGTCCGCGCTGCGTCTGACGGAGAAGGGGTACCGCGTCGGCGTACTCGAAGCCGGGCGCCGCTTCACGCGCGCGACGCTGCCCAAGAACTCCTGGGACCTGAAGAACTACCTCTGGGCCCCGGCCCTCGGCCTCTTCGGCATCCAGCGCATCCATCTGCTCGGCAACGTGATGGTCCTCGCGGGCGCCGGGGTCGGCGGCGGCTCCCTGAACTACGCCAACACGCTCTACGTACCGCCCGCCCCGTTCTTCGAGGACCCGCAGTGGAAGGACATCACGGACTGGCAGGACGAGCTGAGCCCCTACTACGAGCAGGCCAAGCGCATGCTCGGCGTGCGGCTCAATCCGACGACGACGCCCTCGGACGTCCATCTGAAGGCCACCGCCCAGGCGATGGGGGTCGGGGACAGCTTCCACATGGCGCCCGTCGGCGTCTTCTTCGGCGACGAGAAGGACGCGGACGGTTGTTCAACGTCCCGTCCCGGCGCGGAAGTTCCCGACCCCTACTTCGGCGGCGCGGGCCCGTCCCGCAGGGCCTGCACCGAGTGCGGCGAGTGCATGACCGGCTGCCGGCACGGCGCGAAGAACACCCTCAACGAGAACTACCTCTACCTGGCGGAGAAGGCCGGTGCGGTCATCCACCCGATGACGTCGGTCGTCGCCGTCACCGAGGACTCGCGGGGCGGATACGCCGTGGCCACGCTGCCCACCGATGACAAGCGCAAGGGCAAGGGACGTACGTTCAAGGCGCGCCGAGTCGTCGTCGCCGCCGGTACGTACGGCACGCAGACGCTTCTGCACCGCATGAAGGACAATGGTCTGCTCCCGCGCATCTCCCCGCGCCTCGGCACGCTGACCCGCACCAACTCCGAGGCGCTGGTGGGCGCCCAGACCACCGACCGCCGCTACCGCAAGCGGCACGGCGCGGAGCGGGTCGACTTCACCAAGGGCGTCGCCATCACCTCCTCGATCCACCCGAACGGCAACACGCACATCGAGCCCGTCCGCTACGGCAAGAAGTCCAACGCCATGGGCAGCCTGACCGTGCTCCAGGTCCCGTACAGCGTGAAGGGCGGCAAGGCGCGGGTCGCCGGCTGGCTCGGCCACGTCGCCCGCCACCCCTCGCTCCTGGTCCGTTCGCTCTCCAACCGTCGCTGGTCGGAGCGGACCATCATCGGCCTGGTCATGCAGTCGCTCGACAACTCCCTGACCACGTACCGCAAGGAGAAGGGCCTCGGAAAGGGCCTCCTCACCGCACGGCAGGGGCACGGCGCGCCCAACCCCGACCAGATACCGGAGGCCACGCGTGCGGCGACCCTCCTCGCCCAGGAGATCAACGGTTTCCCGGGCTCGAACATCGGCGAGCTGATGGGCACCCCGCTGACCGCCCACTTCCTCGGCGGCTGCCCCATCGGCGACTCGCGCGACACCGGCGTCATCGACCCCTACCACCGGCTCTACGGCCACCCGGGCATCTCGGTGGTCGACGGGGCCGCGGTCTCCGCGAACCTCGGCGTGAACCCGTCCCTGACGATCACCGCGCAGGCCGAGCGGGCGATGTCGTTCTGGCCCAACAAGGGCGGCGAGGACCCGCGCCCGGCCCAAGGTGAGCGGTATGTGCGGATCGCGGCTGTGGCGCCCAAGACCCCGGCGGTACCGGCGGACGCCTTCGGCGCGCTGAACCTGCCGTTCCTGGGGATGCCGGCGGTGCCGCCCAAGAAGTAGTCCAGGGGAGGGGCAGGGACTTGATACACGTAAGGACCTGCGCCCCCCTCCGAGCGCAGGTCCTTCCGCGTGCTTGGGTGCCGCGTTACACGGCGGAGTCGGCCTTGCGGCGACGTACGACGAAGACCGCGCCCGCACCGACGACCACGGCGGCACCTCCGACGAGGCCGATGGCCGGCAGCGCCGAGCTGGAGCCGGTCTCGGCGAGGCTGTCGGTCGGGAGATCGTCGGCGGTGCCCTGCGGCGCCGGGGCGGCGGTCGGCGTCGCGGTCGGCGTCGCGCTGGGCTTCGCGGTCGCCGTCAGGGTCGGCTTCGGCTTCGGAGTGCCCGGGTGCTCGCCCTGGTCGCCGGGCTTGCGGATCGTCAGCGGGTGGTCCATGAACGAGGTGTGCGTGCAGTCCAGTTCGGAGTCGACGTACTCGCCGACGCCGGTCGCGTAGCCCTTACCGAGCGGGGCCTTGGCACCGATGTCGAGCCGCAGCTTGATGTCGGCCTTCTCCTCGGCGCCGAGATCGATGACGTCGAAGGCGAGGCCACCGGTCTCGTCATCGTTGATCGACTCCCAGGTCTCGGTCTCGGGGTCGAGGTACTGGAGGTTGGCGTAGTTGCTCAGCTGGTTCTTCTCGTCGTCGCCCTTGGAGTCGTTGTCCACGGCCGTGATCCATCTGACCTCGCCGAGCGCCTCGTCGGTGGGGTTGGTGGCCGTCAGCTTGAACTGGTGCCAGCCGCTGCCCGGGGTGATCTTGCTGGGCAGGCCGGACAGCTCGATCTCCAGTACGGAGTCGCGGTCCACGCCGCTGTCGTCGACCGGGCAGTCGGCCGGCTTCTTCCCGTCCTCGTCCTCCGCGGCGGCCTCGTCAGACCCTTCCGTCTCTTCCGGTTTCGTCGGCTTCGTCGGCTTGTCGGCCGAGGGCTTCGGTATGGCGGGCGTCCGGCCCGGCGTGAGCTTCGGGCCCGGCGTCGGCTTCGGCTTGGACGTCTTGGTCGCCGAGTCGGTGGGCGTGGGGGTCGCGGTCGGTGCGCCCGGCGCCGGGGCGGCGCCCTCGGTCGCGAACGCGGCCGGCGCCGACAGGAGCGCCATCGGGGCTATGACGGCCGTAGCCGCCGCTGCTGCCATGGCACGGCGAAGCTTCATGAAGACCTCATAAAGTCCGGCGCGCCACCCGGTCGGCAGCGCGGAAATGGAAGGCCTCCGCGGTGGAGCCGCGGCTGTGGCCGTTGTTACTGCATGCATGACCTGCGACCCCTGTGAATGGTTGCGTTCGCTTTCACAGATTTCTTATGTGGCGTGACTCACACCGCTTGTGCCGCCATGACGGGGTGACATAGAACTGCCCCCGCCCAAGGGGGTGATGGGGACATGGGGACACAGGGGGAGGAGAGAGCGTTGGCCATACCCGACGAGGTGTGGGAGAGGTTCGAGAAGGACAGCGAGCGTGACATCCGCTCGTCGGCGCCGAAGGAGCCGTCCGCGCGGGCCCGCATGGTGGCTGAAAGGCTGCGACGCCTCGACGAGGAGGCGGCGCGCCAACAGGCGGGGCGGGACGGGAGGTTGCGCCGCAGGCGCCGCAAGCGCGATGCCGAACCCGTGCGGTGGCGGCCCGACGACTGGCGCTCGGCGCCCACGGGTTCGCGCCGTGACGAGCGTTCGGAGCGCCGCCGCCGGGTGTGGAGCGTGGTGATCGTGTTCGGCTGCATGGCCCTGGCGATCGCCGTGCTCAGCCCGTTGCGGTTCTGGATCTGGGGCTGGTGAGCGCGGGGGCCACCGCGGCCCGCCGCAGCCCGGCGCGGTGGAACCGTAAGTGATCTTCTGCCGTCGTAGAAGTGGTGCGAGTGGCTACGTGACACTCCGCACCGCGAGGCGCAAGTGAGTGCAACAGGTGGGGGCAGAGATCGTGAAGTCAGCCGTGTCGCGGGCCGTGGTGGCCGTTTCGGTCGTGGCCGCCCTCGGGGCGACCGCGGCCTGTGGCGGAAGCGGCGGGAGCGGTGGAAGCGGTGGAAGCGGCGGCGACGGCAAGAATTCGGCCGAGTCGAGTGCGGGACCCACGAAGGGCGGCGGCTCCGGCGTGGCCGCCAGGCTGGAGAAGGCGGCCCTCGCCACGGGTGACGTCAAGGGCTACAAGGTCGAGAAGCCGGAGGACGTGGATGCTGCCGGGGCCACGGCGCCCGTCCCCGCCGCCGAGAGGGCGTCGCCCGCCGAGTGCGCCCCGCTCGCAGCCCTGCTCGGCGCCGGCACCGACGTTGGCGCCGGCCCCGGCACCGGCGTCGGCACCGACGTTGGCGCCGGCGCCTCGTCAAAGCCGAAGGCCCGCGTCAGCCGATTCCTGACCGGCTCCGGCGACAAGAACCTCACGACGACCGGCGTCGACCTGTCCGCCTACGCCGAGGCCGACGCCGAGCGCGCCATGGCCGATCTGCGCGCGGCGTCGAAGTCGAAGAAGTGCGCCACCTTCCGCGTCGACGACCGGCGCTACCTCGGCGTCAGCTCGCTGCCCGCGCCGGACAAGGGCGACGAGGCGATCTCGTACAAGCTGGCCCACCGCAAGGGCGGGTACGTGACGCGGGAGCAGATCACGGTCGTACGCGAGGGCGGCACGGTCATGGTCTTCGACGCGTCGAACATGTACGACCCCCAGGGCGTCCAGGACGACCGGGAGGCCGAGCGGGACGGCATGGGAGGCATCGGGACGCCCAAGGCGGACGACGACCCGAAGGTGGCGCCCGCGATCGTCGAGGCACAGCTCGGGAAGCTCTGATTCACTCTAATTCACAGACGCCCCGTACAACCTTTTCGGCGGTTTCCGATCGTTACGTAAATCGCTGGCAAAGTTGGCGAGTTTGCCGCTTTCATTTCGCCTCGGCGCGGGCCCGTCGCCCGCACCGTGCGAACTGAAGGTAGGAAACGTGAAGTCATCTGTGTCTCGGGCCGTCGTGGCCGCGTCCGTCACGGTCGCGCTGGGCCTGACCGCAGCGTGCGGCAGCGACGACGACGGCAAGAAGCCGTCGGAACCGGCCAAGTCCACGCAGGGTGCCGGGGACTCGAAGGACCCGAAGGGCTCCAAGGACCCGAAGGGCGCGGAGGACGCGAAGGGCTCCAAGGACTCGAAGCCGGCCGGCGACAAGTCGAGCGCCCTGTCCTCCGCCGACCTGGAGAAGGCGGTGCTCGCCAAGGGTGACCTCAAGGGCTACAAGATCGAGAAGCTGTCCGCCGCGGACATGCCCGCGCAGACCGTGCCCGCCGACCCGGCCGAGTGCCAGCCGCTCGCGAACATGTTCATGTTCGCCACCGACCCGGCGTCGAAGGCCCGTACCGGCCGCACCATGACCGGCCCCGACGAGCTGGACGCCACGGTCATCACGCTCGCGCTGCTCGCCCACGAGCAGGCCGACGCGGAGAAGGTCATGGACGGCCTCCGCACGGCCACGGAGAAGTGCGAGGCCTACGAGCACGCCGACTCCAAGTACCGCGACGTCGCGGCCCTGACCGCCCCGAAGGTGGGCGACGAGGCCGTCTCGTACAAGGTCGTGGGCCTCATCGAGGGCCAGAAGACGCCGATGAGCTTCACGGTCGTGCGCAGCGGTCCGACGCTCGCGGCCTTCTACTCGATCAATCTGCTCCAGCCGAAGAAGTTCGGCGTGCCGGCCAAGGTCGTCGACGCGCAGGTCGCCAAGCTCGAGAAGCTCTAGGCCGGAAGGCCGGAAGGCCGGAAGGCCGGAAGGTCCAGAAGGTCAGAAGGCCAGAGCGAAGGGCCCCGCGGGACGGATCCGCGGGGCCCTTGGCTGTCGGCACCGACGTCAGGGCGGCGTCGGTGCCTCGGGCGGCGCCCGGGGGGAGTGCGCCGCTTGGCTCGGGGCGCCGGTGGCCGACCCGGCGCACGGGGGGGCGCTCGCGTGGTATCGACCAATGGCAGTGCGGTGGCGGACGAGGGACCGGGGGTCCGCCCTCCAAGGCATCGTGCTCGATGGGTTGTCGCGGGCGCAACCGTTTCGACCACATCTATACGGGAAAGCGGCGAGGGATCGGGACTGAGGCGACCGGGACGAAGGCGACCGGGACGGAGCGGCCGGGACGGAGCGGCCGGGACGGAGGCCGGCCGACCCCGGGCGTCCCCGGAGCCGACCGTTCTCTTGGGTGACCGGGCTGCTGTCCCCTGCCGTCCGGTCACATCGCTGAAGCGAGGTCCCACGGCGTACGACACGTTCCATACGCCTCATCGCTCCAACGGAGCCACGCGTGGTTCTAACGGGCCCGCCCCTGGCTGGCACGGACATCGGGACCAACGAAGCCCGCCGGGAACCGGTCACGCGCCGTACGGGTGAGAAGCGGTCCGAACTCAGATACGGCCCCGGCACAGCTCCAGGAGCGTCATCGCGAGCGTCGTACCGGGCTTGCCGAGCGCGTCCCTGTAGTGGCCGAGGACCTCCATCTCGCGGGAGAGATTCACGCGGCGCCCGCCCGAGGTGATGCGCGCTTCCTGGATCACGGCCGAGACGGCCATCCGTTCCTGGACGAGACCGATGATGCGGTCGTCGAGCGTGTCGATCCGCTCGCGGGCGTTCTCGATCACACCGGCGGCCTCGGAAGTGCGGGCGCCGGTCTTCTCGGTGGCGGTGGCGGTGGCGGTCATGAGGGGCTCCTTGATCTCTGCCCCGGGGCGACACGACCCGGAAATGACAGAACGCCCCGGGCCTTGTCGGCCCGGGGCGCCTGGAAAGTCGCTTGTCAGTGGATCAAGCAGCTCGACCATGGCAGCCGGCGGGCCGGTTGCCATAGGTAAAGAGGAAGCTGAGGTGCTTGGTCACGGGGCCAGTATGCCCCCACGCGCGCGTGCCGGGTCAATCACCTTCCGGGGACGGCCCGGATGCTGAGACGCCCGTCCGGCCCGCACCCCTTGGTTCGGTCGTCGGTTCAGGTCGTCGGCGCGGGTCCGTCGGATGTGACGAGGGAGGCACCGCCGGGCCCGGTAGAATTGACAAAACAGACCCCCTGCACACGCACTGAGCCTCTCGCTCAACGCTCAACGCCGGAAGGCCGCCGCCGTGCCATCAGCGCCCCACGCTGCCGCCGCTCCCGACACCGTTCTGGTCGTCGACTTCGGAGCGCAGTACGCCCAGCTCATCGCCCGTCGCGTCCGTGAGGCCCGGGTCTACAGCGAGATCGTGCCGAGCACGATGCCCGTCTCCGAGATGCTCGCCAAGAAGCCCGCCGCGATAATCCTTTCCGGCGGCCCCTCGTCGGTGTACGCGGAGCAGGCCCCCACCGTCGACCGCGAGCTCTTCGAGGCCGGCGTCCCCGTCTTCGGCATGTGCTACGGCTTCCAGCTGATGGCGACGACCCTCGGCGGCACGGTCGACAACACCGGCGCGCGTGAGTACGGACGTACGCCGCTGGCCGTCTCCAAGGTCGGCTCCACCCTCTTCGAGGGCACCCCCGCCGAGCAGTCCGTGTGGATGTCGCACGGCGACGCGTGCAGCGCGGCGCCCGAGGGCTTCACGGTCACCGCGTCCACGGACGTCGTGCCGGTCGCCGCCTTCGAGGACGACGAGAAGAAGCTGTACGGCGTGCAGTACCACCCCGAGGTGATGCACTCCACGCACGGCCAGCAGGTCCTGGAGCACTTCCTCTACCGCGGCGCCGGCCTCAAGCCGGACTGGACGACCGGCAACGTCATCGACGAGCAGGTCGCCGCGATCCGCGAGCAGGTCGGCACCAGGCGCGCCATCTGCGGTCTCTCCGGCGGCGTGGACTCCGCCGTCGCCGCCGCCCTCGTGCAGAAGGCCATTGGCTCGCAGCTGACCTGCGTCTACGTCGACCACGGCCTGATGCGCAAGGACGAGACCGAGCAGGTCGAGAAGGACTTCGTCGCCGCGACCGGTGTGCAGCTGAAGGTCGTCGACGCCCAGGAGCGGTTCCTGGCCGCGCTCGCCGGGGTCTCCGACCCCGAGGAGAAGCGGAAGATCATCGGCCGCGAGTTCATCCGGGTCTTCGAGCAGGCCCAGGCGGAGATCGTGGCCGAGGCCCCCGGCGACCAGCCGGTCGAGTTCCTCGTCCAGGGCACGCTCTACCCCGACGTCGTCGAGTCCGGCGGCGGCGCCGGCACGGCCAACATCAAGTCCCACCACAACGTGGGCGGCCTCCCCGAGGACCTCGAGTTCAAGCTCATCGAGCCGCTGCGCAAGCTGTTCAAGGACGAGGTCCGGATGGTCGGCGCCGAGCTCGGCCTGCCGGACGAGATCGTCCAGCGCCAGCCGTTCCCGGGCCCCGGCCTCGGCATCCGCATCGTCGGCGAGGTCACCAAGGACCGCCTCGACCTGCTCCGCGAGGCCGACGCCATCGCCCGCGAGGAGCTGACGGCGGCCGGTCTCGACCGGGACATCTGGCAGTGCCCGGTCGTGCTGCTCGCGGACGTCCGCAGCGTCGGCGTCCAGGGCGACGGCCGCACCTACGGCCACCCGATCGTGCTGCGCCCCGTCTCGTCCGAGGACGCCATGACGGCCGACTGGACCCGCATGCCGTACGACGTCCTCGCGAAGATCTCGACGCGCATCACGAACGAGGTCGCCGATGTGAACCGTGTGGTGCTCGACGTGACGTCGAAGCCGCCGGGGACCATCGAGTGGGAGTGACCTCCCGCAAGCTCTGACGGCGCCGTCCGCCTCCTGCGAGGTGGGCGGCGCCGTCGCATGCGCGGGCTGCCCGGGGCGCGGCAGCCCGCTCACGTCCGCCTGGTGGTGCGCACCGCCGCGCCCGGCTTCCACACCTGCACCGCCAGGTACTTCTCGTCCTCGATGTACGTGCGGACCACCTCCGTCAGCTCGGTGCGGAAGAGATGGAACGCGTCCGGGTCCGGCGGATTGACCGCGTCGGCATAGCGCGCGACGGCCCGCGGGTCCCGCACCTCGATCGCGCGACCCGCGATGCGGACGTCGCCGCCGGCCATCTCCGTGCCGGTTCCCGGGTTCGCCTGCAGCGCGAAGCGCGGATCGCGGCGCAGGTCCAACGCCTTGAGAGACCCCGGCATCATGCCGAACCACAACTCCCCGTGCAGAAAACGGACTTCGAGCCCGGTGGTACGCGGCGACCCGTCCTTGCGGAGCGTGGCGAGGACATGGTGGGTGAACGCCCCGAAACGGTCCTCGACGGTGCGTGCGAGAGCGGGTTCCGCGGTGGTGAAGGCTGCCCAGTTCAACTTCATGCGCCGAGTGTCGCGCCGATACCCGACATCTCTTGTCGTATATCGATTCCCCTCTGCGTGCTCTCTTCACCGGACGCCTCTGTCCTCCTGTGCGAACCGCCGGTAACTTCCGCTCCGTACAGCCGAGGATGGAGGACATATGCAGGCGCCCACACCGATACCCGTCGAGCGGTTGCAGTTCGCGATGCCGCCCGTGCACGATTCGCTGGAGGACGAACGGCGTTATCGGAAGGAACGGCTCGCCGCGGCGCTGCGCATCTTCGGACGGCTCGGGTACGAGGACGGGGTCTCCGGACACATCACCGCGCGGGACCCCGAGCACACGGACTGCTTCTGGGTGAACCCGTTCGGAGTGCCCTTCAAGCACGTCACCGTCGGCGAACTCGTCCTGGCCAACGCCGACGGGCAGGTGGTCGAGGGGCGCCATCACGTCAACCAGGCCGCCTTCACCGTGCACGCCCAGGCGCATCTGACGCGGCCCGATGTCGTCGCCGTCGCGCACTGCCATTCGCTGCACGGCCGCGCGCTTTCCACGCTCGGCGAACTCCTCGACCCGATCACCCAGGAGGCCTGCGCCTTCTACGAGAGCCACGCGCTGTACGACGGCTACACGGGCGTCGTCGTGGACGCCGAGGAGGGCCGCAGGATCGCGACCGCGCTCGGCGGCCACAAGGCGGTGATCCTGCGCAACCACGGCCTGCTCACCGTCGGGGATTCCGTCGACTCCGCCGCCTGGTGGTTCCTCTCCATGGAGCGCTCCTGCCAGGTCCAGCTGAGTGCGCGGGCCGCGGGCCGCCCGGTGCTGATCGGCCACAGGCAGGCGGTGCGGACCCGCGAGCAGCTCGGCAGCGACCTGGTCGCGTGGATCAACTACCAACCCCTGTGGCAGGACATCAGCCGCAGCGAACCGGACCTGCTGACCTGATGCACCGGTCGACGCCCGTGACCTGCCCGTCGACGCGCACCGTGACCCGCCCGTCAACGCGCGCGTGGCCCGTTCACCCCCGCTGACCTCACCCCTGGGGTTCGTTCGCCCTTCAGTGCGGCACAATTCCCTTTCTCCGCAAGGAAGTTCACAGCAAGCCCCCAGGGCTTCGAGGGTAGGGAAGGCGGCGTACGCGGTGGCGGTGCAGGAGGCGAGACAGGACGCGCACGGAGGCGGCTGCACGTGCGGCGGCTGCCCGCACGGGGCGCGCGAGGGGCACCGGCTTGCCGTGGCCGCGTTCCTCACCCAGCGCGACGAACTGGCGGCAGGGCAGGGGCTGCCCGCGGCCGTCGCGCACTCGGCGGGCGCGTCGCGGCAGTGGGTGTCGGACGAGCTGACACAGTCCGCGCGGGCCGTCGCCGAGCGCGGCAGGGCCGAGGGAGAGGCCTGGCTGCGGCGCCTGTGGACGCGCACGCTCGGCGTCGTCTGGGGCTCCTTCGGCGTCCTCCTCCTGGTCCAGGCGTTCACCGCGATCGGCGTCGGCTGGACGGCGGCGCGCACGGCGGGGCTCCTCGCCGGCCTGGTGGTGGGCGGGCTGCTGACCGGCGCGGCATACGTCCATCGGGAGCGCGGCGGTGTCCTCGCGCCGGTGATCGGCGAGGACAACCGGCTCTCCACCTCGCGTGTCGTGGCCGCCTGCTGGGTACTCCTCGTGGTCTTCGCGGTGCTCGTCCTCGCGGGCCAACTGGCCGTGGCCTCGGGGCACGGACGGCGGGACGAGCTGATCGCCGGGCTCGAACTCGGCCGCGCCGCCGGGGTGATGACGGTCCTCGCCGTGGTGTGCGGAGTCGCTGTCCTCGTGCGCAGGGTCGTGGGTCTGCGCGTCCTCGGCCAGCGGCTGCAGAAGGTGCGCGCGGACCGGCCGCGGGCCGCCGATCCGCTCACCGACGACTCGGGCCGGGGCAGCTTCGCCGACGCCCAGTACATCCTGGTCACCGCCGTCGCCGTGGTCTTCGCCGCCGTATGCCTCGCGCGGCGGCCCGAGCAGCTGCCCGATCTTCCATGGGGGCTCGCCGTGCTGGTACTGGTGTCGGCCGCGACGTACCTCGCGGGGAAGTACTCCGAAGGCGGCCGCCCTGTGATCCTCTCCGTCGTCCGCGCGCGGGAGGCCGGTGACCTGGACGCACCGATCCGCACGGGCGACGACATCGAGATCCGTGGCGCGGGATTCGTCCCACCCGGCGCGGGCGACGCGGACCGGCTCGCCCGCATGGTCGTCCGCATCGGAGCCGTGCACGTCCACGTACCGCTCGTGCCCGTGCCGGGCGGCTTCAGCAATCCGGCCGACGCGACCTTGACCGTGCCCGTCCCGGTCGACGTCGAACCGGGCCGCGTCGAGGTCCAGGTGATCACCGCCGCAGGTCTGGAAACGAACCGCGTCGCGATCGACGTCACGGACTGAACCAACGGGCACAGCCATCGGCTGACCCACCTCGGCTGACGCATAAGAGCCTCCCCCTGGGGCTTCCCGGTCGATGTCGTGAATTCCCGCCGCACGCCGGTGAGCAGCGGCCTCTACTCGTACGTATGGTCAGAAGACGGGGTCGATGGGAGAGGCGGCGACGAGCCATGGCTCACGGCATGCGGACGGACAGGCACACCGGCTACGCCCGACGTGACAACTGGCGGGAGTCCGCCACCCGTTACGCCCTGCTCCCTCTGCGGATCTTCCTCGGCGTCACCTTCATCTACGCCGGTCTGGACAAGCTCACGGACAGCTCCTTCATGCGGGCGGACGGAGCGGGGTCGATCGGCGAGCGGATGGAGGGCGTCCGTGACATCTCCGCGATCCCCGCCTTGGTCGACCTGTCCCTCAAGAGCCCCGTCGGCTTCGGCCACGCCATCGCCATCGGTGAACTGGTCGTCGGCGTCGGCACGCTGATCGGCCTGTTCGCCCGGGTCGCCGCGCTTGGCGGTGCGCTGATCTCGCTCAGCCTCTGGCTGACCGTCAGTTGGTACAACGACCCGTACTACTACGGCAACGATCTCGCGTACCTGATGGCGTGGCTACCACTGGTGCTCGCCGGGGCCTCCGTCTTCTCCGTCGACGCCATGCTCACCGCCCGCCGAAAGAAGCCATGGAGCTCCTCCGCCAAGCCCTAGGGCTCCTCCGGAAGGGCAGGGCCGTACAACAGGCCCCCGCCACCCGCCCCTAGCCGCGCGGCTCCCCGGAGCCTTGTGAGCGGCCGCCCGGGCGGGCGGCGCCGCGCGGTCGTATCCCGTGGAAGGCCGCCGCCGCGCCTGCGAGCAGCAGGCCCGCCATCACGAGCGGGAGCGCGACGAACCACGGCGCTTCCCAGGCGCCGCCCGCGTCGCCCACGTACACGACGGCGACCGTCAGCAGGGAGAGGCCTGCCACCAGCTTGCCGGGTTGAAGTTCATGACGTAGCACGGGTCACCTTCGCTTGTCCGACGCCCACTTCGAGCCGCAGATCGATCGTGCCGCCGTCCGTGCTGCCCGAGGGCGGCTTCAGTGTCACCTTCTTCTCACGGCCCGGAGCGATGTCCAGGTCCTTGCCCTTGTCATCCGGCAACACGATGTCGCCGACGCCCACCTCCGCGTCCAGCCGCACGGTGGCGTCCTTCGGCACGATCACCCTGAGGTCGCCCACGCCGGCCTCGGCGCTGGTCTCCAGCGTCCGGCCCTTGCCGACGTCGACCTTGGTCAGGTCGAGCGTGCCCGTGCCGAGACCCACCTCGTACTGGGGGCGGACGTCCGCCGTCGACGCCGGTATCCAGTCGGTGCGGACATAGTGCGTGGTGAGGTTCTTCGGCAGGGCCGCCGAGGCCGCGAGGAGCCCGGCCGTGAGCACCGCGAGCACGATCGAACCCGCTCCTGTGCGCCCCAGGAAGGCGCTGACCGCGATACCGAGGCCGAACACGGCGAGCGCGCACGCCAGGCCCGTCTGCAACGTCGTGCCGAGCGGATGGTCCTCCCAGGTCAAGCCCGTACCGAGACCACCCGCGAGCAAGGCGAGCAGGAAGAGCCAGCCGCCGATCCAGCGCGGACCGCGCGGCTTGGGCGGCGGTGGCGGGGCGGCCGTGGCGCGGGGCGCACCATGGTGGTGGCCCGTCGGCTGATAGGCGATGTTGTCGAGGGCTTCGGGACCCCAGAAGTAGCCGGAGATCCCGTCGTACGTGCCGTCCTTGACTATCGGGTCACGCCACCAGGAAGGGCCCCCGGCGACAGGCGGTGCCTTCGCCTCGGGCGGGGCGTCCGCCGCGGCGTGCGCGGTGACCGGGTCGGGGTCGAGGGCCCCGCGCTGCTGCGACCAGTACCCCGCGCCCGCGAGGAGAAGGGTGAGAACGGCGGCGAAGGTGAGCGCCCCGCCGTTGTTCAACAGAGTGAGGAAGACACCGCAGCCGACGAGCGCGAAGAGCACGGCCGTCAGCGCCGGGCCGTCGACCCGGCCGGAGAGGAGCCTGCGCGCCTCGTTCTCCTCCTCGTCCTCATACGGCACGAAGAGCCAGGCGAAGCCGTAGAAGACAAGGCCGAGGCCGCTGGTGATCGAGAGGACCGCCAGGCCGATGCGGAATATCACCGGGTCCATGTCGCAGTGCCGCCCGAGTCCCGCGCACACACCGCCGAGCTTTCTGTGCCGGCGGTCGCGGCGGAACTTCCGATCCTCCGCGGGCAGGCCCGGCTCGTGACTGCCCGTGGGAGCGCCCGGCGCGCCATACGCATCGCGCAGGGCATCGTGGATGGCGGCCTCGGTCTCCGTCTCGGCGGGCTGCTGATCTGTCATGTGTCCATGGTGACGGCCGGGAGCCCGCCGCGGCACTCGGGAAGACCCTGGCCCGACCCTGATATCACCCCTGAGACTCCTCGGGCCCACACCCTGACAGGGGCGGGGCAGGGGCCGAGATCAGGGAAGTCTCGGGGATCGACCCTGATGTCCGCGTCCGCGCCCGCGTGTGAATATCGAGGCATGCCGGAAGCCGCTGCCCCACCCATCGACGACGTCCGACCGCTGCACAAGCTCTACCGCAGCGGCGATGGGCGTTGGCTCGGCGGTGTCGCACGCGGTCTCGCGGGACATCTCGGACTGCCCGTGGTCTGGGTCCGGCTAATCTTCGTCGGCCTGTTCACGGCGGACGGCCTCGGCGCTCTGCTGTACGCGGCGTTCTGGTTCTTCGTTCCGCTGGGCATCGGCGGCGTCGACGCCCAGCGGCCGCCCGCGGCCGCCACGACCGAGACATCGCAGGACGGCCGCCGAAGACTTGTGGCCCGCAAGCCGGACAAGGGCCAGATCGTCGCGCTCCTCGCCATGGTCGTCGTCTCCATGGTCTTCGTAGGCAATGTGGACCTGGACGGCTCGACCAAGGCGTATGTCGTCCCGACCCTGCTCGTCGCCGCCGGTGTCGCCCTGGTCTGGCGGCAGGCCGACAACGCACGCCGGGCCCGCTGGATGGCCGTCGGCCGCCGCCGGCGCACCCTGACGCTCGCCCGGTCCGCGGCCGGAGTGCTGCTGGTCGGGGCCGGGGTCACCGGCATCTTCGTGCTGCAGGGCTCCGCCGCGCACCTCGGCGCCGTGCTGCAGGCCGCCCTGGCCGTGCTCGTCGGTATCGCGCTCCTCGCCGGCCCCTATCTCGTCCGTATGACGCAGGACCTCTCCGAGGAGCGGCTGATGCGCATCCGCGCCCAGGAGAGAGCCGAGGTCGCCGCCCACGTGCACGACTCCGTGCTGCACACCCTGACCCTGATCCAGCGCAACGCGGAGAGCGCGAGCGAGGTGCGGCGCCTCGCCCGCGCCCAGGAGCGCGATCTGCGGGCCTGGCTCTACAAACCCGAGGGCACCGGCAAGGACGAGGACGAGGAGCCCGACACCCTCGCCGAGGCGGTCCGTCACAGCGCGGCGGAGATCGAGGACAAGCACGGTGTCCCGATCGAGGTCGTCGTGGTCGGCGACTGCCCGCTCGACGAGCGCCTGACCGCGCAGATGCAGGCCGCGAGGGAAGCCATGGTGAACGCCGCCAAGTACGGTGGCGAGGGCGGTGCGGTGCAGGTCTTCGCCGAAGTCGAGGGGGAGACGGTGTTCGTATCCGTCCGGGACCGCGGCCCCGGCTTCGATCTGGACTCCGTGCCCGACGACCGGATGGGCGTACGAGAATCGATCATCGGCCGCATGCAGCGCAACGGCGGCACGGCGCGGTTGCGCGCGGTGCCGGGCGGCGGCACGGAAGTCGAGCTGGAAATGGAGAGGACGGCGACGACATGAGCGACGCGACCGAGGCGGGCGAACCCGCGGAGCCGACCAGGGCGGATGAGGGCGGTGCGGGTGGGCGTCGGGTGCGAGTCGTCCTGGTCGACGACCACCGGATGTTCCGCACCGGAGTGCAGGCGGAGATCGGCCGGACCGACATCACCGGCGTCGAGGTGGTCGGTGAGGCCGCCGACGTCGACCAGGCGGTCACGGTCATCACGGCCGCGCGCCCCGAGGTCGTCCTCCTGGACGTGCACCTCCCCGGTGGCGGCGGCGTGGAGGTGCTGCGCCGCTGCTCGCCGTTGATGGGCGACGCGGAGAACCCGGTGCGTTTCCTGGCGCTGTCGGTGTCCGACGCCGCCGAGGACGTCATCGGTGTCATCCGGGGCGGAGCCCGCGGCTACGTCACCAAGACGATCACCGGGACCGACCTGGTGGACTCCATCTTCCGTGTGCAGGACGGGGACGCGGTGTTCTCGCCGCGCCTGGCGGGCTTCGTCCTGGACGCCTTCGCCTCCACGGACGCGCCTCCGGTCGACGAGGACCTGGACCGCCTCACGCAGCGCGAGAGAGAGGTCCTGCGGCTCATCGCGCGCGGGTACGCGTACAAGGAGATCGCCAAGCAGCTCTTCATCTCCGTGAAGACGGTCGAGTCGCATGTCTCGGCGGTCCTGAGGAAGCTGCAGCTCTCAAATCGACATGAGCTGACGCGGTGGGCGACGGCGCGACGGCTGGTCTGAGGAGCAGGGCGGGCGACTGCTTCGTGGGCGGCCCCGGCCCAACTCAGGGCTTCGCGGACATGGCCTCGTGCTGGGTGCCGCCACGCGCCGGTGCTGGGCGCAGCTTCCGCAGTGCCCAGCGGTAGTGGCTGATGGCCTTCGTGGCGCCCATGAGGCCCGTCAGCCACACGATGAGGCCCGCGCCCATGCCGAGGGCGACGTCGGCGTATGTGTCGCGGCCCGGTTCGGCGTACGCCGCCGCGGAGAAGGACGTCCAGAGGCCGAGCGCGCACACGGCGAGGGAGGACAGGAGCCACAGGAGGCTGAGGCCGGGGGAGCGCAGCCGGGCGTCGGACGCCGGGTGGCTGTCGAATGCGAGCCAGGTGTCCGAGAGTTCGCGTATCCGCCGGTCGCGGCGGACGCTGAGGGCGACGCCGACGACCGCCGGGCCCAGCGCCGCGAGGCCGAGGATCGCGAGGACCGGGCCGAGGATGAGCCCCGTGGCGTCCTTGTCCTCGATGAGCCGGAGCGGCTGGACCAGCAGCACCCAGCCGATGACGCCGCCGAACCCGCACAGCCACAGGAAGAGGAGTCGGTGGACTCCTAGGTGTCGCCTCTGGAGTTCGTGGAGGGCCAGGCCGCGGTCGGTGAGCATTGTCTGCCGGTCCGGCCAGGTGCGCAGATGCAGGGGAGGAGGAGGCGGCGGCAACGTACGGCTGGGCATGGACCCGACAGTACTGGGGGGGTGGCGGGGCTGTTCACACCACCCGAGTCGCGCCCGCGAACGGCATCTGGTCGATCGGTGCGAGCCGTACCGGGGCGCTCGGGTTGGGGGCGTGGATCATCTGGCCGTTGCCCACGTAGATGCCGACGTGACTGATACCTGAGTAGAAGAACACCAGGTCACCGGGGCGTAGCGCGGAGCGTGGGACCCGCTTGCCCGCGGTGATCTGGGCGTAGGTGGTGCGCGGCAGCGAGACGCCCGCGGAGCGGTACGCGGCCTGCGTCAGCCCCGAGCAGTCGAAGGCGTTCGGGCCCGTCGCGCCCCATACGTAGGGGCTGCCGAGCGCTTTGTAGGCGTAGGAAACGGCGGTCGCGGCGCGGGCGTTCGGAGCCTTGGCCGGGGCGCCGGACAGAGAGGCGCCGGACAGGGAGGCACCGGGCAGAGGGGCGCGGGCGTCCGAGCGGGTGGTCCGGTCCGCGTCGTCGCCGGCGAACTCCGCGCGTTGTTCGTCAGTGAGCCGGGACAGCAGCCGCTCGGCCTCGGCCAGTTTTCCGGTGGCGGTCTTCTTGTGCTTCCTCAGCTCCGCCTGGCGCGAGCGCAGGGCGGACAGGCGCTCATCGGCCTCCGCGCGCAGCTGGTCGATCTCCTGGAGCTTCCTGTGTACGCCGCTGACGGCCGCGGCCTGGCGGCTGCCGGCTCGGTCGGCGAGCGAGGCGCGGTCCAGGAACTGCTCGGGGTCCGAGGAGAGCGCGAGCTGCACGGAGGGGTCGATGCCGCCCGCGCGGTACTGCGCGGCGGCGTACGAACCGAGGCTTTGACGGACGGAATTGAGCTTCTCCGTCTTGCGGGTCGCCTCGTCGCGCAGCGCGCCGAGTGATGTCGCGGCCTTCGCGGCCTTCTCCTTCGCGCCGTTGTACTTCTCGGTGGCGATCTCCGCCTCGCGGTGGAGCGAGTCGACCTTGGACTTCACCTCGGCGGGGCTGAGCCGGGGGTCCGCGTGCCCCGAACCGTCGAAGGCGGTCACCGAGGCGGCTCCGGCGATGGCGAGGGTGACGGCGGTACGGGCCGTGTGGCCGCTGAGCGAGCGCTGCCTGGGCTTGCGGTGCGCTGCCACGAAGGGGGCTCCTTAGCTGTCCGGCGACGGCCCGCACAGGGGGAGCGGGCCGCCGCCGGCTTCCTCGGCGGTGGTGTCCGACTGCCGCCCTGGGCGGGACGGCGGTGGGGAGCCGGTCACCTGGTGAAGGACGCTAAACCTGGCCGTCACGGGTCGGCGACGGCTTGTGCGCAACCGACGGAAGTGGGTGAACTGGTGACCGACCGTGTCCGTCCTGATCGCGGGGTGATGCCCTCATCGCGGATGGCTGTGACCAATGCGGCGCTTGCGCCCCACCTGCCCATCGAGAGGTGGTACGGGCCCGCCTGCGGGGAGCGGTAAGGGCCCCGGCTAGGCTCCGGCCTCATGGACGTACTCATCCATCTCTTCGTCGCTCTGCACATCATCGGCATCGCCTCCCTCCTGGGTGGCTTCCTGACCCAGATGAAGCAGATGGGCCAGGGCGCCGCCCGCTTCAGCCCCGCGATGCTGCACGGCGCGCTGATCATGCTTGTCACCGGTGTGGCCCTGGTGGGCCTCAACCAGGCGGACGACAACGCGGTCAACAACCTGAAGATCGGCATCAAGATGGCCGTGCTGATCGTGATCCTCGCGCTGGTCTATGTGAAGCGGGACGAGGAGAAGGTCGACAAGGGCATGTTCGGCGCGGTGGGCCTGCTGACCACGGTGAACATCTTCATCGCCGTGCTGTGGACCTGATCCCGCGAACGACCCTCTACGCGCGCGTGGCCCGCACTCTCTCGGGAGTACGGGCCACGCGCGCGTAGAGGGTGCTTCGTAGAGGCTGCTTTTCGTGGCTACGCCGGGCGCACCACGCTGTGGATCGGCATGTAGTAGATCGACTCGACGCGGACGTTGGCGCCCGGTTTCGGGGCGTGGATCATTTTGCCGTCGCCGATGTAGATCCCTACGTGACTGATGTCGTCGTAGAAGAACACCAGGTCACCGGGTTGGGCAGCGGCGGTCTTCACGGTCGTGCCGACCTTCACCTGATCCCATGTGGTGCGCGGCAGGGAGATTCCCGCGGCCTTCCACGCGTCCTGGGTGAGCCCGGAGCAGTCATAGGAGTCGGGTCCCGTGGCACCCCAGACGTACGGCTTGCCGATCTGGGCCTCCGCGAAGTCGATCACCTTCGCGGCCTTGGTGGCGTAACTGCCGTCGGTGCTCCCGGACCCGGACCCGGACCCGGACCCGACGCCCGAGCCTTGGCCCTCGTCCTGCCCCTGGTCCCGCCCCTGCTCCCGCCCTTGATCCTGCTCCTTCTGCGCCGCCTCTTCCGCCTTGCGCTTGCGCTCCGCCTCGGCGGCCTCCTTGCGGGCCAGCTCCTCGGCCTTGCGCTTGGCCTCCCGCTCCTTCTTCCGCTCGATCGCGGCGAGGCGCGCCTTCTCCTCGGCGGTCAGCTCCGAAAGCAGCTCGCGCGCCTCGCCCAGCTTCGTCTGGACGGTCCGTTTGCTCGTCCTCAGGTCGTCCCGGGAGTCGCTCAGCGTCTTGAGGCTCTTCGCCGCCTTCGTGCGCTGCTTCGTCGCCGACGCCTGCTCCGCCTGGTAGTCGTCGACGGCCTTCTTCTGCCGCGCGGTCAGCCGGTCCGCCAGGTGGTTCTGGTCGAAGTAGCCCTGCGGGTCGTTGGCCAGCATCATCGTGGCCGTCTGGGAGGCGGCGCCGGTGCGGTACTGCGCGGCGGCGAAGGAGCCGAGCCGCTGGCGCGCCTCGTTCAGCTTGTCCGCGCGCTTGGCCACGTCGTCGAGCAGGCGGTCGGCCTTCTTGCGCTGCTTCTCGGTCTTCTCCTTGGCCGAGTTGTACTTCTGAGTGGCCACGCCCGCCTGGTGGTAGAGGTCGTCGACCTTCTTCCGCACCTCTTCGAGGCTGGGCTTCGTCGGCGCGGAGGGGGCTGCCTGCGCGCTCTGCGACAGGAGCGCCACGGAGGTCAGGGCCGCCGTCGTGATGCCGACGGCGGGGGCGGTGCGAATTCCGGCTGTCCGGGTCCGCGGCTTGCGGTGCGACGCCAAGGGAGGCGACTCCTTCCGTAGACCGCCTACCGGGTTAGCTGTCGGGTTCGGGCGGGTGGTTCGGAAGGTTGCCCTACGGTCCCGTACTGCGTACGGGACCGATTCACCCCAAGTTCTCGGTGGGTCCCCGGCTCCGAACGCGTCGGACTCGGCGGAGGCCACCCGCTCCCGGCGAGGTTCGCCGGCGGGGGACGAGCAGCCCGCGCTGCACGCTAGCCAACTTGTGCGACGCGTGTGAAGGTTGCTGTTCGATATGCCCGATACGTTTTCGTGACTTTACGAGGCTCAAGGCGTCGGCCGGCAGCGGTGTGGCGGAGTGTGACCGGACGCCCAGCAGAAGGTGGCCGGAACCCGGAGCGGGTTGTCAGTGGGGCCGCCTAGACTCGGGAGGCGATGAGCAGCCTCTTTGATGACAGCTTCCTGGCGGACCTGCAGCCTTCCCGGGCCGCGGACGAAGAACCCCCGCCGCCGCCCGAGGACAGCGCTCCGGAACCGGTTCCGGACGACTTGTTCAGCGGGAAGTTCGACGTGCCCATGACCCGGGACTCGCACTACCGCGACGGTGCCCCGCGCCCGGTCATCGACCCGGCGACACTCCTCGAGGGGCTGAACGAGAACCAGCGCGCGGCCGTCGTGCACGCGGGCTCGCCGCTGCTCATCGTCGCCGGCGCCGGCTCCGGCAAGACCCGCGTCCTGACCCACCGCATCGCGTACCTCCTCGCCGAGCGCGGTGTGCACCCCGGTCAGATCCTCGCGATCACCTTCACGAACAAGGCCGCGGGCGAGATGAAGGAGCGCGTCGAGCATCTCGTGGGCCCCCGGGCCAACGCGATGTGGGTGTCCACCTTCCACAGCGCCTGCGTCCGCATCCTGCGCCGCGAGTACAAGAAGCTGGGCTTCACGTCCTCCTTCTCGATCTACGACGCAGCGGACTCCAAGCGTCTGATGGCCCTGGTCTGCCGCGACCTGGACATCGACCCGAAGAAGTTCCCGCCGAAGTCGTTCAGCGCCAAGATCTCGAACCTGAAGAACGAGCTGATCGACGAGGAGGACTTCGCGGCTCAGGCCGCCGACGGTTTCGAGAAGACCCTCGCCCAGGCCTACGCCATGTACCAGTCGCGTCTGCGCGAGGCGAACGCGCTGGACTTTGACGACCTGATCATGACGACGGTCCACCTCCTGCGCGCCTTCCCGGACGTCGCCGAGCACTACCGCCGCCGCTTCCGGCACGTCATGGTCGACGAGTACCAGGACACGAACCACGCGCAGTACGCCCTCGTGCGCGAGCTGGTCGGCCCCTCCGGAGGCGAGGGCCGTAACCCCGGCGACCCCGCCGAACCCGCCGAGCTGTGCGTGGTGGGTGACGCGGACCAGTCGATCTACGCCTTCCGCGGCGCCACCATTCGGAACATCCTCCAGTTCGAGGAGGACTACACCGACGCGACGACGATCCTCCTGGAGCAGAACTACCGCTCCACGCAGACGATCTTGACGGCGGCGAACGCGGTCATCGAGCGCAACGAAAGCCGCCGACCGAAGAACCTGTGGACCAACCAGGGCGCCGGCGCCCGCATCATCGGCTACGTGGCGGACACCGAGCACGACGAGGCGCAGTTCGTCGCCGACGAGATCGACCGGCTCACGGACGCGGGCGACGCGAAGGCCGGCGACGTCGCGATCTTCTACCGCACGAACGCGCAGTCCCGTGTCTTCGAAGAGATCTTCATCCGCGTCGGCCTGCCCTACAAGGTCGTCGGCGGCGTGCGCTTCTACGAGCGCAAGGAGGTCCGCGATGTGCTGGCCTACCTGCGCGTTCTCGCCAACCCCGAGGACGCGGTCCCGCTGCGGCGCATCCTCAACGTGCCCAAGAGGGGCATCGGCGACCGCGCCGAGGCGATGATCGACGCGCTCTCCCAGCGCGAGAAGATCTCCTTCCCGCAGGCGCTGCGCCGCGTCGACGAGGCGTATGGAATGGCGGCCCGCTCCACCAACGCCGTCAAGCGCTTCAACACGCTCATGGAGGAGCTGCGGACCATCGTCGAGTCCGGCGCGGGCCCGGCCGTCATCCTGGAGGCCGTGCTCGAACGGACCGGCTACCTCGCCGAGTTGCAGGCGTCGACCGACCCGCAGGACGAGACCCGCATCGAGAACCTCCAGGAACTCGCCGCCGTGGCGCTTGAATTCGAGCAGGAGAACGCCCGAGCGGAAGGCGCCCAGACGGAGGATGCCCAGGCAGAGGGCGTCCAGGCGGAAGGCGGTCAGGCGGAAGGCGACGAGGGGGCCGCCCCCGCCGGCACGCTCTCCGACTTCCTGGAGCGCGTCGCGCTCGTCGCCGACTCCGACCAGATTCCGGATGAGGAGGACGACGGCTCCGGAGTCATCACCCTCATGACGCTGCACACCGCCAAGGGCCTCGAATTCCCCGTGGTGTTCCTGACCGGCATGGAGGACGGCGTCTTCCCGCACATGCGCTCCCTCGGGCAGGCCAAGGAGCTGGAGGAGGAGCGCCGCCTTGCCTACGTGGGCATCACACGCGCGCGTGAGCGGCTCTATCTGACGCGCTCCTCGATGCGCAGTGCCTGGGGTCAGCCCTCGTACAACCCGCCGTCGCGCTTCCTCGAAGAGATTCCGGATGCGCATCTGGACTGGAAGCGGAAGGGTTCCGTCGGCGCCCTCGCGTCGTCCGGTCCCGCCGGGGGCATCGCCTCGTCGCTGTCCTCCTCGCGCTCGCGCGCCGGCGGCGCCCAGGGCTTCGCGACCCGCCGCGCCTCGGAGAAGCCGGTGGTCTCACTGGCGGTCGGGGACCGGGTCACGCACGACCAGTTCGGCCTCGGGACCGTGGTCGGGGTCAAGGGGACGGGCGCCAACACCGAAGCGACGGTGGACTTCGGCGAGCCCAAGCCGAAGCGGCTGCTGCTGCGGTACGCGCCGGTGGAGAAGCTGTAACCCGCGGGGCGGCGGCCGGGGGTTACGTCGGGTCGAGGCCGTGGCTGCGCAGCCACGGCAGCGGGTCGATCGCCGAGCCGCCGCTGGGGCGCACCTCGAAGTGCAGGTGCGGTCCCGTGGAGTTGCCGGAGTTTCCGGAGAAGGCGATGGCCTCGCCCGCCTTCACGGGGCCGTTGGAGATCTTGTGCGTGGAGAGGTGGCAGTACCACGTCTCCGTGCCGTCCTTGGCGGTCACGATCGCCATGTTGCCGTAGGCGCTGTTCCACTTCGTGGACACGGTGCCGTCGGTCGCGGCGAGGACCTCCGTGCCGTACGACACGGGGAAGTCGATGCCGGAGTGCGCCGACATCCAGTTGACGCCGGCCTGGCCGTAGTACGCGCTCAGGCCGTGCTGCTTCACCGGCAGGGCGAACTTGGGGCGGAGCCGCTCCTTGCGCGCCGCCTCCGCGGCGGCCTTCTTCTCGGCGGCCACCTTCTCGGCCTTCAGGTCGATGCGCTCCTGCGTGCGGCTCGCGCGGTCCGCGAAATCGCCCGCGTCCGCGGAGAGGTTCGCCAGCTGGGTGTCCAGCTTGTTGTTGGCGGTGGAAGGTTTCACGGACGTGGTGTCCGGGGCCGAGGCCGTCGTCTCCTTCTCGCCGTCCCCGCCGAAGCTGGCCACGGAGGCGGCGGCCACCCCGGCGACGCCCATCACACAGGCCGAGGGCACGGCGACGGTGAGCAGGGCGGAGCGCTTGGCGGGAGTACGGCGACGGGTCCTGGAGCGGCCCCCGCCGGATCCGCCGCTCCTGCCGCGAGGGGCGCGGGGAGTGAAGGCCGAGGCGTCTGAGGAGTCTGCGCTGTCCGAGACGTCCGAGGTCGGCGGCTCGGGCGCCGCGATGTCGTACGGCTCAGTGATCTCGTACGGCTCATCGATCTCGTACGAGGTCTCGGCGGAGACCTCGTACTGCTGCTCGGTGACGGCGGAATTCCACGCCGTGGTGTCGTACGCGCCGGTGTCGAAGGTCTGTGTCTCCCACTGGCCGGTCTCGGGCGACTGGTTCCAAGCCGTGGCGTCCCACTGGCCCGTGCTGTCGGGGCCGGGCTGTGACGGGATGTCGGCGAGGTGCTGATAGGCGCCGGCCGGCCAGACGGAGCTGGTGTCGTGGCTGCCCGTGTCGTACGGGGCGGCCTGGGACTGCGCGGCGTACGCGTCGTAGTCGAGCGTCTGCTGCTGGGTGACCGTGGCGGTCGCCCACTGGCCCGTGCCGTAGTCGGGGCCGGGCATGTTGCCGAAGAGCGGGTCGGTGGCGAACGTACCGGTGTCGAAGCTTCCGGTGGCGATGGCTCCGGTGTCGAACGTGCCGGTGGAGTAGGTGTCATAGCCGTAGCCGCCGTGCTCGGCGCCTTGCTGGTCGTACGTCGCGTAGTGCGCGTAGTCGGCGCCGGGTGCCGAGGACTGGGGAGTCGAGCTCCCCGACGGGTGACGGTCGTTCACCAACTTCTCTTTCGCCTCGGCAGCAGGGGCAGAGCAGTGCGGCGACTGTACCCGGCGGTATACGGGCGGGACAATCTTCGGCAGGTTTCATGGTTTCAGGAAAAGGGCATTCGGCCGTGTTTCGGCGGACTGCGGGCACAGCTTTGGCCCTGCGTTCGAGTTTCGTTCGAATGCAGGGTTCCGTTTTTGGGTCCGAGGCTCGATGAGCTGCCGTGCTCAGGCGACCGTGAGTCCGCCCGCCGCACCCTTGGCGTCGGTTCCTGGATGGGCCAGGTCGAGCGCCTGGCGGATGCCGCTCGCGACCGCCGGATGCACCGGCAGCGCGAGATGGCCGATTCCGGTTACCCGGACGTTCTGCGCGGTCAGGTCGGGGTGATCGAGACAGGCCGTTTCCAGCGGGACCATGATCTGGTCCAGATCGCTCCAGAAACTCACGAACTGCGTGCGGCAGTGCGGCGCCGGTTCCTTCAGCTCCGCGATCACGTCGGAGCCCGGGCGCATCTGCCGCACGATCGGGTGCGCGTCCGCGAGCGGTGCGACACGGGTGCCGGCGTGCGGTGTGCCGAGCGTGACCAGCGTGCGTACGCGTACGTCGCCGCCGAGGCGCTGGGCGTAATAGCGGGCGATCAGGCCGCCGAGGCTGTGCCCGACGATGTCCACCCGGCCGTGGCCCGTGCGCTCGCAGAGCTCCTCCACGTGGCGGCCGAGCAGCTCGGCGGCGGTGCGGATGTCGCAGGTCAGCGGCGAGTAGTTGAGCGACTCGACGCGGCGACCGCCGTGCTGGGACAGAGCGCGGCGAAGCAGCACGAAGACGGAGCGGTTGTCTATGAAGCCGTGCAGGAGGAGAACCGGAGGCCTGCTGTCCGGCGGGAGGCGCGGGGCGTCGGGGGGTGGCTGCAAGGGGGCCGCCCTGCGTTCCTGGGTGATGCCGGAGGGATAGAGGAGGAGGTGGCCCGCGAGGATCGCCGCTTCCAGGGCGGTCGCTTTCAGGAGGGCCACGGAGAGGCGACCCGCCATCTTGGCGGGGATCGCGGGGATCGCGGGGAGCTTGGGGAGACCGGGGAGCGCGTGCAGTGCGGGCAACGCGGCCAGCGCGTTCAGCGCCGGTAGTCCAGGCAGTCTCAGCAGCCCCGTCAGTCCGGTCAGCCTGGACGGCACAGGCAGTTTTGGCAGCCGAAAGCTGCTGGGGCGAAAGGGGCGGGCCCCTGTGACGTGCATCGTCGACCTCCCGACCGGCGCACGGGAGGACGGCTCCGTCCCCCGTGTGCCCTAGGGGGAGTCGTGAGCAAGGAGTCGGCTGTGCGACGGCGCGCTGTGCCGCCGTGGTGTGGCGGTTCCGTGCCCCCCGTTGCGTCGCCGATACGGCCGTACCACCATGCCGTGCGGCTGACGGCTTGGTGGTACGGCGATCTCGATGCGGCTCCCCTCGCGCCCGGTCCGGATGCGGAGCGTGAACCCCTGGGTAGTGGCCGGCGCGCAGCGAACGTGTCCCAACGTGTGATTTCCCCCTCCCTCTCCACCGCGAAACTGCCGCTTGCGGGATGCTGGAGATAACGTTCGTTCACTTCCCCGGCCGGTGCGGTGCGGGGTATCTGTGCTTGGACAGATGGATGTCGGTACGGATATCGGTACATGGAGGCAGTGATGGGTGTGGCAGCCGGGCCGATCCGCGTGGTGGTCGCCAAGCCGGGGCTCGACGGGCACGATCGTGGGGCCAAGGTGATCGCGCGGGCGTTGCGTGACGCCGGTATGGAGGTCATCTACACCGGGCTGCACCAGACGCCCGAGCAGGTGGTGGACACCGCGATCCAGGAGGACGCCGACGCGATCGGTCTCTCCATCCTGTCCGGGGCGCACAACACGCTGTTCGCGCGGGTGATCGAGCTCCTGAAGGAGCGGGACGCCCAGGACATCCTGGTGTTCGGCGGCGGCATCATTCCGGAGGCGGACATCGCGCCGCTGAAGGAGAAGGGCGTCGCGGAGATCTTCACGCCGGGGGCCACCACGACTTCGATCGTGGAGTGGGTACGGGCCAACGTGCAGCAGCCTGCCGGAGCCTGATCCGGCGAGGGCGCCTCGGATCGGCGTTCCGGTGGTCATGGGCAGGCGTTCTGCCGGCCTTGGTGTCGGTCGCGCCCTCGGATCGTCGCGGGGCGCGGCCCTCACGCCTCTCTTGAGGCTGCCGGCCGATGGTGTGTTTGCCCCTCGGGGGCCGGGTGCGGGAG
Source organism: Streptomyces sp. NPDC003032 (assembly GCF_053591415.1). NCBI lineage: Bacteria > Bacillati > Actinomycetota > Actinomycetes > Kitasatosporales > Streptomycetaceae > Streptomyces > Streptomyces sp. NPDC003032. The sequence goes on along the minus strand of NZ_JBSFTT010000001.1, from coordinate 221,660 downwards.
TTCGTCGCGTATGGACGCGCGTAGGCGCAGGGTGGTGACCAGGCGTTGGAACGCCTCCGACCAGTAGCTGCCCGCCCCGGGTGACGCGTCCTCCGGCTCGTCGGGGATCGCGGTGAGCGCCTCCAGGCGGACCGCCTCCGCGGGGTCGAGGCAGCGCTCCGCCAGGCCCATGACTCCGCTGAAGCTCCAGGGGTAACTGCCCGCGTCCCGCGCGATGTTCAGGGCGTCGACGACCGCGCGGCCCAAGGGCTCGGCCCAGGGGACCGCGCACACGCCGAGCAGCTGGAACGCCTCGGACAGGCCGTGCGAGGCGATGAAACCGGCGACCCACTCCGCCCGCTCCGGTGCGGGCAGCGAGGCGAGCAGCTTGGCGCGTTCGGCGAGGGATACGGCTCCGGGGCCCGCGGCGTCCGGGGACGCGGGCGTGCCGAGCAGGGCCCTGGACCAGGTCGCGTCCCGCTGTCGTACGGCCGCACGGCACCACGCGGCGTGCAGCTCGCCGCGCCAGTCGTCGGCCACCGGGAGCGCCACTATCTCGGCCGGGGTGCGGTTGCCGAGCCGGGTCTGCCAGGTGCCCAGCGGGGCCGCCTCGACCAGTTGGCCGAGCCACCAGGAGCGCTCGCCGCGGCCGGTGGGGGGTTTGGGGGCGACGCCGTCCCGTTCCATGCCCGCGTCGCACTCGTGCGGGGCCTCGACTGTGAGGGTCGGTGTGCTCGCTACGTGGTCCACGGCCACGCAGGAAGCCGCCCGGGCCGCCATCCGCCCGGCCAGCGCCGAGTCGGGGAGCGCGGAGAGCAGCTCCGCCGCGGTGGAGCGGACGTTGCGGCTGCGGTCGGTGAGGGCCTGTTCCAGGAACGGCTCGTCCACGGCGGACAGGCCGGTGCGCAGCGAGTCGAGGAACATCAGACGGTCCTCGGCCCGTTCCGTCGTCCAGGTCGTGGCGAGCAGTTCGCGGGCGGCGTGGGCGTCCCGCGCGCGGAGCGTGGTGAGGAGTGCGACGCGCTCGGCGAAGAGGCCCTCTTCCCAGAGTTGTCGGACCGCAGGTGTGTCGTCGGTGGGAGGCAGCGCGACGCCGCCTCCCGGGGTGGCGCGGAGTGCGAACTTCCAGTCCGGGTTGAGGCGGGCCAGCCACAGGGCTCTGGGGCCCGCGAAGGTGAGCGCCTGGGGGCGCAGGTCCGTGCGGCCGCGTGCCGCGTTGAGGAGGGCGGGCAGCAGCTCGGGTGGCGCGCCGTACCCCCGGGTGTTGGCCAGGGCCAGCCATTGCGGGAGGAGTTCCATCAGGTCCGGTGTCGCACCCCGTCTGCCGCCGCTGCCGGTGCCGGGCTGGTCGGTGAGCAGCGTGGCGAGCCTGCGCCGGGCCGCGGGAGGCACCGGTGGCCTGGAGTCCTGCGCGGCGGGCTCGGGCGGGGCGGCGGCCGGTGCCGGGCGCAGTCCCGCCCTGCGGCGGACCGTCTGCACCGCCGCCTCGTCCAGAAGGGCGATCGGTGCCTCCTTGCCGGGGGCGTGGAGGGCGGCCGGCAGTGCGCGGCGGTCGGTGCCGAGCAGGGCGGCCGTGACCAGCTCTTCCCAAGCGGCGTGCCCGGGAGCGGCCTTCGCCGGTGGCGGTGTGGCAGGCATCTGTTCCTCCTGGCGCTCGTTCGTCGGCTCCACATGGCATTCGGTCGTCGGCTCCGCACGGTGTTCGTTCGTCAGCACAGCGGCACCGTCTCTCCACCGCTCTGGGGCCAGGCCGCCAAGGGGGTGAAGCCCTGGTGGCCGCACTCGCCGAACACCGTCAGCGGTGCTCCTCCGGACAGGGCGATCAGCCGCCAGAGACCCGCCCCGGACGCGGCGTACGGTGCGATCGGGAGCGCCGAGCCGGCCCGTGCGTCGGCCAGTTGCCACGAGGTGTCGGCCTGGGTCGGTATGACGTCGGAGAGCGTCACCGGCCAGGACTCCAGCCAGGGGTCGTCGCGCAGCGCCTCGCCGTACCGGGCGGCGGCTTCCTCCGTACGTACGCCCGGTGGACGCTGTGTGGTGGGCACCGGGGCCGTGAACTGTTCGCCCAGATCCGCCCGCAGCTGCCGCGCGCCCGGATACCCGGCCAGCTCCGCGTCGAGCGCCAGGCCCACCGGCAGGGCGAGTGACGGAGCACGGCCCGCGGCCCCGTAGGAGAGGAGCAGTGCCGAGCGGTCGGATTCCGTGCCGTACAGCCATATACGGCGCGTGGTCAGTTTGCTGTCCGCGGTGTCGTACTGCGCGAGGACCAGCCAGCGGTCCCGCACCGGCGGGTCCTCGGGCTGGGCGGGCAGGCCGACGCGGGAACGCACCGTGGCGGCCAGCTCGGGCGGCAGCTGGTCGCGGTGGAGCCAGCCCTGGTCGAGGAGATGCAGCAGGGCGCACTCCTCCAGCAGACGCACCGGCCAGCCGGGCCCCGAGGACGGTATCGCCCCCAACTCCCTTACCCGCGCCGCAAGCCCGGGCGCCTGCGCGTCGACCATGCGGGCCGCCGTCTCCTCCCACAGGCCGTACCCCGTCTGTTCGGCGGAGGCCGTGCCGGAGCGCAGCAGGTCGGACAGGCGCTGTTCCAGCTCCGTCGCTCCCGCCGTGATCCGCTCGGCCCGCTTCTCCGCCCTCTTGCGCGCCGCCTCAGGGTCGGCCGACGCGGCGGGCGACGCCGGCGAACTCCACTTGTCCTCCGCTCTTTTGCGGCGGGATCCCAGCCAGTCCTCCGCCCATGCCGGTGGCTCCCCGTCCGGCACGGTGCCGTCTTCGCCCGCCCAGATCAGCAGCAGCCCGAGCGCGTGTTTGCACGGGAACTTGCGGCTCGGACAACTGCACTTGTAAGCCGGTCCCGCCGCGTCCGTGATATCCACAATCGTCTGATACGGCTTGCTGCCACTGCCCTTGCACAGCCCCCACACCGTCCCCTCGCCAGAACTGCCCGCCTCCGACCATGGGCCGGCGACACCGAGTTTGCTTCCCGCCTTGCGTGACGGGGCATCAGGCGCCAGTGCCAGCACCTGATCCGCCGTCCAGCGCACCCCCTGCTGAGTCATGTCTCGAAGGTAGGTCCCGCCACTGACAATCGGCCCCGGCGTGCATATTCGTGCAGGTCAGAGCCGTGCGGACGGCGATTGTCAGTGGCGTGGTGCACGGTGGAGACACATCCGGGCCAGACGTGTCCGGACGAGCTGGAGGGGGATCGCTCCATGACCGTTTCCGTCGACTCGACGACGTCCGCGACCGCGAATCCGTCCGCGTCCGCGCCCGCGGATCCGTCCGGGGCGCTGCGACCCCACGCCGAGCAGGCCTTCGCCGCCGAGCTGGCCGCGCTCGCCGCGCAGGACGACCGGCCGAGGCCGCAGCGGTGGAAGCTCTCGCCGTGGGCCGTGGCGACGTATCTGCTCGGCGGCACGCTGCCCGACGGCACCGTGATCACGCCGAAGTACGTGGGGCCGCGCCGCATCGTGGAGGTCGCCGTCACCACGCTCGCCACCGACCGCGCCCTGCTGCTGCTCGGCGTGCCCGGCACCGCCAAGACCTGGGTCTCGGAGCATCTCGCCGCCGCGGTCAGCGGGGACTCGACGCTGCTCGTGCAGGGCACGGCGGGCACGCCGGAGGAAGCGATCCGGTACGGGTGGAACTACGCCCGGCTCCTCGCGCACGGCCCGAGCCGCGACGCGCTCGTGCCCAGCCCCGTCATGCGGGCGATGGCCGAGGGGATGACGGCTCGCGTCGAGGAGCTGACCCGCATCCCGGCCGACGTGCAGGACACGCTGATCACGATCCTGTCGGAGAAGACCCTGCCCATCCCGGAACTCGGCCAGGAGGTACAGGCCGTGCGCGGCTTCAACCTCATCGCCACCGCCAACGACCGCGACCGCGGGGTCAACGACCTGTCGAGCGCCCTGCGCCGCCGCTTCAACACCGTCGTCCTGCCCCTGCCCGAGAGCGCCGACGCCGAGGTCGACATCGTCTCGCGCCGCGTCGACCAGATGGGCCGCTCCCTCGACCTGCCCGCCGGGCCCGAAGGCATCGACGAGATACGCCGTGTCGTGACCGTCTTCCGTGAGCTGCGCGGCGGCGTCACGGCCGACGGGCGTACGAAGGTGAAGTCGCCCAGCGGCACGCTCTCGACGGCCGAGGCGATCTCCGTCGTCACGAACGGGCTGGCGCTGGCGGCTCACTTCGGAGACGGGGTCCTGCGCCCCGGGGACGTCGCGGCCGGAATCCTCGGCGCCGTCGTGCGCGACCCGGCGGCGGACCGTGTGATCTGGCAGGAGTACCTGGAGACGGTCGTGCGTGAGCGTGACGGCTGGAAGGACTTCTACCGCGCGTGCCGCGAGGTGAGCGCATGACGGGGGCGGAGACTCGGACCTCGGCGAGGACCGGGGCGAGTACCTCGGCGAGGACCGTGAGCACCGCGGCGGGGACTGCGAGCACCTCGGTGAGGGCCGGGGGGACGCTGCTGCTGGGGGTGCGGCATCACGGGCCCGGGTCGGCCCGTGCGGTGCGGGCCGCGCTCGACGAGGGGCGGCCCGAGGTCGTCCTCGTCGAGGGGCCGCCCGAGGCCGACTCCTTGGTGGGGCTCGCCGCCGACGAGGCGATGCGGCCGCCGGTCGCGCTGCTCGCACACGTGGTGGACGAGCCGGGCCGCTCCGCCTTCTGGCCGCTCGCCGAGTTCTCTCCGGAGTGGGTGGCCCTCCGGTGGGCTGTCGGGCGTGGCGTGCCGGTGCGTTTCATCGACCTTCCGGCGGCGCATTCGCTGGCGCGGGCCGAGGAGCGGGCCGAGGAGCAGGCCGAGGAGCAGGCCGAGGAGCAGGCCGAGGGGGCCCTGGAGGATGCCGAAGGGACCCCCGAGGATGCGGAGGCCCTGCGGGTCGACCCCCTGGCCGTGCTCGCCGAGACCGCCGGATACGACGATCCCGAGCGCTGGTGGGAGGACGTCGTGGAGCACCGGGCGGTGGGCGGCGACGCGTTCGCGCCGTTCGAGGCGCTGAGTGACGCCATGGGGGCGCTGCGCGAGGTCTACGGGGACGGCGGGCACGGCCGCGACCTGGTGCGCGAGGCCCATATGCGGCTTCAGATCCGTGCCGCGCAGAAGGAGTTCGGGCCGGACCGGGTGGCCGTGGTGTGCGGGGCCTGGCATGTGCCCGCGCTGCGGCGCAGGGTCACCGTGGCCGCCGACCGGGCGTTGCTCAAGGGGCTCCCCAAGGTGAAGGCGGAGATGACGTGGGTCCCCTGGACACACCGCCGGCTCTCCCGGTCCAGTGGGTACGGAGCCGGGATCGCGTCCCCCGGCTGGTACGGCCATCTGTTCAGCGCCCCCGACCGGCCCGTCGAGCGCTGGATGACGAAGGTGGCGGGACTGTTGCGGGAGGAGGACAGGCTCGTCTCCTCCGCGCACGTCATCGAGGCGGTCCGGCTCGCCGACACGCTCGCCGCGATGCGGGGGCGGCCGTTGGCGGGGCTCACCGAGACGACCGACGCCGTGCGGGCGGTGATGTGCGAGGGCTCGGACGTGCCGCTCGCCCTCGTGCACGACAGGCTCGTGGTCGGGGATGTACTGGGGGAGGTTCCCGAGGCGGCGCCCGCGGTGCCGTTGCAGCGCGACCTCACGCGGCTCCAGCGCAAGCTGCGGCTGAAGCCGGAGGCCTTGGAGCGGGAGGTGGAGCTCGACCTCCGCAAGGAGACGGACGCGGCGCGCAGCACGCTGCTGCACCGCCTGCGGCTGCTCGGCATCGGCTGGGGCGAGCCGGCGCGGTCCCGGGGGAGCACGGGGACGTTCCGGGAGACCTGGCGGCTGCGCTGGGAGCCGGAGCTTTCCGTGCGGGTCGCCGAGGCGGGGGTGTGGGGGACCACGGTGCTGGGCGCGGCCACGGCCAAGGCGTCCGCCGACGCGGTCGGGGCGACCGCCCTCGGTGACGTCACCGCGCTCGCCGAGCGTTGCCTGCTGGCGGAGCTGCCGGAGGCGTTGCCCGTGGTGATGCGGGTGCTGGCGGATCGGGCGGCGCTGGACGCGGACGTCGGGCATCTGGCGCGGGCCCTGCCCGCGCTGGTGCGGTCGCTGCGGTACGGGGACGTGCGGGGGACGGACACGGGGGCTCTCGGTGAGGTCGCCCACGGGCTCGCCGAGCGGGTCTTCGTGGGGCTGCCGGGTGCCTGCGCCGGGCTCGACGCGGAGGCGGCCCTGGAGATGCGGGGTCACGTCGACGCGGTGCACCAGGCGGTGGGGCTCCTGGGGGAGTTCCGAGCGGCTCCCGCCAAGGACGCGCCGACGCCACCATCGCCGTCGCCCGGCAGCGCGGGCACGGCGGGATCGGCTTCCGCTCCCCAGGGGATCCGGGCCCGCTGGTCCTCCGTACTGCGCGTGCTCGCGCAGCGGGAAGCCGTGGTGGGGGTCGTGCGCGGCAGGTGTGTGCGGCTGCTGCTCGACGGCGGCGACCTGGCGGACGAGGAAGCCGCCCGGCTCATGGGCCTCGCGCTGTCCCGGGGGAGCGAGCCCGCCGAAGGGGCCGCGTGGATCGAGGGCTTCGTCGGGGGCGGTTCCGGGGGCGGAATGCTGCTCGTGCACGACGAGCGGCTGCTCGGCCTGGTGGACGACTGGCTGAGCGGGGTGTCGGGCGACGCCTTCATCGACGTACTGCCGCTGCTGCGGCGCACGTTCTCCGCGTACGAGCCGGGGGTGCGGTGGACGCTGGGTGAACTGGTGCGGCGCGGGACGGCGGGGGCGGGCGCCGCGGTGGGCGGGAGCGGACCGCCCGGTTTCGCCGAGGAGATCGACGCGGCCCGGGCGGATGCCGTGGTGCCGGTCGTGCGGCTGCTGCTGGGCACCGCGCGGACGGACGTCAAGGATCTTTTGGGGGTGCTGAGGTGACGGAGGAGTGGTTGCGGCGGCTTTCGTCCGGTGGGGAGGGCGTCGCCGGGTGCGCGGTCGCTGGCGTGCCGGGTGTGCGGCTGCTGCGTGGTGTCGTGCCGATGGCGAGTGACGGACTTGTGGGGGTGGTGAGGTGACCGGGATGGGTGAGGAGCGGTTGCGGCGGTGGAGGCTCGTACTGGGGGCGGAAGGGGCCGATGGGACGGGAGGGACGGGGTGTGTGCTTGCCGGGGAGGACGCGGCTATGGATGGGGCGCTCACCGCGTTGTATGGAACGGGGAGTGAGAAGGGTGGCCGGGGGCGGGACCGTTCGGCGGGGCTCGGGGGGTCCGCGCCGTCCGTGGCGCGCTGGCTCGGGGACATCCGGACGTACTTCCCCTCGTCCGTCGTCCAGGTCATGCAGCGCGACGCCATCGACCGGCTGGGGCTCTCCACGCTGCTCCTTGAGCCCGAGATGCTGGAGGCCGTCGAAGCCGACGTACACCTCGTGGGCACGCTGCTCTCCCTCAACAAGGCGATGCCGGAGACCACCAAGGAGACCGCGCGTGCCGTCGTACGCAAGGTCGTCGAGGACCTGGAGAAGCGGCTCGCGACGCGGACCCGTTCCACGCTCACCGGAGCACTCGACCGCAGCGCGCGCGTCAGCAGGCCCCGCCACCACGACATCGACTGGAACCGCACGATCGCGGTCAACCTCAAGAACTACCTGCCGGAGTACCGGACGATCGTCCCCGAGCGGCTCATCGGGTACGGGCGGGCCTCGCAGTCCGTGAAGAAGGAGGTCATCCTCTGCATCGACCAGTCGGGCTCGATGGCGGCGTCCGTCGTCTACGCCTCGGTGTTCGGTGCCGTGCTCGGCTCCATGCGCTCGCTCAACACACGGCTCGTCGTCTTCGACACCAACGTCGTGGATCTGACCGAGCAGCTCGACGACCCGGTGGACGTCCTCTTCGGCACGCAGTTGGGCGGCGGGACCGACATCAACCGCGCCCTCGCGTACTGCCAGTCGCAGATCACCCGGCCCGCCGACACCGTCGTCGTCCTCATCAGCGACCTCTACGAAGGCGGCATCCGTGACGAGATGCTGAAGCGGGTCGCGGCGATGAAGGCGTCCGGAGTGCAGTTCGTGACGCTGCTCGCGCTCTCCGACGAGGGGACGCCCGCGTACGACCGCGAGCACGCGGCGGCGCTCGCCGCGCTGGACGCGCCGGCCTTCGCCTGCACGCCGGACCTCTTCCCGGAGGTGATGGCCGCGGCGATCGAGAAGCGCCCGCTTCCGATACCTGAAGTCTGATGCGTGATGGGCGATGCGTGATGGGCGCTGCCTGTTCGCGGAGCAAGGGGGAGCAATCGCGGGAGCAAGGGGAGCAAACGGGCCGTGGTCGACGCGGTGGGGGCGGTCCGTTTGCCGTGGTGACCGTCACGCCGACGGCTGGATCTGTGACCGTCATCACCGCATAAATGTGATCTGCGATTTAGGGACCCAGGTCCCACGGCGATAACCTGCGAGACGGACATGCCGCGTACCGGACTCCGTCCTACGCCTCCCTTGTGACAGCGCAGTCACGTTGCCCTCCGCGGCACGCCCACGCAGACAGCTGACCACAAAGCAGCGAGATCGCAGCGAGATCACGGATTAAGGGACGGACGCGCGTGGACCTGTTCGAGTACCAGGCGAGGGACCTCTTCGCCAAGCACGGTGTACCGGTGCTGGCCGGTGAAGTCATCGACACGCCTGAGGCGGCGCGCGAGGCCACCGAGCGACTGGGTGGCAAGTCGGTCGTCAAGGCGCAGGTGAAGGTCGGTGGCCGCGGCAAGGCCGGCGGCGTGAAGCTGGCGGCGACCCCGGACGAGGCCGTCGCTCGCGCGACGGACATTCTCGGCATGGACATCAAGGGCCACACGGTCCACAAGGTGATGATCGCCGAGCTGTCCCCGGAGATCGAGGCGGAGTACTACGTCTCGTACCTCCTCGACCGCACCAACCGCACCTTCCTCGCCATGGCGTCGGTCCAGGGCGGCATGGACATCGAGGAGGTCGCGGAGAAGACCCCCGAGGCCCTCGCGAAGGTCCCGGTCGACTCCAACGACGGCGTCACCATCGAGAAGGCCCGCGAGATCGTGGCCCAGGCGAAGTTCCCGGCCGAGGTGGCCGAGGGTGTCGCCGAGGCCATGGTGACCCTGTGGGAGACCTTCGTCGCCGAGGACGCGCTCCTCGTCGAGGTCAACCCGCTGGTGAAGACCAAGGACGGCCGCATTCTGGCCCTGGACGGCAAGGTCTCGCTCGACGAGAACGCCGACTTCCGCCAGCCCGAGCACGAGGCGCTCGAGGACAAGGCCGCAGCCAACCCGCTCGAGGCTGCCGCCAAGGCCAAGAACCTCAACTACGTGAAGCTCGACGGCGAGGTCGGCATCATCGGTAACGGTGCCGGTCTGGTCATGTCGACCCTGGACGTCGTCGCGTACGCCGGTGAGGCGCACGGCGGCGTGAAGCCCGCCAACTTCCTCGACATCGGTGGCGGCGCCTCCGCCGAGGTCATGGCGAACGGCCTGGAGATCATCCTCGGCGACCCGGACGTCAAGTCCGTCTTCGTCAACGTCTTCGGCGGCATCACCGCCTGCGACGAGGTCGCCAACGGCATCGTGCAGGCCCTGGAGCTGCTTGCCTCCAAGGGCGAGAAGGTCGAGAAGCCGCTGGTCGTGCGTCTCGACGGCAACAACGCGGAGCTGGGTCGCAAGATCCTGTCCGACGCCAACCACCCGCTCGTACAGCGTGTGGACACCATGGACGGCGCGGCCGACAAGGCCGCCGAGCTCGCGGCCGCGAAGTAAGGGACGAGGGACAGAACAGCCATGGCTATCTTCCTCAACAAGGACAGCAAGGTCATCGTCCAGGGCATGACCGGTGCCACGGGCATGAAGCACACCAAGCTCATGCTGGGTGACGGCACGAACATCGTCGGCGGCGTGAACCCGCGCAAGGCCGGCCAGTCCGTCGACTTCGACGGCACGGAGGTACCGGTCTTCGGCACGGTCAAGGAGGCCATGGAGAAGACGGGCGCGAACGTCTCCGTCCTCTTCGTGCCGCCGGCCTTCTCCAAGGCCGCCGTCGTCGAGGCCATCGACGCCGAGATCCCTCTCGCGGTCGTCATCACCGAGGGCATCGCCGTCCACGACTCCGCCGCCTTCTGGGCGTACGCGAAGTCGAAGGGCAACAAGACCCGCATCATCGGCCCGAACTGCCCCGGTCTCATCACCCCGGGCCAGTCCAACGCCGGCATCATCCCGGGCGACATCACGAAGCCGGGCCGTATCGGCCTGGTCTCGAAGTCCGGCACGCTGACGTACCAGATGATGTACGAGCTGCGTGACATCGGCTTCTCCTCGGCCGTCGGCATCGGTGGCGACCCGGTCATCGGCACGACGCACATCGACGCCCTGGAGGCGTTCGAGGCCGACCCCGACACCGACCTGATCGTGATGATCGGTGAGATCGGCGGCGACGCCGAGGAGCGTGCGGCGGACTACATCAAGGCCAACGTGACGAAGCCGGTCGTCGGTTACGTCGCGGGCTTCACGGCGCCCGAGGGCAAGACGATGGGTCACGCGGGCGCCATCGTCTCCGGCTCCTCCGGCACCGCGCAGGCCAAGAAGGAGGCCCTTGAGGCCGCCGGCGTCAAGGTCGGCAAGACGCCGACCGAGACGGCGAAGCTGGCGAGGGCCATCCTGGCGGGTTGATCTGCCTCGCCTCTGGCCTCTGGCTTTGGGCGCTTGAAAGTGGGCCCGCACCTCTTCGTGAGGTGCGGGCCCACTTTCGACGGCGGCTACTTCGGCAGAGGGATCAGGCGGTGGGGGCCGTTGGGCACTTCCCCGCGGAGTTTCGCGCGGAGTTCCTCGTCCTCGTACGAGAGAGGGCCCGGGCCCATGTGGGGCGGTACGCCGTTGATGGCCCTGCCCGGGGCCTGTGGGGGCTCGTAGTGGGTCGGGGCCGTTCTCAGGGTGAGGGCCGTGGCGCCGACGATCAAGGTCGTGAAGGCGATGGCCGCGCGGGTCCAGACGCGGGCGCGGTGTTCACTGATGACCCGCACCCGTTCGGGTTTCGGCGGCTGGAGTTTCTCGGCGCCGCCCAGTTCGCCGAGGCGCCGGTGCAGGACCTCGGGGTCCGCCAGGTCGGGCAGGCGCTCGGCGATCGTCTCGCGCGCGTGCAGCAGGCGGTTCGCGGTGGCGGGCGTGCTCGCCTCCGTCTCGGCCGCGGTCTCGGGCAGGTCGAGGCCGACGCCGTCGTAGAGCAGCAGGGCGCGGCGCCGGGCGGGCGACAGGCGCAGGAGTACGTCGAGGAAGGCCCGGTCGGCCGGTTCGGCGGGCGGGGCGTCCCGGCGGCGCAGGCCTGGGCGCAGGCCTGGGCGGAGGCGGTGCCAGGGGGACAGCGCGTACTCGTGCGCGACGGCGCGGACCCAGCCCGCCGGATCACGGTCCACCGCCACCTCGGGCCAGCGCTGCCACGCCTGCTGGAAGGCGCGCTCGACGGCTTCCTGGGCGAGGTGCCGGCGTCCGGTGAGCAGATAGGTCTGGCGGACCAGGAACGGGCCGGTGTGGGCGCAGAGAGCGTCGAATGCCTCGGCGGGGGACGACAGCTGCCGCCGCCGCACAGCCGGGGCGGGGGTGCGCGGCACGGGGGCGGGCTGCGGGTGTGCGGGCTTCCGGTGGGCGGGCTGTGGACGCGCGGGTTCCGGGCAGGCGCGTAGCGGGTGGGCGGGCTGCGGGTGGGCGTGGTTGCTCTCTGCGGCCGGGGCGGGAGCGGGCTGCGCGGGAGCGGGTTCCGGGTGGGCGTGGCCGCTCGCCCCGGCCGGGGTGAGCGCGGCCGGTGCGGGAGTGGGTTCCCGGTGGGTGGGGTTCAGGGGGGCCGGCTGTGGGTGGGCGTGGCCGGTTGCCGGGGCCGGGGTGGGTGCCACCGCCGTGGGGGGCTGGGGCTTTGCCGCGCGCTTGACCGGGGGCTCGGGTCTTGTCGTCGATCTGGCGCTCTCGGTGGACTGTGGTGAGCCGTTCCGCCGCGCGGAATGCCTGGCTGGAGTGGGGCCGGGGCCGAGGCCAGGGGCGGGTGTTTCGGCCGGGGCCGGGGCCGGGGCCAGGTCCGGGTCCGGGTCCGGGTCCTGCTCCTCGGCGATCGCGTTCAGGAGTTTCGCGTACGCCTCATGGGAGCGGCCCTTGGGATGTGTGCGGCCTTTTTCCCAGGAGCGGACCGTTTCGCGCGTGACGCCCAGCTGCGCGGCGACGTCGGCCTGGCTCAGCGACTTCGCCTCGCGCAGCCTGCGGCGTTCCTTGGGGGAAGGCAGAGACGTGGCAGGGCTCTGGGGCATGTCGGACTCTCCGCAGCGTGGGCCGACGTGCGGCGGACGGCCGGGCGCAGCCGGTCCCCCGTACGAAAAAGTACATAAACGTATATTGAGCGACACATCCGATATTCGCCTGTTACGAGAAGAAGGCGCGTGTCGTTGGGAACATGGCCGGGTGACTCAGACGACCGATCACAGTGCCTCGTCACCGCCCGTCAAGCCGCTGCGTGAACGCGTCCGTGAACGCGTCCGTGAACGTGCCCGCGAGTACGCCCACGAGTACGCCGGGGAGCACGCCCGGAGACAGGCCCGTGAGTACGTACGTGAGTTCGCCCGTGGGTACAGCCGTGAGCGCTCACCCGGACTGGCCACCTGTGTGGCGGACGGAGCCGTAGCCGCGGGCCTGGGTCTTGGCTCGCTCGCGGTCCTGGTCATCATGCTCTGGATCGGCTCGCCGTACCCGGACGGCGGTCCCGACGGGGCGCTGCACGTCGCGGCGGGCCTGTGGCTGCTCGCGCACGGCACGGAGCTGCTCAGGCCGGGCACGCCCTCGGGGGCGTCCGCGCCGGTCGGCGTGGTGCCGCTGCTCCTCGTCGCGCTGCCGGGCTGGCTCCTGCACCGCGCGGCGCGGGACGCGGCGGCCCCCGAGGCGCGGGGGCATCCGGCACGGACGGCCTGGCGCGGGGTGGTGACCGGCTATCTGCTGGTCGGCGTCGCCGCGGTGCTGTACGCGTCGGGCGGCGACCTGCGGCCCGACGTGATCAGCGCGGTGCTTCATCTGCCGGTGTTCGCGGCGGGCGCGGCGGCGCTCGGCGTGTGGACGGCGCACGGCTGTCCGCGCGGGCCGCTCCCCGAGTTCCTGCGCCCGGCGCTCGCCGTGCTTCCCCGGAGGGTGCGGGCTCGCTGCGTACGAGAGTCCGTGCGAGGTCTCTACGTACGCGGCGGGGTGGTGGCCCTCGTGCGGGTCGGGGCGGCGGGGGCGGTGGCCCTGGTCGTCGGCGGGGCGCTGCTGGTCGCGGTGTCGCTCGCGCTGCACGCGGGGTCGGTGGGGGAGTCGTTCGGGGAGGTCTCGGACGTGTGGTCGGGGCGGATGGCGGTACTGCTGCTGCTCCTCGCGCTGATGCCCAACGCGGCGGTGTGGGGCGCGGCGTACGGCCTCGGGCCCGGCTTCGTGCTCGGCACGGGAACCGTTGTGGCGCCCCTCGCCGCGGACGCGGGGCCGCCGCTTCCGCCGTTCCCGCTTTTCGCGGCGGTGCCTTCGGCGGGGCCGGGATCGCCGCTCACCTGGGCGGCCGGGGTGGTGCCGTTGGCGGCGGGGTTCGCGGTGGCCTGGTACACGGTCCAACTGGCGGCGCCCGCCTTCGGGGAACGGGAGGAGGCCTGGTCAGCGGGGCGGACGGCCGCGGCCTCGGCGGTGGCGGCGACGCTGTGCGGGGCGACCACGGCGGCGCTCGCGGCAGTGGCGGGCGGCCGGCTGGGCGTGGCGGTCCTCGCCGACTTCGGCCCGCTCTGGTGGCGGACAGGCGCGGCGGCGCTGGCCTGGACCATGCTGATCGGGGTCCCGGCGGCGCTGGTCCTGCGGGCCCGGCGGTTGCGGACGGCCTCGAAGGCCGGGGCCGCCCCACCTGACGAGGGGCACGGGACCGCGCGGCGGGCGTGGGTCTCGCGGTTCGCGCTGCCGTCCCCGCGGCGATCGCTGCCGCCACGGCCCCGGCTGCCGCGCGTCAAGCGGCCGGGCCTGGGGCTGCCGCGCGCCAGGCTCCCGAGGTGGGCCCGAGCAACCGCGGACACCGCGGCCCACACCCGCACCGGGGCCCACACCCACACCGCCGCCCACACCCACACCACGCCCCCAGCTCCGACCCCGCCCTCGTTCCCGGCCATGCCGCCGACCGAGGCCAGGCGGCGGCCGCCGGAGTCCTCCTGAACAACGGGCCCGGGGAGACAACGGGCCCGGGCAGAGAAGGAGCGGCCTAGTCCTGCTCACCCAGGAGCGGCCGCAGCTGCTTCGGCAGCAGGTCCTCGCAGGACTGCTTGGACGTGCTGGTGAGCGCGTCGTCCACGCACGTGTAGTAGTCGCGGTACACCAGCTGCGCCGTGAACGTCCCCGCCACCATGAGCAGCGCCAACGCCCCCGTCACCAGGCCGCTGATCGCGGCCGTCGTCTGCGGCCTCGTGGTGCTGGAAGGGGCGGGGAGGGCGGGCTGCGACGCGCCGCCCGCCGCGGTGGCGGAGGGCGCCGGAGCCGTCGGGTCCGGCGTACGCGGCTTGGCCCGCAGCGACTGGATGGCCCAGTTCAGCGCGAGCGCGCCGAGCAGCAGCGCGACGTACCGCCAGCCGAACAGGGCGAAGAAGAAGGCCCACATGCCGGAGAGCAGGGCGTAGCGAGCGCGGCGTTGGGCGGGGTCCTTCGGGTCCCAGCGCAGGCCGCCGCCGCCCGGCCCGGAGGGCCCTTCCTGGCCGGGGCCGGGGCCGCCGCCCTGCTGGCCGGGGCGCTCGCCGAAGCCGCCCGGGGAGCGTCCGGGCTGGCGGTCGCTCCACTGGCTGCCCCAGGGGGAGGAGCCCTGGCTGTCGCCCGAGCCGTCGGGCGAGGAGCCGTCAGGGCGCTCCGAGGGGCGGCGCGGCTGCCACGGCCGGTCCGGCGTCCCCTCCGGTGGCGGCGCGAAGGGGTTGTCGTCGTCCTTGCCCGTTCCCTGGGAGCCCGTGCCCCGGGACTCCGGTCCCTGGGAGTCGGAGTCCTGCGGTGGAGACGAAGGGCGGCTACGGTCCGGCATCAGGTGTGCGTCTTCCCCTTGGTAGAGCCGTGGCGGAGCCGGTGTGCGGCTCGGCGACCCGGCGTTCGTCGGTATTCGGCGCCTTTCCCACAGACGCTACCTTCCGCCCGCGCCCCCGTCCCGTGAGGGGCGGTTCCGGGTGCCGGTATCGTTGCTGACGGTCGGCCGCTTTGGAGAGTTCCCCGTATCGAGGGGCTCGAAGCCTTCGTACGACCATACAAAGACGCACCTTCCGAGAAAGGGCCCCGCTGTGGCCGAGAGCGCTGTGGTCGCGCGCCCCAAGCGACTCGTCGTGCTGGTCTCCGGGTCGGGCACGAACCTTCAGGCCCTGATCGACGCCATCCACGTCGAGGGAGCCGAGGTCTACGGTGCCGAGATCGTCGCCGTCGGCGCCGACCGTGACGGCATCGCGGGCCTGGAGCGCGCCGAGCGCGCCGGGATCCCGACCTTCGTCTGCCGGGTGAGGGATCACGCGACCCGCGACGAGTGGGACGCGGCGCTCACCGCGGCGACGGCCTCGTACGGACCGGACCTGGTGGTCTCCGCCGGGTTCATGAAGATCGTGGGGAAGGAGTTCCTCGCGCGCTTCGGCGGGCGGTTCGTGAACACGCACCCCGCGCTGCTGCCCAGTTTTCCGGGGGCCCACGCCGTGCGGGACGCCCTCGCGTACGGCGTGAAGGTCACCGGTTGCACCGTCCACTTCGTCGACGACGGCGTCGACACCGGCCCGATCATCGCCCAGAGCGTCGAAGAGGTCCGGGACGGGGACGACGAGAGCGCTCTGCATGAGCGCATCAAGGAAGCCGAGCGCATGCTGCTCGTCACTGTCGTGGGGCGTCTGGCCCGGCACGGCTACCGCATTGAGGGACGAAAGGTTCTTATCCCGTGACCGCCGAAGCTACGAACGCCGAAGCTACGAACGCCGAAGCTACGAACGCGAGCGCCGCGCAGCGCCCCATCAAGCGCGCGCTCGTCAGCGTCTACGACAAGACCGGCCTGGAAGAGCTCGCGCGCGGGCTGCACGAGGCGGGCGTCGAGCTCGTCTCCACCGGCTCGACCGCCGCGCGGATCGCCGCCGCCGGAGTGCCCGTCACCAAGGTCGAGGAGCTGACCGGCTTCCCCGAGTGCCTGGACGGCCGGGTCAAGACCCTGCACCCGAGGGTCCACGCGGGCATCCTCGCCGACCTGCGCCTGGAGGACCACCGCAACCAGCTCGCCGAGCTGGGCGTCGAGCCCTTCCAGCTCGTGGTCGTGAACCTCTACCCCTTCAAGGAGACCGTCGCCTCGGGCGCGACGCCCGACGAGTGCGTCGAGCAGATCGACATCGGCGGCCCCTCGATGGTCCGCGCCGCCGCCAAGAACCACCCGTCGGTCGCGGTCGTCACCGACCCGAAGCGGTACGCAGACGTCCTCTCGGCCGTCAAGGCGGGCGGCTTCGACCTGGCGGCGCGCAAGCGGCTCGCGGCAGAAGCGTTCCAGCACACCGCCGCGTACGACGTCGCCGTGGCGGGATGGTTCGCCGAGGGGTACGCGGCCGCCGACGAGTCGGGGCACCCCGACTTCCTGGGTGCCACGTACGCGCGTAAGAACGTGCTCCGCTACGGCGAGAACCCGCACCAGGGCGCCGCTCTCTACGTCGACGGCACCGGCGGTCTCGCCGAGGCCGAGCAGCTGCACGGCAAGGAGATGTCGTACAACAACTACACGGACACGGACGCCGCGCGCCGTGCCGCGTACGACCACGACGAGCCCTGCGTCGCGATCATCAAGCACGCCAACCCGTGCGGCATCGCGATCGGCGCGAACGTCGCCGAGGCGCACCGCAAGGCGCACGCCTGCGACCCGCTCTCCGCGTTCGGCGGCGTCATCGCCGTGAACCGTCCGGTGTCGAAGGAGATGGCGGAGCAGGTCGCCGACATCTTCACCGAGGTCATCGTCGCGCCGGAGTACGAGGACGGCGCCCTCGAAGTCCTCACCAAGAAGAAGAACATCCGCGTCCTGCGCGCCCACCGGGCGCCGGCCGGCGCGGTCGAGGTCAAGCAGATCGACGGCGGCGCGCTGCTCCAGGTCACCGACCGCCTCCAGGCCGAGGGCGACAACCCGGCCAACTGGACACTCGCCACGGGCGACGCGCTCAACGCGGGCGAGCTGGCCGAGCTGGCGTTCGCCTGGAAGGCGTCCCGCGCGGTCAAGTCCAACGCGATCCTGCTCGCCAAGGACGGCGCCTCGGTCGGCGTCGGCATGGGCCAGGTCAACCGCGTCGACTCCGCGAAGCTCGCCGTCGAGCGGGCGGGCGAGGAGCGGGCGCGCGGCTCGTACGCCGCCTCCGACGCGTTCTTCCCCTTCCCCGACGGTCTGGAGATCCTGACCGCCGCGGGCGTCAAGGCCGTGGTCCAGCCCGGCGGTTCGGTCCGCGACGAGCTGGTCGTCGAGGCCGCGAAGAAGGCGGGCGTGACGATGTACTTCACGGGGACGCGGCACTTCTTCCACTGAGCCGCTGAGCCGCTGAGCCGCTGAGCCGCTCGCGGTGCGCATACGACGGTGGCCTCGTCCTTCCGCCGGGAAGGACGAGGCCACCGTCGTACCCCGTACGGGGCCAAGTCGCTCAGTAGCGCGGGCGGTTGAACCACGCCGCACCCGAAGGGGCGATCATCGCTGCGGCCATGATCCCTCCGAAGCCGATCCAAAGCAGCGCCCAGACCAGCCCCACAGTGGTGTCGGCGTCGGCCGAACCGATCAGGATCAGTACCCCGAACAGGGCGCCGAGGATGCCGTACACCATGGTGGTGATGCGGATCCCCTGCCCGCCCTTGGAGAACTTCACGCCGAGTGTGATCGACAGGGCGGCGAGCCCGAGGAAGATCAGGGCGATGACCAGGATGATTGCGGCGGAGTCCTGCCCGATGTCGGAGAATCCGTTGTCCCCGAACGTGTCGGACGCCGCATCCGAAGCATCACTGACCGTGGCTGCGCCGAAGATCGCGAAGATACCGATGAGGATCTGCACCGCAGAGACGATGAACAGCAGCACGCGCGCGGTCATCATCAGCCCCGGCATCGACTGCGGCATCATGTTGCCGCCCGGGTAGCCGGGGTAGGCCGGCTGCTGCGGGTAGCCGTAGCCCTGCTGCGGCGGGACGCCGGGCGGGGCCTGCTGGGGGTAGCCGTATCCGGGAGCGGCCGGGGGCTGCTGGGGCGGCTGCCCGTAGGGGTTGTTCGGGTCGCCGTAACTCATGGCGGTCTTCCTCCGTCGGGTAGTGCGGGGACGACGCGGCACATCACGGAGGAAGGTTCTACAGATGCGGTCCGTCCCCCCGACACTGCCCGCGGCACTGTGCCGCATATCGTTCTTTAACCGTGGCTTATTTGTCCAGCCGCATTCCGTGTGTGTTGTGCAAGTGCAACCTCGCTGATCAGCGGGTGGACCGCCGCGAGGCCGGGGGAGCGCCCTGATTGGTACCGGGCGGGCCTCATCCGGGAAGATGGGGTCATGACCGCCCAGATTCTCGATGGCAAGGCCACCGCAGCCGCGATCAAGTCCGAACTGACCGCCCGCGTGGCGGCCCTGAAGGAGAAGGGCGTCACGCCCGGACTCGGTACCGTCCTGGTCGGCGACGACCCGGGCAGCCAGAAGTACGTCGCCGGCAAGCACCGCGACTGCGCGCAGGTCGGCATCGCCTCCATCCAGCGTGAACTCCCCGCCACCGCCTCCCAGGAGGAGATCGAGGCGGTCGTCCGCGAGCTCAACGACGACCCCGCCTGCACCGGCTACATCGTCCAGCTCCCGCTGCCCAAGGGCATCGACGAGAACCGCGTCCTGGAGCTGATGGACCCGGACAAGGACGCCGACGGACTGCACCCCATGAACCTCGGCCGCCTCGTCCTGAACGAGCCGGCGCCGCTGCCCTGCACCCCGTACGGCATCATCCGGCTGCTGCGGCAGCACGACGTGGAGATCAAGGGCGCCGAGGTCGTGGTCGTCGGACGCGGCGTGACCATCGGCCGGCCCATGCCGCTCCTTCTCACCCGCAAGTCCGAGAACGCGACGGTCACGCAGTGCCACACCGGCACCCGTGACCTCGCCGCGCACCTGAAGCGGGCCGACATCATCGTGGCCGCCGCGGGTGTCCCGCACCTCATCAAGCCCGAGGACGTGAAGCCGGGCGCGGCCGTCCTGGACGTCGGTGTCTCGCGCGACGAGAGCGGCAAGATCGTCGGCGATGTCCACCCGGGTGTCGCGGAGGTCGCCGGCTGGATCTCCCCGAACCCGGGCGGCGTCGGCCCGATGACCCGCGCCCAGCTCCTGGTGAACGTCGTCGAGGCCGCCGAGCGAATCGCTGCCGCGAGCTGACCCGGGAGAGGGGCGAGCTCATGAACGCAGAACCTGAGCCGGAGGCCCGGCCCGTTCCGGACGCGTCCGGGGCCTCCGGGGCGTCGGTGTCCGCCGAGGCCCCGGAGACGACCGCGACTCCGCAGACGTCCGAAACCCCGGAGACCGCGCAGGCCAAGGGCGCGGTCAGCGCGCCCGGCCCGGACGGGAAGCCGCGGAAGGTCTCGCGCCGCTTCCCGCTCTTCACCCGGGACACGGCGCGCCCCGAGGGCGGCGGCCGCGCGGCCGCCGGTGACGCGCCCGCTCCCGCCCGGCAGTGGCCGCTGCTCAGCGTCACCGGCGTGGTCGGACTCGGGCTGCTGCTCACCGCGCTCGACGTGTTCCGCGTCGGCACGATGCTGATCGGTCTCGCGCTCGTCGGCGGCGCCGTGCTGCGGTGGGCGCTGCCGGACGTGGGGATGCTGGCGGTGCGCTCGCGGTTCACGGACATGGTGACGTACGGAGTGCTGGGCGGCGCCATCGTGCTGCTCGCGATGATGGCGCAGCCGAGCCCGTGGCTGGAGATCCCGTTCCTGGACGACACGCTGCACTTCACGATCGACAGCTAGACGCCGGGCGTCCGCGCCCGACGTACGCGTGACGGTGGCCCGTCCTCCCCCGGGGGGACGGGCCACCGTCGTTCTCACCGGCTTCAGGTGCGGACTACCACCAGACGCCCGCGCGCAGCTTGGCCCACGTGTTCTTGCCGACGTCACCGTCGACGCTGATCCCGGCCTTCTTCTGGACGGTCTTCACCGCGTTGTACGTCTTGGTGCCGAACTTCCCGTCCACATCGAGGAGGGGGAGGTAGCTCGTGTTCCTGTTGATCAGGCACTGGACTTCCTTGATCCGCTTCACCGCGGCGCTGCCCGTCTGACCGGCCTTGGTCAGCGCGGTCCCGTTGTAGTACCCGCAGGAGTAGGCGGCGCTGACGTCCTGCGGGGCGGGAGCGGGTGCGGCGGTGGCCGCCGGGGCGATGGCCAGGCCCGAGCCGAGGGCCGCGGTCGCGACGGCGAGAGCGAGGCGCTTACGAATAATCATTGCTTCCCTTCCGTGGCCGCGGGCCGGGTCCCCCCGTTGGGTCCCCCGACGGCCCGCGGTCCGAAATAGCTCCGGTGGGTGGCCGGTGCTGTGGTGCGGTGGTGCTGACCAAGAAATTACGGATTCACCGGGCGGGCGTCGTCCCGCAGCGGGTTGACGTTCGGGCGCACCCCACGTCGTAGCCGCCCGGTTCCTACAACTTCCGCGGTACCGCGCATGGTTGACGTTCACGCGCCCGCACGAGGGTTACGCTGCGGCGATGCGGAACCGCCCCCTCGTCGTCGACGCGCTCATCGCGGTCGCCCTGATCACGGTGGCCGTACTGCTCGGCCAGGAGTCCGTGCGACAGGGCTGGCCCGAACTCGACGCCGCGGGATACACGTTGCTGGCTCTCGCCAATCTCCCCGCGGTGCTGCGCGCCAGGGCGCCGCTCGCCGTACTCCTCTTCGTGCACGCGGTGTGGATCGTGTACGTCACGGCCGGTTACTGGCCGGTCCTCAACACCTTCGCGCCCATGCTCGCCGTCTACACGGCCGCGTCGCTGCGGCCCACCCGCGTCTCCCTGCCCTGCGCGGCCCTGATGGGCGCGGTGTGGATCTACGCCGGTCTGCTGGCGGACGGCTCGGGGATGGCGGCCGTCGTCGCGCAGGCCATCGGCTTCCCGCTGGTGCTGTGGCGCTTCGGGTACGTCGCCCGCCGGACGGCCGAACTGGCCCGGCAGCTGAAGCGGGAGCAGGAAGAACGGGCCCGGCGCGAGGTCGCCGAGGAGCGGGGCCGCATCGCCCGTGAGCTGCATGACGTGGTCGCCCACCACATGTCGGTGATATCCGTGCAGGCGGGCCTCGCCACGTTCGTCTTCGGCTCGGACCCCGCCACGGCGCGCGCCGCGCTCGGCACCATCTCCGGCACCAGCGGCGAGGCGCTCGAAGAGCTGCGCCGCATGCTGCGGCTGCTGCGCGCGGAGGACGGCGAGGACGGCGACGGCGGCGCGCCGGAGGCGCCCATGCCGGGGCTGGCCCGGCTGTCGGAGATGGTCGAGCGGGTCCGCGCGGGCGGCGTGCGCGTCGAGTTGCGCGTCACGGGAACCGCGCGGCCGCTCGCCCCCGGCATCGAACTGTGCGCGTACCGGGTGGTGCAGGAGGCGCTGACCAACGTACTCAAGCACGCCCACGGAGCCGATGCGGCCGTCGAACTCGCCTACCGCAAACGGCACATCGAGGTTTCGGTCATCAATGACGGGCAGGGGGTGATTCAGGACAGAGTGCGAACCGGCAGTGGACATGGCTTGATTGGAATGCGGGAGCGGGCCAAGCTCTACGGCGGGACGATCAGCATCGGCCCGCTGAGCGAGGGGGGATTCGCCGTGCGTCTCACCCTGCCGACCTCGGCGCAGGCCGTGGCGCGGGGGAACGACGGGGCGGAATGACCGGATGACCGGCTCCATCAGGGTACTTGTCGTCGACGACCAGTTCCTCATCCGTGCGGGACTGGTCGGACTGCTGCGCGCCGCGCCCGGCATCGAGGTCGTCGGCGAGGCGGGCGACGGGGACGAGGCCGTCGAACTCGCCGCCCGCACCTGCCCCGACGTCATCCTCATGGACATCCGGATGCCGGGCATGAACGGCATCACGGCCACCACGAAAATCCTCGCGCAGGCCGTCGAACCGGCCCCGCGTGTCCTGGTGCTCACCACCTTCGACCTCGATGAGTACGTGTACGGGGCGCTGCGCGCGGGCGCCTCCGGGTTCCTGCTGAAGGACTCCGGGCCGGAACGGCTGCTGGCCGCGGTGGCGGCGGTCGGCGGCGGCGACGCGCTCTTCGCGCCCAGCGTGACGCGGCGCCTCGTCGAGGCGTTCGCGCGGCAGACGACGGGACGCGACGGCGACGACCGTCGGCCCCCGCCGGACCTGGGAGCGTTGACCCTGCGCGAGGTCGAGGTCCTGAAGCTGATCGCGCGGGGCCTCACCAACGCGGACATCGCCGAGCGGCTCTACATCAGCGAGGCCACCGTCAAGACGCACCTCAACCGCACGATGAGCAAACTCGACCTGGACAGTCGGGCGCAGGCGGTGGTGGTGGCGTATGAGACGGGGCTCGTCACGCCGGGTGTGGGGCCGGGGGCGGGGGCCTGACGCCCTTTGGTGTGGCTCAGCAGGTGACGACCTTGCCGTAGGAGCCACGGCCCCAGTTCCACTCCCACTGCTCGCGGTGCTGGTAGGTGAGGCACGGCGAGTCGTTGCCCCAGTCGATGACGACCTTCAGGTGCATGGCGTGGCCGCAGAGGTTGGTCACCTTCACGTACTTCTTGTGCTTGATGACGTCCCGCTTGACGCAGGCCGGGGCCGTGCCCTGGACCGCGGCTGGCGAAGCCCTGTGGGGCTGGCGGACCGCGGGGGTCGCCGCGGCGGTGGGGGAGGTCGCGAGGGTGGTGCCCAGGAGGGCGGAGACGGCGAGGAGGGTGCCGGTGAGGCGCTTCATGTCTGCGTTCCCTTGGTGAGGTGCGTGCTGCCGTTGCGTCACCGACTCTGACGGGCCTTTCGGGCTTGCGGCATGAATACGGCTGAAGTGCACCCTTTCGGGGAAAAGAGACGGCGCCCGTCCTCTCCCCCGTGGGAGGACGGGCGCCGCCGTTCGGGGAGGTGTGCTTCCTGGTGGAATCTCCCGATGTAAGCGGTGCGTTCCGCTTGAGAACCAGAGTCATGGACGCGCCAATCGCGTTCAAGGGATGCCGGGTCCCTGTGGCGCGGAGGTGACCATTCCGCAACGGTGTGCGCGGCTTGCAACGAGCCTGATCCGATGTCTGTGACGGACCGCGCGCGGCGGTGGGACACTGCGGGGGTGCGACGGTGCACGCCGGTGGCCCATAACGCGCCCGTGCGCCCCCGCTCCGGGAACTGACATCCTGGCTCCACGCATCCCTCTGGGTAGTGCCGGAAGGTGACCGCAGGCACCACGCGGGGGGCGGAACTGGAACGTACGGGGGCAGGACAGGCACGTACGGGGGGAACAGAGGGGGAGTAATGCCTCGTTGGAAGGCGCTACCGGATGAGCTCGACCCGCAGGTCAGGGAGTTCGCCAACCAGCTGCGCAGGCTGGTCGACCGCAGCGGGCTGAGCATCGCGGCGGTCTCGGACCGGACCGGCTACAGCAAGACGTCGTGGGAGCGCTATCTGAACGGGCGGCTCCTCGCGCCGAAGGGGGCGATCGTCGCCCTGGCCGAGGTGACGGGCACGCAGCCGGTGCATCTCATCACCATGTGGGAGCTGGCGGAGCGGGCCTGGAGCCGGTCCGAGATGCGGCACGACATGACGATGCAGGCGATACGGATCTCGCAGGCGCGGGCGGCGCTGGGTGAGCTGGGGGAGCCGGGCGCGGGCCCGGCCGCGTCCCCCGCATCGCCCGCCTCCGCCTCTGCGTCTGCGTCTGCGCCCCCGGCTTCCGCTTCACCCCCTTCCTCGTCCGCCCCTTCCTCGTCCCCCTCGGAGTTGTCCAAGACCGCCAAGCCGGGGCGGCGGAACGGCTCCGGGGGTGCTGGGAGTCTGACGGGTGTGGCGGGGCCGGCGGGTGTCTCGCCCACGGTGCCGCCGCAGACACCGTCCTCGTACGGTGACGCGTCCGTGTCGGCCTTCGGCGGGGTCGGCGGGGGCGCGGCGGGGGCGCCGCCGGCCGCCGGGCCTCCCCGCGGCGGCGACTCGCCCGACAGGCAGCGGAGGCGGCGGAAGCTGACGATGTTCCTCGCGGGAGTGGTCGGGGCCCTCGTCGTCATCGCGGCCGCGGTCTTCCTCACGGATCTGGGCGGCGGCGACAAGGCCAAGGACGAGACGAAGCCGTCCGTGGCGCCGACCACGAGCGACGCGAAGCTCCCCGCCGGGGTGGAGTGCAGCGGCGCGGACTGCGCGGGCAAGGACCCCGAGAACATGGGCTGTGGCGGCGAGTTGGCGACGACGACGTCACGGGCCACGGTCGGCAAGACGCTGATCGAGGTGCGGTACAGCAAGACGTGCGGGGCCGCGTGGGCGCGGATCACCCAGGCGACGCCGGGTGACAAGGTCACGATCACGGGTTCCGGCGGGGCCGCATCGGCCAAGCAGACGGGCACGGTGAACGAGGACTTCGACGCGTATACGCCGATGGTGGCGGTCAAGGCGGGGGCCACGGCCAAGGCGTGCGCGGCGTTGGTCTCGGGGGAAGCGGGCTGTACGCAGTAGTAGCGGGCTGTACGCAGTTGTGCGGGGCGCCGCCTTGGGCGGGCCGTGTGGGCGCTCGCGTTTGCCGCTGGGCCTACTCGGTTCCACCATGCTCGCTCCGCGCGACGCGGGAGAAAAAAGGGGAGAGGAGTGCATGACCCGGAGAGGTGAGGGCAGGCGCACCGTACCCCCACGGGAGTGGTCACACCCCCACGGCGGTCGCCACGCTCCCTCCCCCGAGGTGGCGACCGCCTCCCCCGGGCCACTGGACCCCGCCCACGCCCGGTGGCGCGATCTGTGGGCCGGGCCACACCGACCCGGCGGTCGGGCCCGCCCGGGGCGCGATAGCCTGGCGGCGGATCTCTCTTGATGCCAAGAGATCGATCATCGAGAGGCGATCGAGAACTCGGCGCGGCGTCGGCGGGGATCCAGGAAAAAGGGGATCCAGTACACCAGTACGAGGGACAGGGAACCCCACCGCCAGCTGTCTTACGGAGATCGCCATGACCCGCACTCCCGTGAATGTCACCGTCACCGGCGCGGCCGGCCAGATCGGCTACGCGCTGCTCTTCCGCATCGCCTCCGGCCACCTGCTCGGCGCTGACGTGCCGGTCAACCTGCGCCTTCTTGAGATCACGCCGGCGCTGAAGGCCGCCGAGGGCACCGCCATGGAGCTCGACGACTGCGCCTTCCCGCTGCTGAACTCGATCGAGATCAGCGACGACCCGAACGTCGCCTTCGACGGCGCCAACGTCGCCCTCCTCGTCGGCGCCCGCCCCCGCACCAAGGGCATGGAGCGCGGTGACCTCCTGGAGGCCAACGGCGGCATCTTCAAGCCGCAGGGCAAGGCCATCAACGACCACGCCGCCGACGACATCAAGGTGCTGGTGGTGGGCAACCCCGCCAACACCAACGCGCTGATCGCGCAGGCCGCCGCCCCGGACGTACCGGCGGAGCGCTTCACCGCGATGACCCGTCTGGACCACAACCGCGCCCTGTCGCAGCTGGCGAAGAAGACCGGCTCGTCGGTCTCCGACATCAAGCGCCTCACCATCTGGGGCAACCACTCGGCCACCCAGTACCCGGACATCTTCCACGCGGAGATCGCCGGCAAGAACGCCGCCGAGGTGGTCAACGACCAGGCCTGGCTCGCCGACGACTTCATCCCGACCGTCGCCAAGCGCGGCGCCGCGATCATCGAGGCCCGTGGCGCGTCCTCCGCCGCGTCCGCCGCCAACGCCGCCATCGACCACGTCCACACCTGGGTCAACGGCACGGCCGACGGCGACTGGGCCTCCATGGGTATCCCGTCGGACGGTTCGTACGGCGTTCCGGAGGGGCTCATCTCCTCCTTCCCCGTCACCGCCAAGGACGGCAAGTACGAGATCGTCCAGGGCCTGGAGATCAACGAGTTCTCGCGTGCGCGCATCGACGCGTCCGTCAAGGAGCTCACCGAGGAGCGCGAGGCCGTGCGCGGTCTCGGCCTCATCTGACCCACGACGCCCCTTGGGGACCTTCCGCCCCCGGCGGCCGCTCACCGCGGCCGCCGGGGGCGGCGTCGTGTCTCTCCGTACCCCCAGGTCACGACTGCCGCCGCGGCCACCACCACCAGCGCCACGACGCGCAGCGCCGTCGCCATGCCGTCCGCGAAGCCCGCCGACGCGTGCGAGGCGAGCGTCGTTCCGGTGACGGCCACGCCGAGCGCGGCGCCCACCTCGCGCGCCGAGGTGCTGAGCCCGGAGCCGAGCCCCGCCTGGCGCGCGGGGAGCGAGCCGACGACGCTGAGCGTGAGCACGGGCACGCACAGACCGGTGCCCGCCGAGATGACCAGCAGCCAACAGGCGTACAGCGCGTAGGGAGTCGACGCTCCGGCGGTGGACGTGCCGAGCAGGCCGAGGCCGATCAGGAGCAGTCCGCCGCCCGCCACCGGCCGGGGCCGTCCCGACCAGCGCGCCGCGAGTCGGGGGACCACCGCCATGCCGACCGTGAGCGGGATGATGGCGAGGCCCGCGCGGGCGGCGCCGTACCCCTTCACGTACTGCAGGTACTGCGAGTTGACGTAGAAGAGCGAGAAGAGCCCGAAGAAACTCGCGGCCGTGCCGAGTGTCGCGGCGCGCAGCCGCCGGGAGGCGAAGACACGCGGGTCGAAGAGCGGGGCGCGCGAGCGCAGGGTGTGGACGGCGAACAGGGTGATCAGGGCGGCGCCCACCGCGAAGGCGCCCAGGATGCGGGCGGACGTCCAGCCGTACAGCGGGCTCTCGATGATGCCGAAGAGGAGGGCGAACAGGCCGCCGGTCAGCAGGAGCGTGCCGACGGGGTCAAGGGCGGGGGCCTCGACCGCCTTGTCGGTGCGAGGAGTCGCGCGGGCCACGGCGAGTGCGAGCAGCGCGGCGAGCGGCACCATGACCCAGAACAGCGCGCGCCAGGACAGGTACTGGCCGATCAATCCGCCGCCGAGGTTGCCCGCGAGCCCGCCGAGGCCGGCGGCGAGCGTCCAGGAGGCGAGGGCGCGCGGGCGGTGTGCGGGCGGCGCGACGCGCATCAGGATCGACATGGTCGCGGGCATGATCAGCGCGGCGCCCGCGCCGGAGACGCCGCGCCCGGCGATCAGTACCGCCGGGGAGGCGGCGAGCGCGCTGACGGCGGCCCCGGCGGCGAACAGCCCGAGTCCGCAGAGCAGCGCGCCCTTGCGGCCGTACCGGTCGCCGAGCGCGCCGGCCGGGATGAGGAGCCCCGCGAAGACGATGACGTACGCGTCGACCGTCCACAGCAGTTCGCCGGCCGACGGGTGCAGGGAGGACGAAGTGAGCTGCGGGACGAGGAGGTTGATGGCGGCGACCATGCCCTGCGCGACGATGACGCAGGCGCAGAGGGTGAGGAGGGTCGACCGTTTCAGCGCGGGCTCGGTGACGGGCGGCCGGGTCGGGGCCGGGTTCGGTGTGCGGGCAGGCGAGAGCAAGGCTCCTCCTGGGGAGCGTCGTGGCGTGGGATGTGCTGCCACCGTAGGCTCGGCGCCGACTTGCTTTCCAGTGCAACTTTCGCAAGGGGTGAATGCGTATGACGCAATCCGGCGGTTCCGGCGGTTCTGGCGGTTCCGGCGGTTCCGGCGGTTCCGGCGGTTCTGGCGGTTCCAGGAGTTCCAGGGATGCCAGCGGGGCGGGCCTCGACCTCAATCTGCTGCTCGCCCTCGATGTGCTGCTCGACGAGCAGAGCGTGTCCGGTGCCGCGCGGCGCCTGCACCTCTCGGAGCCCGCGATGAGCCGTACCCTCGGCCGCATCCGCAAGGCGCTGGGCGACCCCGTCCTCGTACGGGCCGGGCGGCAGATGGTGCCGACGCCGCACGCGCTGGCCGTTCACGCTGAGGTCAGCGCCGTGGTGGAGCGGGCCCGCGCGCTCTTCGCCGGGCCCGGCGCCGTCGACCTGCGCACGGTCTCCCGCACCCTGACGATCCTCGGCAACGACGCGCTCGCCGCCGCCTACGGCCCCGCGCTCTTCGCCCGCGCCGCCGAGGAGGCCCCGGGCGTGCGGCTCCGCTTCCTGGGCGAGAGCCACGTGGACGCGCCTCTGCTGCGGCAGGGCACCGCCGACCTGGAACTCGGCGTCATCGACGCGACCGAGCCCGAGGTGCGCGTGGAGCACCTTCGGGACGACCGGATGCTCGGTGTCGTACGCCGTGGACATCCGCTGCTGGAAGGCGAGTTGACGGTGCGTCGGTTCGCGGCGGCCGACCACGTCACCGTGTCGCGGCGCGGCCGTCTCTCCGGGCCGCTGGACGCCGCGCTCGCCGAACTCGGCCTGCGGCGGCGGGTGGTGGGCAGCGTGGGGACGTTCGCGTCGTCCGTCTTCATCCTGCCGCGCACGGATCTCGTGGGCCTGGTGACCTCGTGGTCCCGCTCCCTGACGGACACGTTGGGCCTCGTCACCTTCGAGATCCCCCTCGATCTGCCGCCGCTGCCGCTGGGCATGGCCTGGCATCCTCGGCACGACGCGGATCCGGCGCATGCGTGGCTGCGGGGGTGTGCGCGGGAGCTTCTGCTGCGGGCGTCCGCGCCGGCCGGTTCATTCGGCGCGGAGTGAGGCGGTGAGCCAGTCCGCCGTGCGGGCGCCGTTCACCACGCCCGGGATGACGCTGTCACCGCCGTCGACCACGAGCAGCGGGCTGGCGATGCGGGCGGCGCTGCTCCCGGCGGGCTTGTCCCTGCCCGCGACGCCGGGCATCCGCGTCATCCTCCTGGCGGGCCCAACGCCCCGCACAGAACTCGCCGCGCTGTGCCAGCCGTTGGCCAACACGCACCGCTGGCTGGGGCGCGTCCCGGCCCGGGACTGGCTCCCGTCCTGAGCCCGCCTCAGCCCGCCTCAGCCCGCGAGTGACCGCACGTCGGGCACAGCCGCGGCGACGGCGACGGCGACGTCCGGGACCCGACAGTCACGGCACCGCCCGGGCTCCGGGGCGCGGAACGGCCGGTCGCAGCCCTCGCACTCCTGGAGCGGGATGACATCGGACGCCGCCTCGGGACGGGGCAGCGACGGCGGAAGCCACTGCGCGAGGCGGTGGGCGAGGAGCCGGGCCGGGCGGTGAATGGCGAGGCCGGGAAGGTTCGCGCAGAGCGTGCGGGCGATCTGGACGGGCGGAACATCCCGCTCCAGCCAGGCGTCGACGGCCGGAACGAGGGCGGCGACATCGCGTACGGAAAGGGTCAGACGCGGATCGTGGCGGCGCAGCCCGGCGAGGAGATCGGCGGCGGGCCCGGTGGGCGGAGGCGGTGTGACCGTGGCGCGCGGCGGGTTGGCCAGGCAGACGCGCGGGGCCTCCGGGGCCGGGGCCGTGCGGGGAGTGGTGCCGGGGCACTCGACGTACGTCGTACGCGTGACGATCCGCTGCCCGCTGGTGCGTTCCTTGACGCGTCGCAGATAGCCCGCGGCTTCGAGTTCCCGTAGGGCTGCGGCGATGCGGTACTCGCTCTCCGGGAAGTGCGCGGCCAGGACCTTGATGCCGACGTGTGCCCCGTCGGGCAGGGACTGGATGTAGACGGCGAGGCCGATCGCGGTCGCGGAGAGCCCGCGGTGCTGGGCGAGGTGATTGCCGACGACGGTGAAGTGGGTGGCGTGGCGGTGGCGGATGTGGGTGACACCGCCGCCGGTCGCGGTGCTGCCGGGGGCAGGGGCGTTAGACTCAAGGGAACTCATGGGGAAGTGCTGTTCCTCGTGACTAGGCCCTCGGATCGGGATTGCAGTCCCGCCGGGGGCCGTTTCTGTTTGTGGTTGTCGGCGCGAACGTAGCGCGCCCGCCGCGGCATGCGCCACTCCGTCACTCGTACTGATGACAAGGGGAGTTGGCGGGGAGCGGGAAGGGATGGTTGGCAGTTCCTTGGCCGGATTCTTTAGGGGCGTCGAGCCCCACCGTGTCGCGGCGCACCGGGTCGCGGGATGCGTGATCCGGTAGGAGCTGGGCCTTGTGGGTGGGGCGAGGGAGTCACCAGTCGGCCGCACCATCACGCAAGTACAGCGGGCGCTTCTGCTCAAGGGCCCGTATCGCCGCGTCCAGCCGGTGCCGCATTCGCTCCCTGACCAGTTCACGCGCCCTCTCCAGTGGCACGAACGCCGCTTCGGACAGCTCTTGGTCATGAGGGCGCAACTCCCCGACGTCGTCGAGAGTGCCGCCATCGAAGACGAAGGCGATCTGGTCGTCCCATGGCCCGTGCGGGGCGACCCAGTCCACCACCAGAAGCCGAGAAGGTCGACCTCCCGTCCCAGTTCCTCCCGCAGTTCGCGCCGGACCGCGTCCTCAGGCGACTCGTTCGCCTCGGCCATGCCTCCCGGCAGATCCCAGCCCGGCTTGTAGGTGGGCCTCACGAGCAGTAGACGACCGGCGGGGTCCCGAAGGAGCACATCTGCCGCCACGCGCTTCCGGGCCTGCTTGGCGTTGCCCTCCGCGAGATACGCGTTCCAGGCGTCGGCGTCGGCCGGTGTGGGCCTCATGCAGCGGTGCCTTCCCTGGGCGGGATGATGTCGGCCAGCAGCAGCATTCTCGCGTGCCGCGCCTCGTCGAACCGTGCCAGGTACTCGCGAACTGGGCGGTATGTCCGGTGTGGGGACAACACCGTGCGCAGCGCGTCGAGCTGGCAGGCCACGCGAACGGAACCAAGGGCAGGGCTGGTGCCGAGGAGGTCGGTGGCCACGCCGAGCGCCGCGTCGAGATTCATCCGGCGTAGGTGGATGCCGACGAGGGTGATGCGGCTGAGCGCCAGGGACCGGACCCGGCCGTCCTCGCGGAGCCGGACCGCGTTCTCGGCATGCGGCAGGGCCTGCTCATGCTGTTCCAGGTCGCACAGGACCAGGGCCGGTTCACCGGCCAGAGCCGCACCGTCGAAGAGGCTCAGCCAAGGGTGCTCGGCATCTGTATAAGCGGTGAGTGTGCGGTGGGCCTGTTCCAGGGCGCGGTACGCCGGGGCTTGTTGTGAAGCTGCCGCGAGGGCGCGGGCGTGCATGACATGGAGGCGGGCTACGAGGGCCGCGATACGCGGGCCTTGGCTCGCGAGGCGCAGGCCGGTCAAGGCCCAGTGCGCAGCGCGTGGAGCGTCTCCTGTCTGAAGGGCGAGGTGGCTGCTGCTCGCGGCGACATGCGCGGCCAAGGGCAGGTCACCGGACGTGCGAGCCAACGGAAGCGCCCGAGTGAAGTGGCGTTCGGCCAGCGCGTCTCGACCGGAGTCGTGAGCCATCCAGCTGGCCATTTCGGTCAGCGCCGCCGCGGCCGCGAAGATCTGTGGGCCGGTGCCCGTGTCGACCAGGCGCGGGGCCACGTGGTCACCGAGATGCCGCACTACGGCCCTGTACAACCGTCCTCCGCCCGTCTGGCGGTCGGCTGCCCGAAAGGCATTTATGGCGGCCAAGTCACCACCTTCCGGCGGCCCTTGAGGGTGTCGCGGACACTTCTCGGTCGTCGGTGTCTCCCATGTCCGCCGTGCCAGCCCGAGTAGGTGGCCAGGGATGTGGAAGGCGTCCGAGATCTGCTCGAACAACGCGAGCTTTTCGACCCGGCTCTTGCCGTTCATGTAGTCGTAGAGCCGGCCTTGAGTGATGTCGACGGCCGTTGCCAGACGCCGCGTGCTGACCCCTCGGTGATTGAGCAGGCGGAACAGTGTTCCCATGTCGCGCTGCGCGCAGGCCGCAAGCAGGCGAGCGTCGTCGAGCATGCCTGCGACGACTTCGCGCGGGTCTGCTGCCTGGCGGTCCATCTCGCCCCCCTTACTGCGCGCCCACCCGATGTTACGCACAGCAAGTCTTCGGTGACTCCGCCTTGGGGTCACACCTCGGAGCCCCTTCGCGCCCTGCCGTGGCCGTTGACTGAACATCGACCGCCGGGCAACGGGCGGGCGCGCCACCTTGAGGAGATGTGGGGGCTTGACACCCTCACGGACGCGGGCACGCTGATCGTCTCCGAGTTGGTCGCCAACGTCATCGCCCACACGCGATGCCGTCTGGTCCGCGTCGCCATCACGCGCGTCGGGAACGGCAGCGTCCGGATCGCTGTCGCCGACACGTCCCGAGTGGTCCCCACGATGACCGATCCACCGGACGATGCCGGATGCGGCCGCGGTCTGCTCCTCGTTGATGCCCTCAGCGACCGCTGGGGGTACGACCTGCGACGCGCGAGCAAGGTCGTCTGGGCCGAGCTCCACACCAAAGCCGACGACTGTTGCCGACGTACTCATGAATGTAGTACTTCTTATACATGAGCGAGCAAGTGCACAACAGGCTGGCGATGGTGCGCGCCGAGCGGAAGGTGTCGCGTCAGGGCCTGGCCGAGGCGGTGGGGGTTCACTACCAGACCATCGGCTATATCGAGCGGGGGCAGTACAACCCGAGCCTCGACCTCGCGTTGAAGATCGCCAAGTTCTTCGAGCTGCCGGTCGAGGCCGTGTTCTCGCTTGAGCCGTTTCGCCCGCTCACCGATCAGGTTTACGGGAGGAACCACTGATGACGATGACGACCAGCGACCAGCGACCAGCGGCCTATGACGAATTACGACCGGTGGATGTACCGGCTGATGAACCGCCGTGAGGCGGCGCCCTTTCACGCCACCGCCGCGCGCAGGCGTGGGTGGGTCGTCACGCATATCGCCCTGACCGCCGTGAGCGTCGCCGCCTGGCTGGCGACCGTCGTGGGTGATCAGCGCTGGGCCACGTTCACCATGCTCGGCCTGCTGCTGCCGTGGTGCTTCGCGACCGGGGTGATCAACAGTTCTACGCGTGGGCTGCTCGAACTGCGGGTCCGCGCGCTTGATGAGCGCCAGCGCGCGGAGAGGAGCCGGGTCGCCGCCCTCGCCCAGCGCGTGATGCTGTGGGTGCTGCTGGCGGCGACCGTCGGTGCGGGAGTCGCCGCTCTCGCCGGTGTGGAGGTCGAGGGGGCCCTTTTTCCTGTTCTGTTCACCGTCTTCGTCGTGCACTGGCTGACGCCTCTCTGGGTCGCCGGTCTCACCGCGCGTGACGAGATGGAGTTCGACGACGACCCCGTAGAGGCGGCCGCACAGTGACACAGCGCACTTTCGGCCATCGAACACGCATGCTTTCGCCTCCGTAGGGCAGGTGCACCCGGCTGCCGTGAGTGACAGGCGGGGCATATGACAGGAACGGAAGGCAAACGGGACGTGTCCGCACAACACACCATCCATGTGGGCGGAGAGTGGCTGAGCGCCGCCTCCGGCGCCACCCGCGAGATCCTCGACCCGGCCGATGCCAAGCCGTTCGCGCTGATCGCCGAGGGCGGGACCGAGGACGCCGACGCGGCCATCGCCGCCGCGCGCAGGGCCTTCGACGACGGGCCGTGGCCCGCCACGCCCGTCGCCGAGCGTGCCGCCCTGCTCCGCAGGGTCGCCGACCTGCTCATACGCGACCGTGAAGAGAT
This sequence comes from Streptomyces sp. NPDC003032, assembly GCF_053591415.1. Lineage (NCBI taxonomy): Bacteria > Bacillati > Actinomycetota > Actinomycetes > Kitasatosporales > Streptomycetaceae > Streptomyces > Streptomyces sp. NPDC003032. The sequence continues at coordinate 188,193 of NZ_JBSFTT010000001.1, read as the reverse complement.
AGGGCTGCTCGAAAGCCGCGACGCGGGCAAGACCCTCGAAGAGGGGCGCGTCGACGTGGACTGTGTCGCCGACGCCTTCCGTTACTTCGCCGACCTCGTGATCGGCGAGGGCGGCGGGCGCGTCGTCGACGCGGGCAGCGACGACATCCACAGCGTCGTCGTCCACGAGCCCATCGGCGTCTGCTCGATGATCACGCCCTGGAACTACCCGCTCCTCCAGGCCAGCTGGAAGGTCGCGCCCGCGCTCGCCGCCGGCAACACCTTCGTCATCAAGCCGAGCGAGATCACGCCGCTGACGACCGTCGCGCTGGTCGAGCTGCTCGTCGAGGCGGGGCTCCCCGCCGGTGTCGCGAACATCGTGACCGGGCCCGGCCACACCGTCGGCGCCCGCCTCGCCGACCACCCCGACGTCGACCTGGTCTCCTTCACCGGCGGCCTCCTCTCCGGCACCAAGGTCGCCCAGGCCGCCGCCCTCGGCGTGAAGAAGGTCGCCCTGGAGCTCGGCGGGAAGAACCCCAACGTCGTCTTCGCGGACGCCTGCACCACCGACGAAGGCTTCGACACCGCCGTCGACCAGGCGCTCAACGCCGCCTTCATCCACAGCGGGCAGGTCTGCTCCGCCGGTGGCCGCCTCATCATCGAGGAGTCCGTCCGCGAGCGCTTCGTGGCCGAACTCGCCCGCCGGGCCCGGAAGATCAAGCTCGGGCGCGGCACCGAGGACGGCGTCGAATGCGGCCCGCTCGTCTCGCGGCAGCAGCGCGAGAAGACCGAGATGTACGTGGCCTCCGCCCTGGAGGAGGGCGCGGTGCTGCGGTCGGGCGGCAAGCGGCCCGAGCCGAGCGACGTCCGGCCCGCCGAGGGCTACTTCTACGAGCCGACCGTGCTCGACCAGTGCCACCGCGATATGAAGGTCGTACGGGAAGAGGTCTTCGGGCCCGTCCTGACCGTCGAGACCTTCCGTACCGAGGACGAGGCCGTCGCGCTCGCCAACGACACCGAGTACGGCCTCGCGGGCGCCGTGTGGACCAGTGACGCGGGGCGCGGGCGCCGCATGGCCCGCAAGATGCGCCACGGCACCATCTGGATCAACGACTTCCACCCCTACCTGCCGCAGGCGGAGTGGGGCGGCTTCGGCAAGAGCGGCGTCGGGCGCGAGCTGGGTCCCGCGGGACTCGCCGAGTACCGCGAGGCCAAGCACATCTACCAGAACCTGGCGCCGCGGCCGGTCCGCTGGTTCGCGGGCTGAGCCCCGGTACGTACGACCACTCATTACGCGCAGAACGTTGGAGTAACCGCATGTCCCAGACCGCGTACGACTACGTCATCGTCGGCGGCGGCACCGCCGGATCGGTGATCGCCTCCCGCCTCACCGAGAACCCGGACGTCACCGTCGCCGTCATCGAGGGCGGCCCCAGCGACATCGACCGCGAGGACGTCCTCACGCTGCGCAAGTGGCTCGGTCTGCTCGGCGGCGAGCTGGACTACGAGTACACGACCACCGAGCAGCCTCGCGGCAACTCCCACATCCTGCACAGCCGTGCCAAGGTGCTCGGCGGCTGCTCCTCGCACAACACCCTGATCTCCTTCAGGCCGCTGCCGTCCGACTGGGACGAGTGGGAGGCGGCGGGCGCGGCCGGCTGGGGCGCCAAGGCCATGGACCCCTACTTCGGCAAGCTGCGCAACAACATCGTGCGCGTCGCCAAGAAGGACCAGAACCAGATCGCCACCGACTGGGTCGAGGCGACGAAGACCGCGCTCGGCGTCCCGGAGGTCGTCGGCTTCAACGACAAGCCCTTCGACGAGGGCGTCGGCTTCTTCGACCTCGCGTACCACCCGGAGAACAACAAGCGCTCCTCCGCGTCCGTCGCCTACCTCCACCCCCACATGGAGGCCGGCGACCGCCCCAACCTCCACCTGTTCCTGGAGACCTGGGCCACCAAGCTGGAGCTGGACGGCAAGACAGCGCGCGGCGTCCACATGCGGACGAAGGACGGCGTCGAGCAGCTGCTCACCGCCCGCCGAGAGGTGCTGGTCTGCGCCGGTGCCGTCGACACGCCGCGGCTGCTCATGCACTCGGGCATCGGGCCGAAGAAGGACCTCGAAGCGCTCGGCATCCCGGTCGTCCACGACCTGCCGGGCGTCGGCGAGAACCTCATCGACCACCCCGAGTCGGTCATCGTCTGGGAGACCAACGGGCCGATCCCCGGCAACTCCGCGATGGACTCGGACGCCGGTCTGTTCGTGAAGCGGGACCCGGACCACAAGGGCCCGGACCTGATGTTCCACTTCTACCAGATCCCGTTCACGGACAACCCGGAGCGGCTCGGCTACGAACGTCCGGAGCACGGCGTCTCGATGACGCCGAACATCCCCAAGTCCCGCGCGCGCGGCCGGCTTTACCTCACGTCGGCCGACCCGGAGGTCAAGCCCGCGCTCGACTTCAAGTACTTCGAGTTCGACGAGAACGGGGTCGACTACGACGGTCAGACCCTCGTCGACGGCATCAAGCTGGCGCGCAAGGTCGCGCAGGCCGAGCCGTTCAAGAAGTGGCTCAAGCGCGAGGTCTTCCCCGGGCCCGAGGTCACCGGCGACGCCGAGATCAGCGAGCTGGTCCGCAAGGCCGCGCACACCGTCTACCACCCCGCCGGCACCTGCCGAATGGGTGCTTCCACTGATGAACTCGCCGTGGTCGACCCGGAGTTGAAGATCCGGGGCATGGCAGGAATCCGTATCGCGGACGCATCCGTCTTCCCGACGATGCCCGCCGTGAACCCGATGATCGGAGTGCTCATGGTCGGGGAGAAATGCGCCGAGATGCTGGCTGGTGACGGCCGATGAGCGAAGCCACCGTGACGAAGCACGTCGAGGCCGGGGCCGGGGCCGGGGCTTCCGGCGACGGGCCCGTCTTCGCCGTCAAGAACCTCTGGAAGGTCTTCGGGCCCCGGGCCGAGCGCATACCGGACGACACCTCGCTGCACGGCCTGAGCCCCGCCGAACTGCGTGAGCGGACCGGCTGCACGGCCGCCGTGCGGGATGTGTCCTTCGAGGTCAAGAAGGGTGAGGTCTTCGTCGTCATGGGCCTGTCGGGCTCCGGCAAGTCCACTCTCGTACGCTGTCTGACCCGGCTCATCGAGCCGACCTCCGGCGCCATCGCCATCGACGGCGAGGACGTCCTCGCCATGGACAGGGCCCGCCTGCGCGAACTGCGCCGCCACCGCGCCTCCATGGTCTTCCAGCACTTCGGCCTCCTGCCGCACCGCTCCGTCATCGACAACGTCGCGTACGGCCTCGAGGTGCAGGGCGTCGGCAAGGCCGAGCGCCGCGCCAAGGCCCTCGAAGTCGTCGAGAAGGTCGGCCTTGAGGGTCTTGAGCAGCGCAAGCCCGGACAGCTCTCCGGCGGCCAGCAGCAGCGCGTGGGCCTGGCCCGCGCCCTCGCCGTCGACCCCGAGGTCCTCCTGTTCGACGAGCCGTTCAGCGCCCTCGACCCGCTGATCCGCCGCGACATGCAGGAGGAAGTCGTCCGCCTGCACCGCGAAGAGGGCCGCACGATGGTCTTCATCACCCACGACCTCAGCGAGGCCCTCAAGCTCGGCGACCGCATCGCCCTGATGCGCGACGGCCGCGTCGTCCAGTGCGGCACGCCCGAGGAGATCGTCGGCTCCCCGGCCGACGAGTACGTCCGCGACTTCGTACGCGATGTGGCGCGCGCCGACGTGATGAGCGTACGCAGCGCCATGCGCCCCGCCGCCGACGACGAGGAGAGCCGCGGCGCGGCCCTCGCGCCCGACGCCAAGGTCTCCGAGGCCATCGAGGCCGTCGCCCGCACCGGCGTCCCGGTGCGCGTGATGGACGGCAAGCGGTGCCTCGGCGTGGTGGACCACGCGGGGCTGCTCGCCGTGATCGCGGGCACCGCGGCCCCCGCGGGCCCCGCATCCACCGCCCCCGACAAGGGCGAGGTGGTCGCCTGATGGCCACCGCCACCGCGTCCGGTCCCGTACGGGATACGGGAATCGGCGCGCTCCTGCGTCACCGTGCCGTCGGCAAACTCCTGCTGCTCGCCGTCGCCGCGGCCGTCCTCGTGCCGATCCTCAACGCCAAGTGGGCCTCCGGCGCCTGGCCGGACGCCCTCACCGTCGACCTGACCGAGCCGCTGGGCAGGACCACCGACTGGATCATCGACAACCGCGACAGCCACCCGCTGTTCACCTACTTCTTCGGGCACATCAGCAACGCCATCGTGCTCTCCGTGCGCGGCGTCTACCTGGTGCTGCTCGCCGCCGGATGGGCCGGGGTCACCGCCGCCGCCGGGCTCGTCGCCTGGCGCGTGGCGGGCGTCAAGCTCGCCGTCACGGCGTCGGCCGCGTTCGCCGTGTGCGGGCTGCTCGGCATGTGGGTGCCGACCATGCAGACGCTCGCCCTGATGATCGTCGCGGTGCTCGCCTCGGTCGTGGTCGGCCTGCTGCTCGGCCTCGCGGGCGGGCTCAACGACCGGGCCTTCCGCGTCCTGCGGCCGGTCCTCGACACCATGCAGGTCCTTCCCGCGTACGCGTATCTGCTGCCGTTCGCCCTCGTCTTCGGCATGGGCGTCCCGGCGGCCGTCCTCGCGACGGTCGTGTACTCGGCCCCGCCCATGGCCCGGCTCACCGCGCTCGGCCTGCGCGGCGCCGACGCCGGCGTGATGGAGGCGGTGGCCTCGCTCGGTGCGACCGGACGCCAGCGCCTGCTCACCGCGCGGCTGCCCCTCGCCCTCAAGGAACTCCTGCTCGGCGTCAACCAGACGATCATGATGGCGCTCTCCATGGCCGTCATCGCCTCGGTAATCGGCGCGGGCGGCCTCGGCGACCGCGTCTACCAGGCGCTCTCCACCGTCGACGTCGGCCAGGCGCTCGCCGCCGGCATCCCGATCGTGCTGCTCGCCGTCGTCCTGGACCGGGTGACCGGCGCCGCGGGCGAGAAGGTGGGCGCGCACGCCGAGGACACGTCGCCGCTCCGCGGCCGGCGCGGCTGGTCCGTTGCCGCCGCCGTGACCGTCGTCGCCGCGCTCGCCGCCCGCTTCGCGGACCGCGTGGACTGGCCGACCGGCTGGGTCGTGAACATCGCCCCGTCGGTCAACACCGCCAAGGACTGGATGGTCGACCACCTCTACACCGGCGTGCCCGTCGTCGGCGGCACCGCCGACTGGGCGTCCCACTTCACCACGTGGGTCCTCAACCCCGTCCGCGACGGGCTCCAGGACCTTCCCTGGTGGTCGGTGCTGCTGATCGTCGCCGCGCTCGCCTGGCTGATCGGCACCTGGCAGACCGCGCTGACCGCCGTCGCCGCGATGGGCGCGATCGGCGTACTCGGTGTCTGGGACAAGTCCCTCGACACGCTCTCGCAGGTCCTCGCCGGTGTCGCCGTGACCCTGGCCCTCGGCTTCGCGATCGGCGTCGCGGCGTCCCGCAGCACGCGGTTCGAACGCCTGCTCCGCCCGGTGCTCGACGTGTTCCAGACGATGCCGCAGTTCGTGTACCTGATCCCGGTCGTCGCCCTCTTCGGCATCGGCCGCGCCCCCGCGGTCGCCGCGGCCGTCGTCTACGCGCTGCCCGCCGTCATCCGCATCACCACGCAGGGCCTGCGCCAGGTCGACGCCGCCGCGATGGAGTCCTCGCGCTCGCTCGGCGCCACCGGCTGGCAGCAGCTGCGCCAGGTCCAGCTGCCGCTGGCCCGCCCCGCACTCCTGCTCGCCCTCAACCAGGGCGTCGTCCTGGTCCTCGCCGTCGTCGTCATCGGCGGTCTGGTCGGCGGTGGCGCGCTCGGCTACGACGTGGTGTTCGGCATCGCGCAGGGCGACCTGGCGACGGGCCTGGTGGCCGGTGCCGCGATCGTCTGCCTCGGCCTGATGCTCGACCGCGTCACGCAGCCGACGGAACGCCGGGTACGCCGCGCGAAGAAGGGAGCGTGACATGCGAGTACGTACGCGTGTGATGAGCGCTGTCACGGCGGCCGGCGCGCTCCTCGCGCTCTCCGGCTGCGGTGCCGCCGACATGACCAAGCAGGCGTCGCCGTACGCGAACGCCGCCGGGGCCAAGACGGTGACCCTCTCGGTCCAGTCCTGGGTCGGCGCGCAGGCGGACGTCGCCGTCGCCGAGTATCTGCTGAAGAACGAGCTGGGCTACCGCGTCGACAAGGTCCAGATCGACGAGGTGCCCGCCTGGGACGCCCTCAGCCAGGGCCGCGTCGACGCGATCATGGAGGACTGGGGCCACCCCGACCAGGAGCAGAGGTACGTCAAGGAGAAGAAGACGATCGTCCCCGGCGGCGACGTCGGCGTGACGGGTCACATCGGCTGGTACGTCCCGACGTACTTCGCCAAGAAGCACCCGGACGTCACCGACTGGAGGAACCTCAACAAGTACGCCGACCAGTTCCGCACCTCCGAGAGCGGCGACAAGGGCCAGCTCATGGACGGCTCCCCGTCGTACGTGACGAACGACAAGGCCCTCGTGCAGAACCTCGACCTGGACTACGAGGTGGTCTTCGCGGGGTCGGAGGCGGCGCAGATCACCCAGATCGAGCAGTTCGCCAAGCAGCAGAAGCCGTTCCTGACGTACTGGTACAAGCCCCAGTGGCTGTTCGAGAAGGTGCCGATGACGGAGGTGAAGCTGCCCGAGTACAAGGAGGGCTGCGACGCCGACCCGGCCACGATCAAGTGTGCCTATCCGCATACGCCGCTCCAGAAGTACTTCAACGCGGACTTCGCCAAGAACGGGGGCGAGGCCGCGGAGTTCCTGAAGAACTTCAAGTGGTCGGAGGAGGACCAGAACGAGGTCTCCCTGATGATCGCGGACAAGAAGATGTCGCCGGATGCCGCGGCGAAGGCGTGGGTCGCCGACCATGAGGCCAAGTGGCGGGGCTGGCTTCCCAAGTAGGCCGTTCCCGTTGTGGGCACAACGCCACGGTGCCGGGCGCCTTTGGAATGAGGGCCCGGCACCGCCGGTTTCAGGTCAGCTCGTCGGCGATGGCCCGCAGGGCCGACATGCTCCGGTGCAGCAGACCGGGCCCGAATGTCACCCGCGTCGCTCCCATCGTCCCCAGTTCCCGAGGTGAGGGCCCGCCCGCCAGGGCGAGGACGTTCAGCGGCCCCTCGATCCCCGCCCGCAGCGCGGGAACCGCCTCGGGCGGGGCCAGGATCGGGTAGACGCAGTCCGCGCCCGCCGCCACATACAGGCGGGCCCGCTCGATCGCGGCGGCCGGCTCCGGGACGCCCCTGACGAACGTGTCCACGCGCGCGTTGACGAAGAGCCGGCTCCCCGCCGCGGCCCGCACCTCCGCGAGGAAGTCGGCCTGCTCGGCGGGGTCCCTGAGCGTGCCCGGCTCGCCCTTGGCGCCGAAGGAGTCCTCCAGGTTGCAGCCGACCGCGCCGGTCTCCAGGAGCCGGTCCACCAGCTCCGCCGGGGCGAGGCCGTAGCCGCTCTCGATGTCCGCGGTGACGGGCACGGAGACGGACCGCGCGATGCGCGTGATCGCCGCGAACATCTCCTCGGGCGGCACTTGCCCGTCCTCGTATCCGAGGGAGAGCGCGATGCCCGCGCTCGGCGTGGCCAGCGCGGGGCTGCCCGCCTCCTCGAATGTCCGGGCGCTCGCCGCGTCCCAGGGGCCCGGCAGGATCAGCGGATCGCCGGGCGCGCGGTCGTGGTGCAGGGCGCGCAGGGTGTCGACGGCGCTCATGACGTGTGTCCTCCGGGCTCGATGCGGCGGCTCACCATCAGCCGGTTCCAGCTGTTGATGACGGTGATCAGCCCGATGAGATGGGCGAGTTCGGGTTCGTCGAAGTGCTTGCTCGCACGCTCGTAAGTGGCGTCCGGCACGAAACCCTCGGTGAGGACGGTGACCGCCTCGGTCAGGGCGAGGGCCGCGCGCTCACGCTCGCTGAAGAGCGCCCCGGCCTCCTCCCAGGCGTTGAGGAGGGCGACGCGCTTCGGGGTCTCGCCGTTCTTGAGGGCGAGATCCACATGCATGTCGAGGCAGAAGGCGCACGCGTTGATCTGCGAGGCCCGCATCATCACCAGCTCGGCGAGGACCGGGTCGCCGAGGCCCCGCTTGGCGGCGGCGCTCAGCGCGACCATCGCGGAGCCGACGCCCTTGTCCAAGTACGTGGTGCGGGCGGTCACTTGACGTCGCCCGCCTTGTAGTGGCCCGGCACCTGACGTGTCGAGACGCCGAAGCGGTTCCACGCGTTGATGACGGTGATCGCGGCGATGAGCTGGGTCAGCTCCACCTCGTCGAAGTGCGCGGCGGCTCGCTCGTACACCTCGTCCGGCACGAAACCGTCGGTCAGGACGGTGACCGCCTCCGTCAGCTCGATCGCGGCGACCTCCTTGGCGGTGTAGAAGTGCCGCGACTCGTCCCACGCGCTGAGCTGGATGATCCGCTCGACGCTCTCGCCCGCCGCGAGCGCGTCCTTGGTGTGCATGTCCAGACAGAGTGCGCAGCGGTTGATCTGCGAGGCGCGGATCTTGACCAGCTCGTAGATCACCGGGTCGAGACCCTTACGGGCCGCCGCGTCGAGCTTGATCATGGCCTTGAAGACCTCGGGGGCGTGCGTGGCCCAGGCGAGGCGGGGGGTGTGCTCGTGGACGTACGCCTTGGCGTTCTCCTCGGCGTTCTCCTTGGCGTTCTCCTTGGCGGGGGCGCCCTCGGCGGTGTTCTCGTTCATCGTCATGCCTTCGACCCTAGGGGCCGGGTAGCCCACCGGTATGGTCCATTTCCATGGGAGAATCTTGGGCCACTCTGGGCGTCGACCTGCACGTGGAGACGGGCGGTGACGCGTCGGGCGACGGCGACCGCGGCGGTGTCCGCAACGGCGTACGCAAAAGCCTGACGGACGCCCTGCGCGCGGCGGTGCGCGGTGGCCGGCTCGCCCCCGGCACCCGGCTGCCCTCGTCCCGCTCGCTCGCCGTCGACCTCGGCATCGCGCGGAACACCGTCGCCGACGCGTACGCCGACCTCGTCGCCGAGGGCTGGCTCACCGCCCGCCAGGGTTCGGGCACGCGGGTGGCGGAGCGCCTCATCACACCGCCGGCACGGCCCGCGCCGACCCGCAGGCCCGTCGGCGCGCCGACGTACGACCTCAGTCCCGGCACCCCTGACCTGGCCTCCTTTCCGCGCGCGGAGTGGCTCAAGGCGGCCCGGCGCGCGCTGTCGGCGGCGCCCAACACGGCGCTCGGGTACGACGACCCACGCGGCCGCGTCGAACTGCGGGAGGCCCTCGCGGGCTACCTCGCGCGGGCGCGCGGCGTGCACGCGGACCCCGACCGCGTCGTCATCACCGCCGGGTTCGTGCACGGGCTTTCGATCCTGGGCCGCGTACTGCGGCAGCGCGGGCTGCGGGAGGTGACCGTGGAGTCGTACGGCCTGGACATCCACTGGAACCTGCTGCACCGCGCGGGCCTGCGGACGGCACCGCTCGACTTCGACGACCTGGGCACCTGCACCGCGGGGCTGGACGCGGGCGCCTCGAAGGCGGTGCTGCTCACGCCCGCGCACCAGTTCCCGATGGGCGTGCCGCTGCACCCCGACCGGCGCGCGGCGGCCGTCGACTGGGCGCGGCGCGAGGGCGGCCTGATCCTGGAGGACGACTACGACGGCGAGTTCCGCTACGACCGCCAGCCCGTCGGCGCGCTCCAGGGCCTCGACCCCGAGCGCGTGGTCTACCTCGGCACGGCCAGCAAGTCCCTCGCCCCTGGCCTGCGCCTGGGCTGGATGGTGCTGCCGTCGGGACTGCGCGACGAAGTCCTCGGCGAGAAGGACGCCGCCGGGTGGTCCTGCGGCACGCTGGACCAGCTGACGCTCGCGGAGTTCATCACCTCCGGTGCGTACGACCGTCATGTGCGCGGGGCCCGCCTGCGGTACCGGCGCCGCCGCGACCACCTCGTGGCCGCCCTCGCCGAACGGTCCCCCGAGACCCGCGCCACGGGTATCGCGGCCGGCCTCCACGCGGTGCTCGAACTCCCTCCGGGCACGGAGCGGTCCATCGTCCAGGCCGCCAACTGGGAACGTCTCGCCGTCCAGGGGCTCGCCCGCTTCCGTCATCCTCTCGCGGAGGTGCGGCGGCGGGACGCGCTGGTGGTGGGGTACGGGACTCCGGCGGAGCACGCGTGGACGGGGGCGCTGGAGGCGTTGTGCCGGGTGCTGCCGTGACCTGGCGTGACCTGGCGTGTTCGCCTTCGCGGTCCTCTGGGCCTGCGCCCAAAGCCGTAAGCTCCCTCGGCCGCCGGACCGATACGGTCGCGCCACACCCACAACTAGCGTCCCACCATGACGACAACGGCAACGGCAACGACCACGGCAACGACAGCGACAACTGGTGGGGCAGCTGGACGGGGACGGGTCACCGTGCTCGGACTGGGTGACATGGGTTCGGCGATCGCCAGGACCTTCGTGGAGCAGGGTCTCCACACCACGGTCTGGAACCGGACCGCCTCCAAGACCGCGCCGCTGGTCGACGCCGGGGCCACGGCCGCCGCGACGGCGGCGGAGGCGGTGGCGGCGAGCCCGCTCGTCGTCATCTGCCTGCTCGACGGCGCGGCGGTGGACGAGGTCCTCGCGGCCATCGACGGGGCGGTCGCGGGCAAGGTCCTGGTGAACGTGACGAGCGGCTCTCCCGCGCAGGCGCGGGCGACCGAGCGCTGGGCGGCCGAGCGCGGCGCCGAGTACATCGACGGCAAGGTCATGGGTGATCCGCCGGACGTGGGCAAGCCCCACATCATGTTCCCGTTCAGCGGTTCCCGCGCCGCCTACGACGCCCACGAGCCGACGCTGCGGCTGCTCGGCGGCATCGCGTACCACGGCGAGGACGCCGGTGCGGCCGCCGTGGAGTTCATGGCCCAGGTCGCGATGGGCTTCGAGCTGCTCATCGGCTTTCTGCACACGCTCAAGCTGGTCCGGGCGGAGGGTGTCGACGTGGCCGAGTTCACCGACCGCGTCGCGGGTTCGGTGGCCGCCTACCCGCCCTTGCTGACCGCGATGGCCAAGGCGGTCAAGAGCGGCGAGTACGGACCGGACCTCGGTTCACTGGACGTCCAGGCCGCACTGATGAACGACCTGATCAGCCACCGCGAGTCCGTCGGCGTGGAGTCCGTACGGATGCGGGAGGTCAAGAAGTTGATGGACCGCCGCATCGCGCAGGGCCACGGCGACCAGGGCTTCTCAAGCTTGTTCGAACTACTGGAGAAGTGAGCTTGCGGGGCCCGGGAGCGCCCCGATAGGGGCGCGGGGAACGGCGCGATCAGCCACGGCGTGCCCGCAGGGGGCGGGTGGCTGGGGTTTGCGGGGCGGTGAGCGCCCCGTTAGGGGCGCGGGGAACGGCGCGATCAGCCACGATGCGCCCGCAGGGGACGGGTGGCCGGGGCCTGCGGGGCGGGGTCCAGTGGGCTCAGGGCTTGCTGGGCGGGGCCCAGTGGGCGGGCAGCGCCGGGCCTGGTGGGGGCGGGGACACCCCGAACCCAGGGGGCCCCGCTCCGTGCCGCCTCCCGGGCCGCCGCCCCCTCGGCGCCCGCCACCACCGACGGCGCCTCCCCGAACCGCGCCAGCGCGAGCGCCCCGGCGACCGCCACCGCGAAGCCCAGGACGGCCAGCCACCCCAGCCCTTCCCGGGTCCGGTCACCCAGCCACAAGACACCCGCCAACGCGGGCCCGATCGTCTCCCCGATCACCATCCCGGCGGTGGCGGCCGTCACCGACCCCCGCTGCAACGCCGACGTGAGCAGCAGAAACGCCGCGCCTCCGCCCACCAGCAGCGCGTACGTCGCCGGATTGGCCAGCAGCGCCCCAGGAGCGACCGAGTCGACGAGCCGTACCGCCACCTCGACCACCCCGAACCCGCACCCCGCGCCGAGGCCAAGCGCCGGCGCCCGCACGCGGTCGGGCAGCCGCCCGGCCGCCGCCCCGAGCATCAGCACGGCCACCGCGATGCCGAGCACCACGTACCGCAGCGTCGTGGTCCCGCCGTGGTCGCCCTCGTCCCCGGACGCGGACCCCAGCATCGCGAGCCCCGCGCAGACCACGCCCACCGCGCCCCACTCGACGCCGCCGAGCCGCACCTGCAGCAGCCGGGCGGCGACCACCGCGGTGACGGCGAGGCTCGCGGCGAGCGCCGCCCCCACGGCGTAGATGGGGAGGGAGCGCAACGCCACGATCTGGAGCAGGAAGCCGAGCCCGTCCAGCGCCAGCCCGGCGAGGTAACGCCACTGGCGCAGGGCGCGCAGCAGCAGCGCCGGGTCGACGCCGGACCCGGTGCCCGGCGCGGTGGCGCGCGCGGCGACCGCCTGCAGAACCGAGGCCGTGCCGAAGCAGACCGCTGAGCCGAGAGCGCAAATCATCCCAAGAGACACGAAGTGACTGTAGAGGAAGGCGAGTCAAGGGAGACCCAAGGGAGATCCGGGGGAGGCGGTTGGCAGCGGCCATGCCGGTGTACCTACGCTGATCGCCGATCACGTACGAGCACGATCACGTACGAGCACGATCACGTACGAGCACGATCACGTACACGCACAAGCACGTACGAGCACGGGGGAGCGGTAGTTCCATGGCGGAGCAGAACGAGCAACGACGACGACGGCTGCGGTCCAGCACGGTCGTCCTCGGCGGCATGGGCGTCCTCGCGGCGGCCCTGACCTCCTGCGGCTCGGAACCGGACCGCCGCTGCGTGGACCGCGACAGCTACGACGGCTTCCTGGGATACAAGATCGTCAGCGACAAGAACTGCAAGGCGGCGACCGCAGGAACCTCCTCCTCGGGCAAGGCCCGCAAGACGGACGCCGGTTCCTACGGCACCGGCAGGACGTCGGGCCGTACCGACCCCGCCTGGTACTACGACGCCGAGGTCGACGGCCGCTACGCCGACTACGGCACGTTCAGCCGCAGTGAGGCCGTGGACCGCGACGGCTTCGGCTGCTCGGGCGGCGGTAGCGGCAGCGGCAGCGGCAGCGGCGGCGGCTGAGGGGACCCGGAACCAGAACCGGACCCGGACCCGGACGCGTACGACGACATGGAGCGCCGCACCATCACCCCCCGCCCCGACTGGCAGCGGACCGTCGAGGACCAGGGACTCATCTACCCCCTCACGCGCTACCCCGACGACACCCTGCGTCCCTACTGGGACGAGAGCGCGTACTACGTCTTCTGCCTCCCCGAGATCGAGGCGCTGGAGGAGGTCGTCGAGGAACTGCACGCGATGTGCCTGGCCGCCGCCGCGCACATCGTCGAACACGACCGCCTCGCCGACCTCGGCATCACGGACCCGCGCGTGTCGGACGCCGTCACGGAGGCCTGGCACCGCCGTGCCGAACTCCCCTCCCTCTACGGCCGTCTCGACCTGCGCTACGACGGCACGGGCCCGGCCAAGATGCTGGAGTACAACGCCGACACCCCCACCTCCCTCGTCGAGGCCGCGAGCCCGCAGTGGTTCTGGATGGAGGAGCGCTTCCCCGGCGCCGACCAGTGGAACTCCCTCCACGAACGTCTCGTCGACGCTTGGAAGAAACAGGCCGCCCTGCTGCCACCCGGCGGCCCGCTCTACTTCGCGCACTCCGCCGCCGACGAACTCGGCGAGGACCTCATGACGGTTGCGTACCTGCGCGAGACGGCCGAACAGGCGGGCCTCACCACGGACTCCATCTCCATGGAGGACATCGGCTGGGACCGCCTCTCGCGCCGCTTCGTCGACAAGAAGCTCCGCTTCATGCGCTCCTGCTTCAAGCTCTACCCGTGGGAGTGGCTGACCACGGACCGCTTCGCGCCGTACGTCCTGGAGACCCTCGACAACGGCGGCGGCACCGGCTCCACCCTGTGGATCGAGCCCGCCTGGAAGATGCTCCTCTCCAACAAGGCACTCCTTGCGGTCCTCTGGGAGCTGTACCCGGGCCACCCGAACCTGCTCCCCGCCTACCTGGACGGCCCACGCGAACTGGCCCGGGAACGCGGATACGTGGCCAAGCCCCTCCTCGGCCGCGAGGGCGCCGGTGTCACGATCCACGAGCCGGGCGTTGCGAATCCGGTCCTGCGGGAAGAGGCCTGCTGCTACCAGGAGCTCGCACCGCTGCCCGACTTCGACGGCAACCGTGTCGTCCTCGGCGCGTGGGTCGTCGAGGACGAGGCGGCGGGGCTCGGCATCAGGGAGTCTGCGGGGCCGATCACGGACGAGTACGCGCGGTTTCTTCCACATGTGATCCTTTGAGGCCCGGCAACGACCGGCCGGCCGCTGCCGGGCTGGGTCCGTACTCGCCCCGTACTCGACCCGTACTCGGCCCGTACTAAATCCGTACGAGCATCTTGCCGGTGTTGGCGCCGCGCAGCACTCCGAGGAAGGCTTCCGGGGCCTGATCGATGCCGTCGACGACGGTCTGCTCGGTGCGCAGCGTGCCGTCGGCGAGCAGCGGTGCCGCCCGGCCGATCCACTCCGTGAAAAGGTCGAAGTGGCTGGTGACGAGCATGCCGCGCAGCGTCGCCTCCTGCTTGGCGGCCTGGAAGAGGTTGTCGGGACCGGGCACGGGCGAGGTGGCGTTGTACGTGCTGATGGCGCCGACCAGCGCGATGCGACCGCCGGGGCGGATGGCGCCGATCGCGGCCTGCAGATGGTCACCGCCGACCGAGTCGAGATAGACGTCGACGCCGTCGGGCGCGGCCTGCGCGAGCTGCTCGGGCAGGCCGCCCGCGCGGTAGTCGATGGCGGCGTCGTACCCGAAGGAGTCGAGCAGCTTCTTCGTCTTCGCCGGGCCGCCGGCCGAGCCGATCACCCGGGAGGCACCGAGTTCGCGGGCGATCTGCCCCGCCACGCTGCCGACCGCCCCGGCCGCGGCGGACACGAAGACGACGTCGCCCTCGCGCACCGGTGCGGTGCGGGTCAGCGCGGCGTACGCCGTCAGTCCCGTCGTGCCGAGCGGGCCGAGGTAGGCGGCGGCGGGGGCGAGCGAGGTGTCGACGACCGTCGCGGCGGCGGCGTCAAGGACGGCGTACTCCCGCCATCCGAGGAAGTGCGACACGGTCGCGCCGACGGGGATCTCGGGGGCGTTGGACGCGACGACCTCGCCGACCGCACTGCCGTCGAGCGGGGCGCCCAGCTGGAACGGCGGCATGTAGGACGGCGCGTCGTCCATGCGGCCCCGCATGTACGGGTCCACGGACATCCAGGTATTGCGGACCAGGATCTGTCCCTCGCCCGGCTCGTCGGTGACCTGGGTGGTTACCAGCTCGAAGTCCGCGGGGGCGGGCTCGCCGACGGGGCGGGCGGCGAGACGGATTTCGCGGGAGGCGGGCATGGTGACTCCTGGGGTTGGGCCCGGCTCGGCGGCTTGCGCCTCGGGCCGGTGAGCTTCGTGACCGCGGGGTCGCTGTCACGGGAACCACCGTGCCGGGGGGTGCGCACGGAACGCTGACGGTCCACGCACGGCGGCTCTTGAGGGGCGCACGGCGAGCGGACCGCGGGCAGGAGGGCGTACCGCCACGTCATACGGCGTGGCCCCGATTAACGTGACCACATGCGATTCGAGGTGCTTGGCCCGCTGACGGTGCGCGCGCAGGACGGGACGGCCGTGCCCGCCCCGGAGCCGAAAGTGCGCGCGCTGCTCGCCGCGCTCCTCGTACGGGCGGGCCGCCCGGTCCCGGTGGACACCCTGGTCGACGACCTCTGGGGCGACAGGATGGTCCCGTCGTCCCCCGCCAACTCCCTCCAGACGAAGGTCTCCCAGCTGCGCCGTGCGCTGGATACGGCGGAACCGGGGGGCCGCGCCCTCGTGGTGTACGGCCCCGCCGGATACGAGCTGCGGGTCCCGCCCGAAGACGTGGACGCGGCCCGTTTCGCTTCGCTGACCTCACGCGCGTACGAGACGGACGCGGACGACGTCCGTACGAAAGTGTCGCTCCTGACCGACGCGTTGGCGCTGTGGCGCGGGCGCGCGTACGCCGACTTCCGCGACGCCGCGTTCGTGCGCGAGGCGGTCTCGCGCCTGGAGGAACAGCGCCTCACCGCCCAGGAGACGCTGTCCGAGCTGCGCCTCGAGCTGGGCGAACACGTCGCGCTGGCGGACGAGTTGGCCTTCTTGGTCGCGCGCGATCCACTGCGTGAACGGCTGCGCGCCGTCCATCTGCGCGCCCTGTACCGGTCCGGCCGCCCGGCCGAGGCCCTGGACTCCTACCGCGACCTGCGCCTGCGCCTCGCCGACGAACTCGGCATCGACCCCGGCCCCGAACTCGCCGCCCTGCACGAGGCGATGCTGCGCCAGGACCCGGGCCTGGCGGCGCCGACCACGGCACACGCCGCTCCCCCGTCCGCCGCGGCGGAACGCCCTCTGACGAACCTGCCCGCCCCGACCACGGGCCTCGTCGGCCGCGAGCCGGCGGTCGCCCGCGTACGCGACCTGGTCCGAACCGCCCGCCTGGTCACGCTCACGGGCCCCGGTGGCGTCGGCAAAACCCGCCTGGCCCTGGAATCGGCGACCGGCCTGACGGCAGACTTCCCCGACGGCATCTGGCTGGCGGAACTCGCGGGAACGCGCGGCGAGGTGGTGTCCACGGTGGCGGCGGCACTGGGCATCCGCGATGACGGGGTGGCGCTGGGCGTTCGCGACGGTGGGGCGGCCGGGGTGGAGTCGGCGCGGGCGGCGGTGCCGGGCGTGCGCGACGACGCGGTGGTGCCGGACGTCCCGGGCGTCCCCGGCGTTCGCGACGATGCGGTGGTGCCGGGTGTTCGCGACGATGCGGCGGCCGAGCAGTGGCTCGGCCGGGCCCTGGCAGGTCGACGGCTCCTTCTCGTCCTTGACAACTGCGAGCACCTACTGGGCCCCGTCGCCGACATGGCCACCGCGCTCCTGCGCCACGCCCCGCACGTACGGATCCTCGCCACCAGCCAGGAACCCCTCGCCCTCTCCGGCGAGACCCTGGAAGCCGTCGCTCCGCTCGGTGAGGAGGAGGCACTGCGGCTCTTCGCGACCCGCGCCGCGGCCGCCGCGCCCGGCTTCACCCTGGACGACGGGAACCGGGAGGCCGCCGCCCTGATCTGCCGCCGCCTGGACGGCATCCCCCTGGCCGTCGAACTGGCCGCCACCCGCGTACGCGCCCTCGGCGTACACGCCCTCGCCGACCGCCTGCACGACCGGTTCCGCCTCCTGAACCAGGCCCGCCGCGACGCCCCGGCCCGCCAGCGGACCCTGCGCGCGATGATCGACTGGAGCTGGGAACTCCTGACACCCCCGGAACGCCGAGCCCTCCGCCAACTAGCCGTCTTCCAAGGAGGCTTCACGCTGGCCGGTGCGGAGGAGGTCATACCGACCCCGGCACAGACCGCACCAGAACAGACCGCACCAGAACAGACCGCCCCTGAGCAGACCGATCTGGAGGATGGAAATGAGGGTGAGGGTGAGGGTGAGGGGGACACCCTCGACCTGATCACCCGCCTCGTGGACCGTTCCCTCCTCGCCCCGGTCACGGACGCGAGAGACCCGCGTGACCACCACGCCGAGCCGCCTGAGATCCGCTACCGCATGCTCGAATCCGTCACCGCCTACAGCCTCGAACGCCTCGACGAGGCCGCCGAGACCCTCACCCTGCGCCGCCGCCACGCCCACTACTTCGCCACCTTCGCCGAACGCGCGGCCACCGCCCTGCGCGGCCCCGACCAGCGGAGCTGGCTGCGGCGCCTGGACCGCGAGACGGTGAACCTGCGTACCGCACTGGAGTGGTCCGTCACGGACGCCGATGCCACGACCGCCCTGCGCCTGGTCAACGCCCAGACGTGGTACTGGTTCCTGCGCGGCCGCCTACGCGAAGCCATGCGCTCCCTGGACACGGCCCTGAACCTGCCCCTGCCCACGCGGTCGACCACCGCCGAAAGCCCGGCAACCGGCGCCGAAGGCGCGGCGCTCGACACAGTGGAAGGTAGACCAGTGGAAGGCAGAGCAGCGGAAGGCAGACCAGTGGCCGCCGCCGCAGCCGAAGGCAGGGCCACGGGCGGGGCAGCGGCAGCGGGTGGCGCAGTCGCAGGCGCGGCGGTCGACGCCCCTGACCTGCCCCCACGAGGAACCGACCCCGGGGAGCCCCCGGCGGACGACGCGGCCCTCCAATCGGCCCGCACCGCCGCCGCCTCCGCGCACGCGGCCTTCGCCCTGCTGACCGGCGAGGACGCCCGCGCGCACGGCCGGACGTGCGAGCGCGGGCCCACCACCCCCGCCGACGCACGTTCTCGCTGGCTGCTCGCCTTCGCGCGGTGCGGGTTCGACCACACCCCGGACGAGACCGCCCGCGTGGACGCGCTGCTCGCGGAGTTCCGCGCCGCGGGCGACCGCTGGGGCGAGGCCGCCACGCTCTCCACCCGTGCCACCCGCGCCCTCTACCGCGGCGACCTCCCCGCCCTGCGCCGCGACGCCACCCGCAGCGCCGCGCTCTTCGCCGAACTCGGCGACCGCTGGGGCCAACTTCAGTCCTCCGAACAGCTCGGCGTACTCGCCGAAATCGCCGCCGACTACGACACGGCGGCCCGACTCCAACGCGACGGCATGCGTGGCGCCGAAGAACTCGAACTCTGGACGGACGTCTCCTTCCGCCTCTCCCGACTCGGCCGCCTGGCACTGTTGACCGGCGACGATCCCGCCGCCACGGACTTCCACACACGCGCGGCCCGCCTCGCCGCGCAGCAGACGCACCGCCCCGCCCAACAGTTCGCCGAGACAGGCCTCGCCATCGGCGCCCGCCACCGCGGCGACCTGGACACGGCGGAGGAACTCCTCCTTCCCTGGCTCGACTTCAACCGCCGCTTCGGCGTCGACTCCGGCACGGCCCTGATCCTCGCCCACCTCGGCTACGTCGCCGAACAGCGCGGTGACCCGGGCCGCGCGGAGCACCTCCATCGCGAGGGCCTGGCCGTGGCCCGCACGACGGGGGACGAGCGTGCCGTGGCCCTGGCCCTGGAAGGTCTCGCGGGCGCCAGATCCCTGGCAGGCGACCACGCCTACGCCGCCGGCCTCCTCGGTACGGCCGCCAGAATCCGCGAGGCGACCGGCGCCCCACTGCCCCCGGCGGAACGCACCGACACCGACCGTGCCTCCCGACGCTGCCGCTCGGCCCTGAGCGACGCCGCCTTCGAAACGGCGTACGAGAAGGGAGCAGACGCCTGACCCCTAACTGAGGACTGCCCGCAGCTGAGCCAACCCCCAGTCCAGGTCCTCCTTACTGATCACCAGCGGGGGAGCGAGGCGGATCGTCGCGCCGTGCGTGTCCTTGACCAGCACCCCGCGATCCATCAGCCTCTCGGAGACCTCCCGACCCGTGCCGAGCGACGGGGCGATGTCCACGCCCGCCCACAGCCCCCGCCCGCGCACCTCCGTCACCTTGCCGGTCCCGGACAGCAGCCCCAGCTCGGCGTGCAGATGCTCACCCAGCTCCGTGGCCCGCTCCTGGAACTCACCCGTCGACAGCATGGCGATCACCTCCAGCCCCACGGCGCAGGCGAGGGGGTTGCCGCCGAACGTCGACCCGTGCTCGCCCGGCTTGAACACCCCGAGCACATCCGCGTCGGCGACCACCGCCGACACCGGCACGACCCCACCCCCGAGCGCCTTGCCCAGCACATACACATCCGGCACCACGCCCTCGTGCTCACACGCGAACGTACGCCCCGTCCGGCCGAGCCCCGACTGGATCTCGTCCGCCATGAAGAGCACCCCGCGCTCGCGGGTCAGCTCCCTGACCCCCGCCAGATACCCGGCGGGCGGCACCAGCACCCCGGCCTCGCCCTGGATCGGCTCCAGCAGCACCGCCACGGTTTCGTCGGTGACCGCGGCCCGCAGCGCTGCCAGATCCCCGTACGGCACGATCTCGAACCCCGGGGTGTACGGCCCGAAGTCCGCCCGTGCCTCCGCGTCCGTGGAGAAGCTGACGATGGTCGTGGTCCGGCCGTGGAAGTTGTCGGAGGCGACGACGATCCTCGCCCGCCCGTCCGGCACGCCCTTGACCCTGTACCCCCACTTCCGCGCGGTCTTCACGGCCGTCTCGACGGCCTCCGCGCCGGTGTTCATCGGCAGCACCATCTCCTTGCCGCACAGCTCCGCCAGGCGCGTACAGAACTCGGCGAACCGGTCGTGGTGGAAGGCACGCGACGTCAGCGTCACGCGATCCAGCTGCGCCTTGGCCGCGTCGATCAGGCGGCGGTTGCCGTGCCCGAAGTTGAGCGCGGAGTACCCGGCGAGCATGTCGAGGTAGCGGCGCCCCTCGACATCGGTCATCCACGCACCCTCGGCCGAGGTGACCACGACGGGCAGCGGGTGGTAGTTGTGCGCGCTGTGCTCCTCCGCCGAGGCGATGAACTGACCGGTGACCGAACCGGCGCCCGCTCCAGCGGTCGATGAGGGCGACGAGGGCGATGAGGATGGTGGCTGCGGTGGCTGCGGTGACGAAGATGACGCAAACGGGGATGACATAGTCGACACGGGGTCTCCGTTCGTCCTGCGGCATGGCGCGATTGCGGCGGCCGGGTTGGCCGGGTTGGCCGAGCCCTCCACGTTCTATCGTCGCTCGCATCGCGGACGAAGAAACCTGCCACAACGGCGTGCCCGCTATGGTGGCCCCAACAGCACGGCGACTGGCGCACGGGGAATGAACCCCGAGGAAGCCGTGCGAGGCAGAACCTTCGAGGTGCCGCCCGCCTGGGCACCCCGGGACCACGACCGGACACTTACCGCTCGCCCCGGAGGACGCCATGACTCTCCCTTCCTCTCCCTCTCGCCATCACCCCGCCCTCGCCGCCGAGGACCCGGAACTCGCCGCACTCATCGGCGCCGAGGAACAGCTCCAGGCCGACACCCTGCGGCTGATCCCCAGCGAGAACTACGTCTCCTCCGCGGTCCTCGAAGCCTCCGGCACCGTCCTGCAGAACAAGTACAGCGAGGGCTACCCGGGCCGCCGTTACTACGAGGGCCAGCAGAACATCGACCCCGTCGAGCGCCTGGCCATCGCCCGCGCCAAGGACGTCTTCGGCGTCGAGCACGCCAACGTCCAGCCCTACTCCGGCTCCCCGGCCAACCTCGCCGTCTACCTCGCCTTCGCCGAGCCCGGCGACACCGTGATGGGCATGGCCCTGCCCATGGGCGGCCACCTCACCCACGGCTGGGGCGTCTCCGCCACCGGCAAGTGGTTCCAGGGCGTGCAGTACGGCGTACGCCAGGACACCGGGCTCATCGACCTCGACGAGGTGCGCGACCTCGCCCTCAAGGAACGCCCCAAGCTGATCTTCTGCGGCGGCACGGCCCTCCCTCGCACCATCGACTTCGCCGCCTTCGCCGAGATCGCCCGCGAGGCCGGTTCCGTACTGGTCGCGGACATCGCGCACATCGCCGGTCTGATCGCGGGCGGCGCCCACCCCTCACCGGTGCCGCACGCCGACGTGATCTCCACGACCACCCACAAGACCCTGCGCGGCCCGCGCGGCGCGATGCTCATGTCCCGCGAGGAGCACGCCAAGGCCATCGACAAGGCGGTCTTCCCCGGCCTGCAGGGCGGCCCGCACAACCAGACCACCGCGGCCATCGCGGTCGCCCTCCACGAGGCGTCCACGTCCTCCTTCCGCGACTACGCCCACGCGGTCGTCGCCAACGCCAAGGCCCTGGCAGAGGCGCTGCTCGCCCGCGGCTTCGACCTGGTCTCCGGCGGCACCGACAACCATCTGATCCTGATGGACCTCACGCCCAAGGACGTCCCGGGCAAGGTGGCCGCCAAGGCCCTGGACCGGGCCGGGATCGTCGTCAACTACAACACCGTGCCGTTCGACCCCAGGAAGCCGTTCGACCCCTCGGGTGTCCGTATCGGCACTCCCTCCCTCACCTCCCGTGGTCTCGGCACGGAGCACATGGCGACCGTCGCCGACTGGATCGACCGCGGTGTCGCCGCCGCCGGCACCGGTGACGAGGAGGCGCTGACGAAGATCAGGGCCGAGGTCGCCGACCTGATGGCCGCCCACCCGGCCCCGGGTCTGCCGACGGACTGACACCCGCCTCACTCCCGGCGCCAGGACACCTCCTGGACGTCCACCAACTCCTGCCGGGGACCCGGATCTTCCTCCTGAGCCCCCCGGCGTCGGAGCAGCAGCACCCCGGCGGCCCCCGCGACCGCGCCGCCCGCCGCGCCGGATATCGCCCAATGCCAGCCCGTGCTGTCGTCGTCCGCGGGGCCCGTCCCCCGGTCGGCGGCGCGCGAAGGGCCGGTCTCCTGCTCGGGCTCGGGCTTCGACCACGCGGGTGGCGGTATCCCGGCGCTGCCGTTCTTCGAGGCCTTGCCGAGCATCCCGATGTCCTTCAGCAGCGCGCGCAGCCGAGCCGGGTCCTCGGCCTTGTGCCAGGAGCCGTCCATGGTCTCCATGTCCATCGATGTGTGGATCCATATGTCCTGGGCGGCGCCCGTGTCCGTCGTCGGCTTCGTCCTCGGATAGACGCGGTCCACCCGGCCCGGCTGCACGTCGTGGAGCAACCAGGTCACGTTGATCTGCCGGGCCCCGTCCCCCACCTCCAAGCCCGGTGGCATGTCACCCCGGCCCCGGTTCGGGCCGCCGAGCAGGGACTGCAACGCGCCGAACTCTCCGTCGGTGCCGTTGAGCGCCTTGGTCTGCCCGCTCTCGGGCGAAGCCACCAGCACGCTCGTCACCCCGCCCGCCGCTGCCTGCGATGCGCTCACCAGGACCACCGCCGCGCCCGCCGCGAGCGCCGCCAGCCGCCTCACCATCCGCATGTCCATCCCCCAGCCGCCCGTCGGTGCGGCCCCTCCGCACCGATTCACTTCTGGTACACCGCCCGAGCCGTTCAGGTTCCCGATTCGGACGGCCCGGTCGGAACGGATTCCGCGATGTCCAGTGCCCGCTCCCTGGACGCCACCCCTTCGAGCCGCAGCGTCAGCTTCTGGCCCCGCGTCCACAGCAGGGTCGGGCCCGCCGCCCGCTCCGAGCGGGTCCACCGCTCACCGTCCTCGTCCCGCATCCAGAACGTCAGCCGATGCGGGCGCGCGAACCACAGGCCTTGATCACGCCCGACGTCCACGAAGTCCGGCAGCTCCCGCACCGTCTTGCCGAACCCCGGGTCGAGGAGGGCCGGGAACTCGTCGAGCCGTACCGTCCGGCCGCCTTCGCGCCAGCAGAGGCTGACCAGGTCGCGGCCGCCCGGCTCGCGCGTCACCGACACCGCGTCCGGCGTGCCGAGCGACTGCGGCACCGCCGGCGTGAACCCGGACCGGCTCCGCGCCTCCTCCAGCGACACCGGATCACCGCAGCCGGGCACGCCGCGCCCGGCCGACGGCGACGCCGACGGGTCGTACCGCACCTCGACCCCGCCGAAGTCGAACCATTCGAAGACCGCCGCCCGCACCGGTGGCGTGAGCGCGAGCACCGTGAGCACTCCGCACAGCCCGGCCGTGACCACCCGCCACCGCGCCCGCAGCCCGTGCCGCAGACCGCGCCGCAACCGGCGCAGCCGCTCGGCGGGGCCGGTCGGCTCGGGGGCCGGGGGCGGGACGCTCTCCGCGAGTATCTGCGCGATGACACGCTCGGCCATCGTCTCGCCGCCCGCGCCGCCCGCGCCGCCCGCGCCACCCGCGCCCCGCGCGTCCATCGAGCGGCCGAGCGCCCGCAGCTCCTGCCGGAGCCGCTCGCGCTTCTCGCCGTCCGACTCGCCGTGCCGCTCACTCATTTCCCTCACCTCCTTCCCCGGGAAGCAGCCGGCCCAGGGCGCGCAGCGCGCGGTTCAACCGGGACTTCACCGTGCCCCTCGGCCAGCCGAGCGCCTGGGCCGTCTCCGCCTCGTCCATCTCCAGGAGATAGCGGTAGGTGACGACCATGCGTTGATCTTCGCCGAGCTGGTCCAGGGCGGCGAGCAGCGCCGTCCTGCGCTCGTCCCGCACGGCGGCCACCGCCGGGTCGGACGATTCCGGTATCAGTGGCTCCGCCTCTATGAGCGCCGCCTCCCGCCCGACGACCGACCGCTGTCGGACCGCCGAACGCACTGTGTTCCTCGTCTCATTGGCGACGATCGCGAGCAGCCACGGCTTGAACGCCGAGCCGTCCCGGAACCGCCCCAGCGAGCAGTACGCCTTGAAGAAGGCCTGCTGCACCACGTCTTCCGCGTCCGATCCCGCGCCGAGTGCCACCGCCGCCCTGAGTGCGATGCCGGTGAACTCGCGCACCAATTCCGCGTACGCCTCCGCTTCTCCGGCGCGCACGCGGGCGATCACCGCACCTTCGTCGACGACGCGGCCCCCCTCCAGGACCTCCCCCTGTGTCCTCACACTCTTGATACACCGGTCGGGTGCGATCGGTTCCCACCGTCCCAAGCCTGTTTCCGAGCTATGAGAGTGACCTGAGAGAATGGGCCCCATGGCCTCTGAACGACCTCGTGTGCTCTCCGGGATCCAGCCCACCGCCGGCTCGTTCCACCTCGGCAACTACCTCGGCGCGGTCCGCCAGTGGGTCGCGCTGCAGGAGTCCCACGACGCCTTCTACATGGTGGTGGACCTGCACGCGATCACGATTCCGCAGGACCCCGCCGAGCTGCGTGCCAACACCCGGCTCGCCGCCGCCCAGCTGCTCGCCGCCGGTCTCGACCCCGAGCGCTGCACGCTCTTCGTCCAGAGCCACGTCCCCGAGCACGCCCAGCTCGCCTGGGTGATGAACTGCCTCACCGGCTTCGGCGAGGCCTCCCGTATGACGCAGTTCAAGGACAAGTCCGCCAAGCAGGGCGCCGACCGCGCCTCCGTCGGCCTGTTCACGTACCCGGTCCTGCAGGTCGCGGACATCCTGCTGTACCAGGCCCACGAGGTCCCGGTCGGCGAGGACCAGCGCCAGCACATCGAACTCACCCGTGACCTCGCCGAGCGCTTCAACGGCCGGTTCGGGGAGACGTTCACCGTTCCGTCGGCGTACATCCTCAAGGAGACGGCGAAGATCTACGACCTTCAGGACCCGTCGATCAAGATGAGCAAGTCGGCGTCCACGCCGAAGGGTTTGATCAACCTCCTCGACGAGCCCAAGGCCACCGCCAAGAAGGTCAAGAGCGCCGTCACCGACACGGACACGGTGGTCCGCTACGACGTGGCGGAGAAGGCGGGCGTCAGCAACCTCCTCGGCATCTACTCCACGCTCACCGGAACCGGTATCGCGGAACTGGAGCAGAAGTACGTCGGCAAGGGCTACGGTGCGCTGAAGACCGACCTCGCCGAGGTCATGGTCGAGTTCGTGACCCCGTTCCGGGACCGCACCCAGGAGTACCTGGACGACCCGGAGACGCTCGACTCGATCCTGGCCAAGGGCGCGGAGAAGGCACGTGCCGTCGCCGCCGAGACCCTCGCGCAGGCGTACGACAGGGTGGGCTTCCTGCCCGCCAAGCACTAGCCCCGCCTGACCGAGCACGACAACCGCACCGCGCTGTTCAGCGAGCAGCGCCCCCTGCCCATCGACACGACGACAGGAGTACGACGTGGGGACCGTAACGATCGGCGTCTCGATCGCGGTCCCGGAGCCACACGGCAGCCTGCTCCAGGAGCGGCGTGCGGGCTTCGGGGACCCCGCGGCGCACGGCATCCCCACGCACGTGACCCTGCTGCCTCCTACTGAAGTGGACGCGTCCGCGCTGCCCGCGGTCGAGGCGCACCTCCTCTCGGTCGCGGCGGCCGGCCGGCCCTTCCCGATGCGGCTTTCGGGCACGGGCACCTTCCGTCCGCTGTCACCCGTCGTCTTCGTGCAGGTGGTGGCGGGCGGCGCGGCCTGTTCCTGGTTGCAGGAGCGGGTGCGGGACGCGTCGGGGCCGATGGCGCGCGAACTGCAGTTCCCGTACCACCCGCACGTCACGGTGGCGCACGGCATCTCCGAAGAGGCCATGGACCGGGCGTACGAGGAGCTTTCGGAGTACGAGGCCGAGTGGCCCTGCACCGGATTCGCGCTGTACGAGCAGGGGTCCGACGGTGTCTGGCGCAAGCTGCGCGAGTTCGTCTTCGGCGGCCCCCTGGTGCCCCCTCAGACGCCTTCCCCGGCCGTCCGGGGTACGCTGCCCGCTCGCTGACCGGGGGAGCCCCCGGTCGGCCCGTGCCGGGGGGATCATGCGTAGATCAGTGGCCGCCGTCGCCGTGCTCGCCGTCATGGCGGCCGGCTGTGGCGCGGAGAAGCGCGGCAGGGAGGCCGACGCCGAGCCGGACAAGCCGCGCCCGACCGGGCTCTCCTGGGCGTACGAGCGCATCGACGACGGGAACGGCGAGCTGGTCGACGGGGCCGCCATGGCGCCGGACGACATCTGGGCCCTGGGCAGCGACGGCGTCGGCGCGGACGGGCGGCTGGTGAAGGGGCACCTGCTGCACTTCGACGGCGAGAAGTGGTCGCGGAAACCGATGCCGGTCGCGGGTGTCCCCGGTGTCTCGCGCATGGAGTCCCTGGGGTCGGCGGGCATCTGGCTGAGCACTGTGGAAGGGACCGCCGCGGCACCGGAGAACGCCCGCTACGCCCTCTGGGACGGCACCCGCTGGGGCCCCGTGAGGAACGCTCCGACGGGCCCGCTCACGGACGTCGAGGTCATCGCGCCCGACGACGTGTGGGTGCTCCAGGGCGATGGCACGGTCACGCACTGGGACGGCAGCCGCTGGGCGGTGACGCCCATGCCCGCAAAAAAGGTCGTGGCCCTCGCCGGTTCGGCCCGGGACGACGTGTGGGCGGTCGGCTCCCGCACGACGGGGCCTGGCATCGGCGGCGCGGGAGGGCAGGTGTCGCAGCCCGCCGCGATGCACTTCGACGGCGAGAAGTGGACGCTCACCAAGACCGGGACGTTCCGCTTCTCCGCCCCGGTGCCGCCCGAACCCTTCGCCGCGTTCAGGGAGATCGACGTCGCCTCCAAGACGTACGCCCGTGTCTCCGGGGACCATTCCTTCAAGGGGTACGACGCGGAAGAGAACCCCGACCCGCGGCCGTCGTCCTTCACGCTGCGCTGGGACGGCTCCCGTTGGACGCGGGACAAGCCGTTCTCCGGAGCGTGTGAGTATCGGCGTCCGGTGATGAGGGACGGCGACGGCGGCTTCTTCATGGACGGCAACTGGCACCTTGCCGCCGACGGCACCTGCACCAAGATCAAGAAGCCGCGGCTGCCCAACGCCGGAGGTGTGCGCCCGGAGTCGCAGCAGCAGCTCTGGCTCCAGAGGATCGTTCCGGTGCCGGGCACGGACAAGGTGATCGGTTTTGGGACGGTCGACGTGTTGCAGAGCGGGGCGCCCGCGTCCAAGGCCGTCGTCGTCACGCTGAAGCGCTAGGGGCCTGCCATGAAGAAGACAGCAGCGGTCCTGGCCGTCCTGGCCCTCTCCGTGGCGGGCTGCGGCAGCGACGACCGGGGTACCGCGCGGCGTCCCGCGACCGGCTCGCCGGCTTCCGCCGAAGGTGGCTCGTGGCGCCTGCAGTACGTCGACAAGGCGGCGAAGGGCGAACTGACCACCGTCACCGCGCCCTCCGGGGACGACATCTGGGCGGCGGGCTATGAGAGGGGCGACGGCAGCATGACCGACGATCCCGACGACCAGTACCTGCTGCACTACGACGGCACCGACTGGCGGCGTCAGAAGCTGCCGGCCGAACTCGACGGGAACATCCACCGGCCGCGTCTCGACTCCTCGGGACCGGACAACGTGTGGATCTTCGGCTCCGGCCTCGACTCCGACCCCGACTCGGTGCAGAGCGCGGCACGCTGGGACGGCGCCCGCTGGCACCGTGTCCGGTTGCCGCAGGGCGAAGGCGCCGTCGAAGAGGTCAAGGTCTTCGCCCCCGACGACGTATGGATGCTGCGCGGCTCGCGACAGATCACGCACTGGGACGGCACGCGCTGGAACGCCCATGCGCTGCCCGCGGTGGCCACCACACTCGACGGCACGGCGAGCGACGACCTATGGGTGGTCGGTTTCCGCACCAGTGGCCCCGGAGTGGGCGGTGCCGGCGGTGAACTCAACCAACCCGCCGCGATGCACTGGGACGGCGCGTCGTGGACGACCACACAGACGCCGAACTACCGCTTCCCGGCGCCCGTTCCGCCGGAACCGGGAGCCTCCCTCGCCGGTGTGGAGGCGGTCTCTCCCAAGGAGGCGTGGGCGTACGGCTCGCACACCTTCAACCATGGAGAGGCCGAGAGGGAGCCCTCCATCGAGCACATACTGCTGCGCTGGGACGGCTCCCGCTGGCATGAGCGGAAGGGCGCGGACCAGGACCCGTGCCTCTCCAAGGCCATCGCCACGCACGGCGAGGACGGAGGCCTTCTCTTCGGAGTACGTCACTACCGCTCGCCGCAGGGCCGCTGCACCGAGCTGTCCTGGCCGCGCCTGCCCGCGAAGGGCGAGATCACGGCCAAGGGAAAGCAACAGCTCTGGCTCGACCCGATCGTCCCGGTGCCGGGCACGAGGAGGTTCGTCGGCGCGGGGAAGGTCTACGTGCTGCAGAGCAGCGGCCCGCTGACCCTGCCGGTGGTCGCCACGTACGAACCCCCGAAGGGCCGTTAGGCCGTCGGCCGCGCCTGTGCGGGCCCTCAGAGCGGCAGACGCCGGAACACCGGCCTCGGTACGTGCCGCAGCGCCGACATGACCACCCGCAGCGCCCCGGGTACCCACACCGTCTCCGAGCGTCGCCGCAGACCGGTCTCGATGGCCTCCGCCACCGCCTCCGGAGTGGTCGCCATGGGAGCCTCCTCCAGGCCCGCCGTCATCTTCGAACGCACGAAGCCGGGGCGGACGACCATCACATGCACCCCGGTGCCGCACAGCGCGTCTCCGAGGCCCTGGGTGAAGGCGTCCAGGCCCGCCTTGCTGGAGCCGTAGATGAAGTTGGAGCGGCGTGCCCGCTCGCCCGCGACCGAGGAGAGCACTACCAAGGAGCCGTGCCCCTGGGACTGCAGCGCCCGCGCGCACACCAGGCCCGCGGAGACCGCCCCGGTGTAGTTGGTCTGGGCGACGCGCACCGCGGAGAGGGGTTCGTCCTCGTCGTGCGCCTGGCTGCCGAGGATGCCGAAGGCGAGCAGCACCATGTCGATGTCGCCCTCGGCGAAGATCTTGCCGAGGCTCTCCTCGTGCGACTCGGGGTCGAGCGCGTCGAAGGCGACGGTGCGCACGTCCGCCCCCATGTCGCGCAGCCCGGACGCGGCGCTCTCCAGGGCCGGTGAGGGGCGGCCGGCCAGCCACACCGTGCGGGTGCGGCGGGCGACGAGGCGCCGGGCGGTGGCGAGCCCGATCTCCGAGGTGCCGCCGAGGACGAGCAGGGTCTGAGGGGTGCCGAAGGCGTCTTTCATGAGTACCGGTCTCCTAGAGGGCGAGGCGGCGCGAGAGGTCCGAGCGGAACACGCCGCGCGGGTCAAGATCGGCGCGCAGAGCGCGGAAGTCGTCCAGCCGCGGATACATCGCGGCGAGCATCTCGGGCCGCAGCCGCGAGTCCTTGGCGAGGTAGACGCGCCCGTCGACGGCGGCCACTTCCTCGTCCAGCTCGTCGAGGAAGACGCCGAGGCCCGGCAGGTTCGCGGGAATGTCGAGCGCGAGCGTCCAGCCGGGCATCGGGAACGACAGCCAGCCGGGATCGCCCTCTCCGAAGCGCTTCAGTACGGCGAGGAAGGACGGGCAGCCGCGCTCCGAGATGCGCCGTACGACGCGGCGCAGGGCCTCTTCCTTGCCGTACCCGACGACGAATTGGTACTGGACGAAACCGCCGCGTCCATAGATGCGGTTCCAGTGCGGGACGCCGTCCAGAGGGTGGAAGAAGGCGGACATCTTCTGGAGCTCACCGGTGCGGGAGCGGGGCGCCTTGCGGTACCACAGCTCGTTGAAGAGACCCACCGAGGCCTTGCCGAGCAGCCGTTCCGGTACGAAGGAGGGGGCGGCGGGGAGTTGAGCCGGGCGGAACGCGAGCGGGGCTCTACGCGCGCGTGCCCGTGCCGGAAGCGCGTCCAGGGGGGCGTGGTCGCCACGGGTCAGGACCGAGCGGCCCATGGACGTCCCGCGCGCGAGGAGGTCGATCCAGGCCACCGAGTAGCGGTAGCGGTGGTCGGTCGCGGTGAGGCGGGCCATCAAGTCGTCGAGGTCCGTCGCGCGCTCCGTGTCGACGCACATCAAGGACGTCTCTACCGCCTGGAGCTGGACCGTCGCCGACACGATGAGCCCGGTCAGGCCCATGCCGCCCGCCGTGGCGTCGAACAGGGGGGTGCCCGGTGTGACGGTGTGGACCGTGCCGTCGGCGGTGAGCAGGTCCATCGCGAGCACGTGGCGGGAGAACGACCCCGAGACGTGGTGGTTCTTGCCGTGGATGTCGGCGCCGATGGCCCCGCCGACCGTCACATAGCGGGTCCCCGGAGTCACCGGCACGAACCAGCCGAGGGGGAGCAGGACTTCCATCAGGCGGTGCAGCGAGACGCCCGCGTCGCAGACGACCGTGCCCGCGTCGGCGTCGATGGCGCGCACCCGGTCCAGGCCCGTCATGTCGAAGACGTCGCCGCCCGCGTTCTGCGCCGCGTCGCCGTACGCCCGGCCCAGGCCTCTGGCGATGCCGCCCCGCTCGCCGCAGTCGCGTACGGCCGCCGCGGCCTCCTCCTGTGTGCGGGGTCTCACCAGCCGGGCTGTGGTCGGGGCCGTGCGGCCCCAACCGGAGACGGACACGGCTTCGGAGGGCGTCAGAGCGGGGGAGTCGGCAGGCATGGCACCGACCGTAGCGCCCGCTTAGAGGTGCTTCGCAATAAATCATCCCTACTCTCACCGAAATGGGTGATTGAGCGAGTGTCATCCAAGATTGCCGGAATTATTTGAGGGTTGGCTAGAAGAGTCGAGGTGCCCAGCTCTCGAATCTCTTCGGATGTCTTCGAAAAAGAGGCCACATGCACGACATGGACCACAGGTTGCTGTCGGCCCTGCGCGACTGCGGCACCGACCCGCGCGTGGCCACCGCCGCGCGCACACTCTCCTGGAGCGGCGAGCACGGAGCCCTCTGGATCACCGCCGGGCTCGTGGGCGCCGCCGTGGACCGCGAGCGGCGCGGCGGCTGGCTGCGCGCGACGGCGCTGACCGCCGCCGCCCACCTGGCCAGCATGGGCGTCAAGCGGGTCGTCCGCCGCCCACGCCCCGAAGGCCCAGGCGGCACCGAACCTCTCGTGCGCACCGCGGGCCGGCACTCCTTCCCCAGCTCGCACGCCACCTCGGCGGCCGCGGCCACCGTCGCGTACGGAGCGCTGCGCCCCGTCGGCGCCCGCCTCGTGCCACCGCTGGCCGCCGCGATGTGCGTCTCCCGGATGGTCGTCGGCGTGCACTACCCCTCGGACGTGGCCGCGGGCGCGGCGCTCGGCGCGCTCACCGCGCGCGTGGGAGCCGCCTGGGTGAACGGGGGCCGCAGCCATGCCTGAACGTATCTCCACCGTCCTGGAGCGCCCTCGTCCGCGCCAGCCGTCCCGGCCGGGCCCCATCAGCCTGCCGCTCGGCCTTCTGAAGACCGCGCGCCCCCGCCAGTGGGTGAAGAACGTCCTGGTCGTCGCGGCCCCCGCGGCGGCGGGCGAACTCTTCTCGCGCCATGCCCTCACGCAACTCGCGATCGTCTTCGGACTGTTCACGGCCGCCGCGTCCGCCGTCTACCTGATCAACGACGCGCGCGACGCGGACGCCGACCGCGCCCACCCCACCAAGTGCCGCAGGCCGGTCGCGGCAGGGCAGGTGCCGGTACCCATCGCCTACACCGTCGGAGGGCTCCTGGCGGCCCTCGCGCCCCTGGCCGCCGCCGTCCTGTGCACCCCGCTGACCGCAGCGCTCCTGGCCGCGTACGTCGGCATGCAACTCGCCTACTGCGTCAGCCTCAAGCACGTCCTCGTCGTCGACCTCACGATCGTCACGACCGGCTTCCTGATGCGCGCCATGATCGGCGGCCTCGCGCTCGACATCCCGCTCTCGCGCTGGTTCCTGATCACCACGGGGTTCGGCGCGCTCTTCATGGTCTCCGCCAAGCGCTACTCCGAAGCCGTCCAGATGTCCGCCGGCACGGAGAGACTGGGCGCCACGCGCGCGTTGCTCACCGAGTACACCACCGGCTATCTGCGCTTCGTATGGCAGCTGGCCGCCGGGGTCGCCGTCCTCGCGTACTGCCTGTGGGCCATGGAAGAGGGCGGCAGCACGGCCAACGGCAGTCTGCTGCCCTGGCGTCAGCTGTCCATGACGGCCTTCATCCTCGCCATCCTGCGCTACGCCGTCTTCGCCGACCGGGGCACCGCGGGCGAGCCGGAGGACGTCGTCCTGCGGGACAGGGCGCTCGCCGTGATCGGCATGGTGTGGGTGGCGATGTACGGGCTCGCCGTCGCGGACTGGTGAGTTTGAATTCCCTACGCGGACGTCTGCGGACGCTCGGACCCGAACTGCTGGGCTTCGCCGCCACCGGGATCTGCGCGTACGCGGCCGACCTCGGCCTCTTCGTCTGGCTGCGCGGACCCGTGGGCATGGACCCGCTGACCGCCAAATCGCTCTCCTTCGTAGCGGGCTGCTCCGTGGCGTACGCGGGCAACGCGCTCGGCACCTACCGGCGCAGGCACACCGGGGTCTCACGGCTGCGCCAGTACGCGGTGTTCTTCGCCGTCAACGTCGCCGGCGCCCTCGTCCAACTGCTGTGCGTCGCCGTGTCCCACTACGGGCTCGGCCTCACCTCGCAGCGCGCGGACACCGTCTCGGGCGCCGGAGTCGGCATGGCCCTCGCCACCGTTCTGCGGTTCTGGGGAACCCGGACGCTGGTGTTCCGCGTGTCGGGCGGGACTCGGGGCACGACTTCGGACAGGACAGCAGGCAGGGAGGCCTCATGGACTGGCTGAAGAGACTGCCCGGCATCGGGCCGCTCGTCGAGAAGGGCATGGGCACGCACGCGTGGCGCGCCTACGAACGGCTCGACGGCGTCCACTGGACCCGCCTCGCGGCCGCGATGACCTTCATCAGCTTCCTGGCGCTCTTCCCGCTGCTGACCGTCGCCGCCGCCATCGCCGCGGCGACGCTCTCCAAGAAGCAGCAGAACACCCTTGAGGACAGACTCTCCGAGCAGGTCCCCGGCATCTCCGACCAGCTCGACCTCGACGCCCTGGTCGCCAACGCGGGCACCGTCGGCCTCGTCGCGGGTGCCCTGCTGCTCTTCACCGGCATCGGCTGGATCGGCTCCATGAGGGAGTGCCTGCGGGCCGTCTGGGAGCTGCCGGACGAGGAGGAGAACCCCGTCCTGCGCAAGGTCAAGGACGCCAGGGTGCTGATCGGGCTGGGCGGCACGGGCCTCGCCTCGTTCGCCGCGTCCGCGCTCGCCTCGACCGCCGTCGGCTGGACCGCCGACCTCCTCGGCATCGACGAGACGGGCTGGGGAGCGGTCCTGCTCCAGGTCGCCGCGTTCGCGATCGCCGTCCTCGCGGACTTCCTGCTGCTGCTCTACGCCCTGACGCTGCTGCCCGGCGTCCAGCCGCACCGGCGCGACCTCCTCACCGCCGGGCTGATCGGCGCGGCCGGTTTCGAGCTGCTCAAACTGCTGCTCGGCGGCTACATGAAGGGGGTCGCCGCCAAGAGCATGTACGGCGCGTTCGGCGTGCCCGTGGCGATGCTCCTGTGGATCAACTTCACCGCGAAACTGCTGCTGTTCTGCGCCGCCTGGACGGCGACGCAGAAGACCGCACATACGGCGGAGCACCCGGACGCCGCGGAGGGCGAGGAGACTCCCGCTGTCAGTCCTGACGCGGGCGACGGCCGGCCTGGCCCGGCAGCGGCATCCGGCGCCTGACGACGAAGACGCCCGCGGCGAGCAGCACGACCACGCCGCCCGTCACCGCCAGCGCGACGCCCATGCCGCTCGACCCTCCGTCGGAGGCGTGCGCCATCTTCGCGGCGGCGGCGCCGCTCTTGCCGTCACCGCTGCCCGGAGCGCCCTTGCCCGCACCCGTGGCACCCTTCGGCGCGACCAGCTCACCCACCGGGTCGACCTTGCCCGCGGCCTTGAAGCCCCAGTCGAAGAGCCGCTCCGTCTCCTTGTAGACCGCGTGGGGCTCTCCGGAGGAGGGGTTCATGACGGTGACAAGGAGGACCTTGCCGCCGCGTTCGGCGACACCGGTGAAGGTGTTGCCCGCGTTCGTGGTGCTGCCGTTCTTGACGCCCGCGATGCCCTTGTAGGGCTCGACGCCCAGGGCACCGGTGAGCAGCCGGTTGGTGTTCTGGATCCCGAAGGACTCGCGCTTCGTCCTGCCCTTGTTCTTGCCCTTGGTGATCTTCTTCGTCTCACCGGGGAACTGGGCGGTGGCCGTCGAGCAGTACTCCCGGAAGTCCTTCTTCTGGAGCCCGGAGCGGGCGAACAGCGTCAGGTCGTACGCCGAGGAGACCTGCCCCTTGGCGTCGTAACCGTCCGGCGAGACCACGTGGGTGTCCAGGGCCTGGAGGTCCTCGGCGTGCTTCTGCATGTCCTTGACGGTCTTGTCGACGCCGTCGTTCATCGCGGACAGGACGTGCACCGCGTCGTTGCCGGACCGCAGGAAGACACCGAGCCACAGGTCGTGGACGGAGTACGTCTCGTTCTCCTTGATGCCGACCATGCTGCTGCCCGCGCCGATGCCCTCCAGGTCGGAGAGCTCGACCTTGTGCTTCTGCGTCTTGGGGAACTTCGGCAGGACCGTGTCCGCGAAGAGCATCTTGAGGGTGCTCGCCGGGGGCAGCCGCCAGTGCGCGTTGTGCGAGGCGAGGACCTCGCCCGACTCCGCGTCCGAGACGATCCAGGAGCGCGCCGAAAGGTCCTTGGGCAGCACGGGGGCGCCCGACTTGAGCTTCACCTGGGTGCCCGGCTCGCCGAGCTGTGCGCCGCCGACGGTCGACATCGAAGCGGGCGGCTTCGGCTGGTCCTTGTCGTCCGGCTTCCCGTCCGCGAAAGCGGGGGCGGTGGCGGACATCGTCAGCAATGTCGCGGAAGCGAGCAGCAAGGCGGCTTTTCTGGAGGCAGGCACGGACGAGAACGTACAGGGCGCGGTCGTGGGCCCCGCCGCCGAGGTGCGCTGTGTCCCGTCGTCCCCACCCCGGCGGCGACGCGGCAGAGAACCTCGCGATACTGAACTCATGAAGCTCAGCCGCCCTGTCTCCTGGTTCCTGCTCGCCTTCGGGGTGTGGAGCTGGTTCATCTGGATCACTATCCAGTAGCAACAACCCTGTAGCGTCCGACGCGTGGTCTGTGGCCGGTCTGGGTGTCGTCCCCGCTTGGTCTTACGAATCATGACCAGATCATAGGGACTCACACGAAAGAGCCCTACCGGCACAGAAGTACTGGTAGGGCCGGATTTCGGGTCAACTAACCAGCGTTGCCCGTGTTGTCCTCGGAGCTGTTCCCGCTGCCCTCGGAGCTGTTCCCGCTTGGCTGGTGTTGCTCATGGTTTGAGTACCGCCTCCTTTGTGGCCCCGTCCCGACGTTCAGGGAGACGTGGGACGGGGCTTCCATCACCTTGATGTCAGGGTGCTGGGGAGCTGACATCAAGGGGCCTAAGGGGCCGTTCCCTTGGCGACCATGAGTGCCACAGTGGCGACCCATGCGAGAACGGCCACGAACCGGGTTACTTGGGTGACAGGGCTACGGGCGCAGCCGTCCATTCGCAGCCCCCGCCCTCGGGACGGACGAACGCCGTGGTTTTCGGGTGGCGGTTGTCCGGCGGCTCGTCCGGGTCGGACCAATCGGGAATGATCTCCCGCAGAATGCCGACGCGCTCACCATCCGTGACGCACTTGCCGATGTGCTCGGGGGTGACCATTACGATTCCTCCCGTTCGGCACGGCGCTGAGACAGGGCGCGGAGCGGCTGAGCAGGCTTCTGTGTCCCTGAGGGCGGGTCCAGAAGAATAACCAACTCCGGCGCGCGCAATTGCGCCTGGCGGGCTTTCAGGCGCTTCGTGGGGGCGCTCATGGGCACTGCCAATGCCGGTATTGGAGTGCTGGGCCGGCCGATGAACGGTCGGTAGCGATGCGAACGGCACGTTCTAAAGGCTTGATCGAGTTGTGGCACTGAGGGCACTTGTACCCGACCGGGGCGTAGGTCACGTACTCCAACTGTCGGGCGTCAGTGCTGAGTTGCTGCGTCATGGTGGCCCCCTTGCGTCTGTCTAGGAAACCACCATGGAGCGACTCGTTACGCACAGTCTGTGGCACTTTCACAATCCGTCAGTGCGAAGTGCCACAAGCTACAGCGGAAGCCCAACAACATCGGCCATGGTCCGCATTTCCGCTGTCAACGTCCTGCGCCCGTGGATCACCCGACTGAGGACAACCCTGGCGAAGCGTTGGTGGGGCAGCCATTCGGGACTGTCAGCGCTGATCTGCTCCAACTGGTTAAAGGCTTCGGCGTAGTTGCCCGTCTTGGCATACGCATCACCCATGACCAACAGATGCCGGTTTCGGTTGTTGGAAGTGGGTTTGAGACTGTAGGTCGGTACGTGCTCAGCGATGCGGAGGACCAAGTCCGGCCGTTCGATGATCCCCGCGTTCTCAGCCGCTTTGAGTTTGACTGTGGTCGGCCCGAACGTTCGTAGCCAATCGTTCTCCGGGGCGTACTCCCGACCCAGCGCAACAGCCGCTGCTGTGGCGAGTTTCAAGGCATCCTCAGCGTCTCCGGGCTGCTCGTTGCGCACGGCCGCAGCGGATACACGTAGCAGCATCCACCCCCACGTACTCAGCTCTGCCGGGGTTGCGCGGGACATGCGCGGCTCGACTTCGTCGGCCCAGCGCACAGCCATGTCGTACGCTTTGTCCAACTCGCCCTGACGCAGCCGGAGCCAGCACAGCGTGTTGACCGTGGCCGCACCTTCCATGCGGTCCGCAGCATCGTCTAGGGCACGTTCCAGGGCAGTTTCAGCGGCGCGGAACTGTCTCGTCTGGACCATGAGCCATCCGGCGAGCTGCAAAGCCCGCACGCGGACGCTCCGCCCCTCGGGTCCAAGCGCATCGGCGTCTCGAAGCAGTGGCGGCAAGATCACGGACAGGGCCGCGAAGTGGTCTCCAGAGAACAGGGGTTCTGCGCTCCGTAGTGCGTCCTGCACACCGCTGACGGTAGGTGGTTCGTCGTCTAGGCCGGGTGCAACCGGCGGACGTTCCAGCGCACCCCTGACAGCCTCCCAACGGTCCACGGTCCCAGCGTCCGCGTCTTCTGCGGTCGGGCCCCCAGCAAGCCGCATGGTGGGCACCTTGAGCGCTCGTGCCAACTTGCGCAGCGTCTCTAGTCGCGCACCTTGCCGTTCGCCTTGTTCGAGCTTCCGGATAACCGAGAGAGAAACCCCCGACGCGTCCGCCAACTCGCGCTGAGACAACCCGCGCCTCTTGCGCGTCTCCTT
The DNA here is from genome assembly GCF_053591415.1 of Streptomyces sp. NPDC003032. Taxonomy (NCBI): domain Bacteria; kingdom Bacillati; phylum Actinomycetota; class Actinomycetes; order Kitasatosporales; family Streptomycetaceae; genus Streptomyces; species Streptomyces sp. NPDC003032. Next base: position 150,841 of record NZ_JBSFTT010000001.1, on the reverse strand, counting down.
GATGTTCTGCCCAGCATTACGCATGGTTCGAGAGTAGGGCGGATGGGCTGGCCGTGAACATGGAAGAGCCCCACACCAGCCGCCGGAGTGGCAGCTAGCGCGGGGCCGCATACGTCGCTACGCGCAGAACGACGACTTCACGATGGCAACGATCTTCGCACCCTGCTCATCCGTGAGCTGTCCGGCGGTACCGCCACTGAAACGGTAGTTCGCGTTCTTGGCCATGGTCGCGTCGTCCTTCTTGGCCCGTACGTCGCTGCACACGTTCCGAGATCGGTTAACGGCGCGCTCTTCATCTGCGGCAAGCTCCGGCTTGATGTTGCGGAGCCCGGTCACGAGTGCCTTCGTCTGTGCTGCGTCCGGCGACGGGATGGCAGCCGGCGCAGCGGCCTTCGTCGGGTCCTTCGGCTTCGCGTCTGCCTTCGGCTCGTCAGCCCCTCCGCAACCGGTCAGCGTCAGTGCGGCAACGGCCGTGATCGTGAGTAGCAAGGTGTGGCGCATGGTTCCCCCCATGTGCGTGTTCTGTACAGGAACCGCGAACGTTAGCTCATGGGTACGACAAAGCCCCCGCACCAACCGCCACATAGGCAGTCAGCACGGGGGCGCATGGTCAGACGCTCAGGGCAGCGTCAAGCTCCTTGTACTTGCGTCGGATGGTGGCAGGGTGGCGCGTGGCAGCCTTGCCGACTTCGTCAGGGCTGAGTCGGTGTCGCCAACCCTTCTCAATGATCTCGTCGGCTTCCTTGTTGCTCAACCGTGCGGGCTCGTCCGGGGGCTCAGGCTCAGGCTCCGCGAACTTGGCCCGGAACGTGGCCTCTTCGTCCGCCGTGACGCTCGGCGGGAAGCTGAGCGGGTCGGGGGCGCTGACGGTCTTCGGCGGGTTGTGGCCCACCATGCGGGCAGTGCCGGTCATGGGGAGGATCATCGGAGCGGACTCCGCGTACGCGGCCTTGAACGCTTCTGCCTTCGTCGCCTTGCGCTCCGCGTCGGCAAGGGCAGCCATGTAGACCGGCCCAACTTCGGCGAGCAGCATGACGAGCGCCGGAGCGATCAAGTGCACGGCCACGCCGACCGCATCACGCGCTGAGACGCTGAGCCACACGTTCAGGAAGACGGAGCTGAGACCGGTAAGCCATCGGAAGGCGACCGGCCACGCTCCAAGCTTCGTCACGCCGTGCCGGGCAAGGGTGCTCTCAGCGCTCAACGCCATGATGAACGCCGCGTCAACGATCAAGCCGAGGACGAACCCGGACCACTGCCATTCGCTGTGCGCGCTGACGAACGGTGTCGTGGTCATCAGGCTGTAGAAGACAAGCCCAGTGATCAGGAACCACCGTCCGGCGGTCAGTACGCGTCTCGTGCGTCTGATCGTCTTCTCAGCGGGGGACAGCTTCGGCTTCTCAGCCTTGCCCATCTGCATTGCTCCTAACGCGAGTTGACGTGTTGTCACTCGGTATGGAGCGGAGGGGATTCCCCAGTTACGGGCGTGGCGGGTGCGGCACAGACACGGCGGGAACTCCCTCTGCGATCAGCGCTGATGTTGCGTCGTACACGACCCAGGGTTCTGCCTCAGGTGCGTATCGGCCAAGCATGGGTTCCCATCGCCATTGGTACTGCGCTACGGGCCTGCCGCTGTGGGTTCCGTGTGCCACGAGCCGAAAGCGCGGTGGGCCTCCGTTGATGAGCGTCTGAGCGACGGCAACGCCGTAGGCGAGCATGATCCGGGTTACGTCCTGGTCGCAAAGCACGTGTTCTTGCCCAGCGGGGTTGAGGCTCCGCGTTGGCACCCACCGCCAGTCACCGTGGGTTGTCGGTACCGGAACCTCAACCGTGATGTCAACAGTCGGTGAGCTACGCCACACCATTTGCAACCACCCCTCACGCTGTGTGCTTATCCGGCCGCGTACACGAATGGCCGACTTGTGGGGGGCAGCCACGTACACGTATACCCCCCTGTCACATGCGCAACGCAAGTAGTTACGTGTGACCACCACCAAACGATCTTGATGGGCCGATATGCGCACGTAGGTACCCCTCCTTTCCCTGTTCAGGAACGGTCCCTTCCGCTCGCTCGAACAGGTGTCCGAGAGTACGCCTAGCCATCCACATATGCCAGACCGTTACGCATCGTCACTGCTTGTGCGTTTGTGAAACTGAGGGGACGAGAAAAGCCCCCCAGTTTCCCGGGGGGCTTCTCCGTGTGGGTCAGACCTTCGCGTAGCCGATCTTCTCGTACCGCTTTATCTCGTAGGAGTACGCGTCTGCGGCGTAGTCGGAGCCGAACCCCTCAGCGGCGTAGTCACAGCTCCAACCGGTGATCTCAACGTCGCCGGCGAAGCTTCGCACGGTGAGAACCTGCCCGTTCAGCTTGATCTCTACAGACTTGTTCTCGTCGATCTTCGTGAGCTTCACAGCGTCTCCCCTTCGGCGTTTTCGTGCTTACGAGGGAACCATAGCCTACTCTTAAGAGTAGGCACAAGCGTTAGCGCTCCTCTTCGTAACACGTCGTGCGAGTGGTCGGCCCGTTCGGGTTCACGCCCGTACCGGGGCTCTTCGGATTCGCCGGAGTCTTCGGCACGGGCGGCTTGTTCAGGTTCGGCTTCGGAGCGGGGGCAGGTGCCGGACGCGGGGCGGGTGGAGCCGGGACGCTGACAGCCACGCTCGTGTACGTGTCACAGCGCGTGTCGTCATCATCGTCAGCCGCGCAGCCGACCACAATAAGACTGCCCACGAGCGCGACCGAAGCGGCGGCAGCCACCTTCGTGCCGAAGCCCATCTTGTTCTTGTCCTTGCCGTACGGGTTCATGCGTCGTTCTCCTCAACGTTGCGGTAGTTGACGCGCGCCTTCCATGCCTCACTGATCAGCGTGTGAAGCTCTCGGAAAGCGGCAAGCTTCGCGGGTCCGTACACAAGCTCATTGACAAGCTCTCCGTGTCGGTCCCGGTCTCCCCAGTGGTCTGCCATGTCGTCCAGCACGTCAACGGCAGCGGGGCTCAGGGTCAGGAACGGGTTCGGGTTCTCGTTCGCCATGCCCTTACCGGAGCGGAGGGGATTCCCGCCCAGCAAAAGGCCGGTCAACCTACTCTTGAGAGTGGGCTGACCGGCCGCGTGTCATCCCGGAGGGGTCTCGCCGGAAAGGAAGCGCGCAAGAGCGAGCACGTCTTCCGGGTATGCGTCGTTGACGGTCGTCGCTTCGCGGATCAGGCGCATTGCCACGCGGTACGTGTCTACGCGCTCAGCAAGGTCTTCCGCTGTCCGCTGTGCTCGTGACGTGAGAACGGGCGGCTTGAACTCCGGGGTCGTCACCGGAGGCCGCGCGCAACGAACGACTGATATGCGCGTTCCTGCTGACTCATGGTGCGTCCGGTCGGTCGCGTGGTGGCCGTCCTGTAGTGCTCGTAAGGGGCTTCGCGAGTCACACGGGTGGACTTCTCCTGTTCGGCTGCCGTGTCGTTCAGCCACGCGGCAAGCTCACGCATCTCACGCGGAGACAGCTTCGCGCGGTCGTGCGGCACAGCGAGAGACGCAATGCCCGGCTCACTGTCCTTCGTGAACGCAACGACGCGCTCACCGGTCTTCGTCTTGAGCACGGCCTTCGTCTCGCGAGTGACGTTCAGCATGGGGGCTGTCTCCTTCATTCGGTTCGGTGACTAGGGGTTAGAAGGGCTTACGCTCATGCGTCCGCCCAAAGGGGAAGCTGTATGGGCTTGAACGGCTCGTGTCCGATCAGAGCGGCATCTACCTTGCGGAACACGACCTGCCCGAAGCGACCGACGCGGTACGAGAACTCAGGGGCTTCGTACTCCCACACGTGGAAGCCGGCGGAAGCCAACCGGTCCCCGAAGTCCTCAAACCAGCTGTTCAGGTCGTCCAGCGAAGCGAAGCCACAGACTTCGTCGTCGTTGATCGTGTTGAGCAGTGAGTCAGCTTGCGGCGACGGGTGGCGTGCGTCGCTGTGTCGCCAACCCATGCCGGTCAGCTTCTCGTATTGGTCAAGGGGGACGTTCCGGCATGTGTACGGGCCGGAAGGAAAGTCCTTGTCCCGTGCCGTTACGTGTGCCACCCGCCAAACCTTCACGGTGCGTCTCCTGATCGTTGCGTGTGTGGCCTTACGTGCCCCCGACGGGATTCGAACCCGCGTGTTCCCGTGCACCCATGCGGGCTCCGGATTGGGATGCTCTTCCGTTGAGCTACGGGGGCTGTGCGTCAGACAGACGACTTGATGCGGCAGGCGAGAGCGTCAGCACGTCGGAGGGAAGCGAGCATGGGAAGCGCATTCGTACGGCTCTTGCGCACAGTGCTGATCGCGTCGCCGGTCGCGTTGTGGGTCACGAACTCAACGCCCATGCGGTACGGCGTCGGGTAGGTCTCAACGTGTCCGCCGGTCGGCAGGTTGTAGGTAGCCACGGTGGTTCTCCTTCGGTCTGTTGCCGGTAATGGAGCGAAGGGGATTCCTACCGATCAACCCGGCGGTAATCCGTGTCACGGGTGAGGTAGGCGGCAGCACGAGCAAGGCGTTCGGGATCGTCCTTGAAGTGGCCAAGCGCGAGATTGCAGGAGTGGCAGAGAACGCCCCTCACACGGCCTGACGAGTGCTCGTGGTCAATGGGGTGCGGCTTCTCTTCGGCCGGCGGAGGGGGAGCGGCGCAGATGTCACACGGTCGGGCTCGCAACTCCAGTGCTACGGAGTCCACGAGCCCGTACCGTCCCGCACGGTTCCAAACCGCGTAGCGGGGACGTGTCACGCAGCGGCAACCTTCTTGCGCGCGTTGTACGCGCGCTTCTGTGCCGCACGCTCCGCCGGGTTGTCCTTGCGGAAGCGCTTCGTGGCCCCGCGCTTGCATGACTTGCACTGAGACGCACGCGCCCCGGTGGCCTTGTTGCGCACGTAGAACTCGTCAATGGGCTTAGCGATTCCGCATGCCTTGCATTCCTTGGCCTCACCGGTCTCCGCTTCCGGGCTACCGCCCAGGTACAGCGTCTTGAAGTTCTTGCGCGCTTCGTCTCGGACGCTCTCCACAGTCGCGTACGTGATCTCTGCCGTGTCAGCAAGGCCCCGGTGGTCGTCAGCGCCGATGCACGGGAAGTCTCCAATGCCGTACTCCGCCGAAAGAATCGCTTCCTGTTCGGTGGGGAGAAGGTCAAGGGTCTCGTGCACCCGACGCTTGAGTTCCCGCTGACGCGTGGACAGTTCGTCGTTCGCCTCAGCGCGGGCAGCCGCGTAATTCGTCTCAGCAAGGAGCATGGACCACGTGCGGTCTCCGCCCTCCGACGTGAACGACGCGACCGGAGCATCAAGGTACTCAGCACCCTGCCAAGAGATGCGAGCGGCGTACGCGGTCTCGGAGGTCATACGGTGCGCGCCCATGACTTCCGTCAGGGTGCACAGCCGCTCAGCTTCGTACGGGTCTCCGGCAGCCATGCTCAGCGCCTTCTCGAACTCAGCGGCAATCGAGCGGCTGACGCCCTGACGCGTAACGGTCTTGCGCTCGTCGCTGAGCTTGCCGGAAACGGTCCGGTCCATGAAGGTGAAGAACTCCGCCACGGACGATCCCTTGAAGCGGCTCAGCCCCTCCCACACGGCCACCCGACCCACCTGGGCAAGGTCGTCCATGAGGTCAGCGTCCGTGCGTCCGCCGGTTGTTGCGTACCGTCGGGCGAGCTGGGTGACGCGTTCTTCCGTCGCTTCAATCACTGCGGTGACCGCTGCTATGTCGTTGTTCTGAGCGTCGGCTATCTGCTGAGCGGTGAGGTCAATCACGGGGAATCTCCTTCGGCGGGGCTTCGCTCCGGAATGGAGCGGAGGGGATTCCCACCGAAGGAGTCAGGGCGTTTGCCCAGGTCAGAGACCTGTTTTGGGCATAGCTCCGCCACGGAATGGCGAAATTGGGTGTCACGGCCTGAGCCCCGTCGGTGGGCTTTTCGTGCGACGGGGCGTGATCAAGGCCGTTCGTCGTGGTGCTCGTTGAACGTATGACAGTGCCTACTCAGAAGCAATGTTCTGAGTAGGCACTGAACTTCAATACGACCACGTGGCCGGACGAGCCGGAAGGGCGGTTTCTAAGGCGCAACCCGGGGCTCATCCTTTGGGATGACGGTTGTACGTCCCTCATAACAAGGGGGTCACCTTCGGAACGAAGGGGTGAGCCTTAGCTTGCCGTCAGCCCACTCTTGAGAGTAGGCAGGGAATCGTGACCCCGTCGTGACCTAATCGAACGGGGCGCAGAAACGGAACGTAAGTTCAGGCAGCCTTCGTGTACGCCGCTTGCGGGTTCGCCGCGTACCACTCGTCCTGAGCGATCAGAAGGTCAGGCAGGTACTTGCCCTTCGCATCCTTCATGTACAGGCTGCCCCAGCTCCGCCCCCCAACTTCGGCTTCGGAGCTAATCGGAACGCCGAACAAATCGAACGACATGCAGCGCTCGAACTCACGGGCAAAGTCCTGAGCTTCCCGCGCGGGGACCGACGCAAGGACTTCGTCATGAATCGGAAGCTTCATGTAGTCGAGAAGCCCGGCCTCTTCCATGTTCAGCATGGATTGCCCCAGCACGTCACGCGCTGCCGACTGTGATTGGTAGTTCACAACGGCGTACATGCGGTCACGGTCAAGCGGCAGCCGGCGACCGGTGACGGACACGGTGACGAGCCCGGTGTTGCGCGCTTCCCGCTGCCACTTCTTGGACGCGCGCACGATCTCCGGGTAAGCCCGGTCGTACGCAGCAATGGCCGCGCGCACCTGAGCGATAGGCGCACCGGTCTGCCGTGCGATCGTCTCCGCGCCACCCCCGTAAACCTTGCCGAAGCCGATTCCCTTGCACAGCTTGCGGTGAGCCTTCGTGAAGTTCGGCCCGAACACGATTCGCGCCGTGAAGTCGTGCAAGTCCTCTCCGGCATTGATTGCCTGCTTCATGCGCTTCACGTTCGCGAGAGCGGCAAGCACGCGCATCTCAACGGCAGCGAAGTCGGTGCTGATCATCACGTGACCGGGGTCAGCGAGGAGAGCGCGCCGGATCATGTAGTCAGAAGAGGGCAGCGTTTGAAGCGCAGGCTTCGTGATGCTCATCCGCCCCGTGCGCGCGGCAAGGGTCTGTATGTTCGGGTGACAGCGACCATTGGCGTCAAGGTTGTTCAGGAAGGTGTCCGCGTACGCGCTGACCCACTTACCGGCACGCTTCGCGCGAAGGACAGCGTCAGCAAGTGGGTTCGGCTTCCGTCCCCCTACGCGCTCCCAGTCACGGTCAAGGTCCGCAAGGTACTGAAGAACGGTCTTGTCTGTCTTGAGCGCACCACCCTTCGTGTACTCAGGCGCACTGTTGCCCGGAAGAACCATGTCTTCGCCCATGGCAAGAAGGGCTTCGGCGACCTGGGCACCGGAGTTGACCGACTGAACGCCGTACCGGGCGGCAATGACGCTGTGCTTCGCTTCTTCTTCGTGAAGCTTCGTGCTCAGCGTGGACGCATAGCCTTCGTCCAGTACGATTCCCGCACGCATCATCACTGAGCACATGCGGGCAATTTGGTGTTCGTAGTCCACGAGCGATTGACGGACGCCGAGACGCACAAGCTCAGCGGTCAGGATCGGGTCAAGCCGTGCCGTGTAGATCACGTCAAGGCCGGCGTACAGGTTGTATGTCGGGTGGTCCAACGGGATGTTCCGCCACCCGGTCTCTTTCGTGAACCCGAGACCGTTGAACACTGCGGTGAGGTCTCCGGCAGTGTCCGGCGCGTTCGGGTCAATGTAGTGCCCAGCGTTGGGCTTGAGCCCGGTCCCGATACCGCCCTTATGCGGCTCACGCGGGTCAATGAGCGTTGCCTTGATCTTCGTGTCAACAGTCTTCGGTGCCAGGATCTCAAGGGCGAACTCTGCGTGTTCGTCCAGGACGAGCCAATCGAACGGCGCGTTGTGGATCTGGAACGCCGGAGCCATGCGCAGTACGTAAAGCGCTGCTTCAACGAAGCGCCCCCCACGCTCCCAGTGGATTACCCACGCTGTCCACGCGTCACCGAACTGAATCGTCCGGAGCCGGTAGTTCGGGCTGAAGATGTCAAGCCCGGTGGTTTCTGTGTCCAGCGCGATCGGCCCACGGAGAGCGGCAGTGCGCGCCCATTGCATGAACTCACGAAGGTCGCTGTCGGTTTCCGGGATGTTGATTCGGACCGTTTCACCGGCCACGTCATGGAAGTAAGTCCTCAAGGTGTGTCCCCTAACGCCAAAAGGGGCCAACCCACTCTTGAGAGTAGGCTGACCCCTTGTCGGTTGCGTGTCTTACAGCTCCGCGCGGTGAGCGTCCAACTTGGTCTTCAAGTCACGGAACGCGTAGAACGCTTGATGTGGCACGACCCCGTTGCCAATTCGCTCCAACTTTTCGCGGTGGCTGAGCCCCGGGACGTTGGTCACCCAGCCCGGGTCAAGGCCCATGAGCCATTCCGCGAACTCTGGGCTGAGCTTCACGCCACCGCGTGGACCACGAATGACGGGCACCGGTGCCGCTGTCTGCCGGATCACTTCCCACCGGTACACGGCCGGACCGAACACGCCCCACCACTCAGCGGGGGAGTGCGGGCCATCGTCGGGCAACTCGTCTTCCGGTGACACGTTCAGCAAGAACACAACTTCGTCTTCAAGCGTTGGGCCGTGTCCACCTGCCTTGCGCTTGTCCGGGTGCTGGGCCGCTCCGTTGCTGCCAAGGTTCGCGGTCGGTGTCTTGAAGAGAACGTCAGCGCGGTCACGCGGGAACAGGCGAGCCACGGCGGTAACTAGGTCGTCCCCACCTGCCCCCGCACGGTCGCGCTTCGCGTAGTCGGGTCCCCGGTTCGCGTCAGCTACGGTCGGTGTCGGAAGCAGTGGCAACGCAGAACCACCGTTCGCGCATGTGGGGCGCTCCAATGTCGGAAGCTCGTATAGCTGTCCAAGCAGCGTCATACCCGACTTCGTGAAGCGATGTGAGCACGCTGCCTTGTCCCCGATTTCGGAGTGCTCCCACGTTCTCCAAGTAGACGTATCGCGGTCGAATGATCCGTATGGCGTCAGCGATGTTGAACCAAATTCCGGAGCGCTCACCCTTGATCCCCTCACGCCTTCCGGCATTCGAAATGTCCTGACACGGGAAGCCCGCAGTGATGGTGTCTACTTCGTCCGCGTGCTCGTGCCACGGGGCGTACCTCACGTCACCGATGTTCGGTGCGTCAGGGAAGCGCCACGCCATGACTTCGCACGCTGCCTTGTGGACTTCGGCAACGTGAGTGACCTTGTCTCCGGTGAGCGCTTCTACGGCAAGCCCAAGACCGCCGTATCCCGCGCATAGCTCAAGGATTGGCACCGTGTGCCCCTCCACTCTCATTAGGTGTTGGTACCTGCCTGAGAGCGGAGGGGATTCCCACCAAACGAAAAGAGCCCCAACCCGGGTAGGTTGGGGCCCCGTTCAGGGGTCAGAGAACAACGATGTCTCTGCCGAAGTGGCGACGTGCTGCCATGGTGGCGCGCGTCCTCACCTTGAGCGCCGGAGCTGCCACGAACTCACCTTCGCCGTACACCTTGCGCTGCTCATCGTCAGTGAAGAAAAAGAGCCCACCACGCTCAATGACGAACCCAATGAGCGCACCGGGAACGTACTCAGCCTTCGTCACGTCGCGAAGGCTGCGAGTGTCAGCGTCGTACGTGGTGCCGGCGTAGGTGCGGACGGTACGGGCGTAGATGCTGGCAACGATGTTCACGGTTGGTCCCTTCGTGGTGTTTCCCGCTGACAAGGGAGACAGTAGCACGGTGCCTACTCTTAAGAGTAGGCACAATCGGTTGCCAGAACTTCCGAAGTCACAAAATGACCGGGCGCAACTTCGGTCATGTACTTCGCTGGGTCGCTCGTTCGTGGGGCTCGTGGCTTCTGGGTCATCTCAGCCCAATGACACTTTGGTAGCCGCGCCTGACGTGCCATCTTGTCTTTCATTTCGTCCGGCATGCTGTCCGGCAGTGCGGCGCGGCGCATCTCAACGAGCGCAGCCTTCACGCGCTTCGTGTGCTCCTTGTCGAGTTTGGTCGGCTGTAGCCCCTCCGTGCGAACGATGCGCTCACCTACGCCCCGCACGCTGAGCGTCGTTTCGCGGTAGCTCATGCGCCACCACCAAAGATGCCCGGTCCCGTGGACATGTCCGGCTCGTCAGCCATGCGCACGCCGACCAACGCGTTGCCCTTCGCTACACGCTTGCGGGACACACCGCGCTCTTCCATGGCGGAGAAGAACGCTCGTCGCGTCCAACGCTCCTTCTGCGGAAGGTTCTCCGCTTCGCACCAATCCAAGTAGTGGTTGAACGCGTCCCCTCCGAGCATCACGTTCGATGCGTCACCCTTGACAAGCACAGCGGGAACCGAAGGATCTTCGGAGTAGAAGCCGGCGAGAGCATCCGACGTAGCGCGGTAGTCGCGCGTAGCGTTCGTGATGGAGTCAGGGTCACGAAGGCCAGACGCGTACCACTCGACTGCACCACGCACAGCCCACGCCACGATCCCGGCAGCCTCAGCAAGAAGCTTCTTGTCAAGGTCGTAATCCCGCTCGTGGGGAGCGAAGTACCGCGTGAACGGCACGAGCTTGACGCGTCGCCAAAGCCCTTCGTCCTGACCCTTGAACCGGGGCTTGTGGTTCGTGGCAAGCATGATCAGGAAGGTAGGCGCGAAGGTGAAGAACTCCTGCCTCAAGAACCTTGCGGTGACCTTGTCCTTGCCCGTGACGCGCTTCAGCACGGCTTCACTCATGGGCTTGCCGCTCTCACCTTCGGAAGCCATGACGAGCCGCGAACCCCGAAGTGCGGCAATGTCGTTCGGAATGCCGCCGCTGCCCTTGTCCTCAAACGTGGCGAACGGTGTGGTCTTCGTGATGTTCCCGAAGACGCTCGTCAGGGTGTCCGTGAAGACGCTCTTGCCGTTGGCACCCTTTCCCCAGAAAACACAAAAGCACTGCTCAGATGTGTTGCCCGTAATGCCGTAACCCGTGATGCGCTGCATGTAGCTCACGAGATCGGCGTTGCCCGGAAAGATTTCCGTGAGGAACTGTTCCCAGCGGGGGCACAGCGCGTCAGGGTCGTACGCAACGGGTAGCGAGACCGTAAGCATGTCGTGTTTGTCGTGTTCCCGAAGTGCACCGGTCCGAAGGTCCACCACGCCGTTGCGGAAGCTCAGAAGGTGCGGAGCCGCGTCGAACTCGTCCGCGTTCACGTACACGCTGGGCACGCTGCGAAGCTCCGTCATGAGAGCGTCAATGCGCGTCGTCATGGTGAACCCGCGTGCTTCCTGAGCGTTCCCGGCAAGGACGAGTGCAGCGCCCATGCGGTGAATCTCCTGACGAACCTTATGCTCCGAGCGCTCCCACGTAACGCCGTTCCACGTGTGGAAGCCGAGACCGGGCGCGTACTTGATCCGTCCGTCAGACCACGCCACGAGCGCATGAGCGTTCATCGCGTCAGACTCGCCGTACGTGCGGACAAGGTCAGCGAGGATATCGGCAGCGTCGCGCCCCTGATCGTCGGACACCGTGACAGCACCGGTCCGCCTTGCCAACGTCGCCTTGCGCTGGGAAGCCTCAGCAACAGCACGGTCGACTACCGGACGAGCCGACTTCACGGCACCGTGCATGAGCGCGGGGAAGTCGTCGCCGGTCGTCTCGCGCCACTTCGTCAGGTCAGTCTTCGGCCCCAGGTTGGGAAGCGGCAGCGCGTAAACCTCAATGCCAAATTCCTTGAGACCGTCAGCAAGCGCACGGTTGAAGCGCTGTCCGGCTTCGTCGTTGTCTCCGGCGGCAATGACCTGGGAACCCGCGAGACCGGCGGCAAGCTCCGCGAGAAGGTCAGGGCTTCCGGCAAGGGATGCGCCACGTATGCATACCGCGTCGTACCCGACCGCAACCGACGTGAGCCCGTCTCCGGGACCCTCAGAAACGATCGTGACGGAGTACCCGCCGGAGCCCTTGAAGACGCCGTACTGACCCCACCGAAGCCCTTCGGGGTTGCTCAGGGACAGCCACCGACCCGGGCAATGTCCGCTCAGGTCTCGCCCCTGCAAGCCACGGGTGACCCCAGCGAAGTCGTTGAGCGGGACCGTGAGCCGGGGGAACTGACGGAAGCCACGGGAACGGTAGTTGCGGGCTCGTCCCTCGCTGTCCGTGTAGTCGAGACCGGGAACGCGCACGGCGTCACCGTCCACACCAAGCATGAGTTCCGCTGCTGTCTCCGCATCAAGCCCGAAGCGGTCAGCAACGTACAGGCGCGCTTGTGAGTCAACTTCGCTGTCTCCGAAGCGGAAACGCTCGTTCGTCGCGTCCACGTACATAGCAAGCTGAGCGGTGAGAGCGGTACCCACGAGTTGGGGCTTCTCCTTCGGAACCGTGAGACCGTCACCGGTCGCGCTGAAAAGGTCGTTCCAGTTGAGCCGCGCGGCAACGCGAACCTTGTTGGTCTCGCATCCCGCACGGCAGGTGAGGCGAACCTTGAAGTCGTCTCCGCGCCAAATCCGAAGGGACGGACGGGAATCCGCGTGTGCGGGACACTTCGCGAGATAACCCCCGTCCGCCTCAGCGGTCACTTCACCGAACCGTGCAAGAACGTCTTTGAACTCCACGAGCCACCGTCTTTCCTTGGGTGCCCGTGCTTGAGCGGAGGGGATTCCTACAGGCTTCGCCGCTTCAACGCACAAGTGGGTTGGTGGTAGAAGCCGACCCCCATGTGTACTTCTGCTTCACAGTCACAAGCCACAGCAGAGGCGAACGTCAAAGCCCACTCCGCAAGCGTCTTCGCACCCTTGCTCAGGTTGCAGCCGGCGCACGCGGGGAGCATGTTGGAAGCCTTGTCGGCTCCGCCCTTGCTCAGCGGGTGGACGTGATCCATGTGCGTTGCCCGCTTGTCGCAGTACGCGCACCGGTAGCCCCAACGGCGCATGATCTCGGTACGGCTGTACGTCTCGTGCTCAACGCCGTACTCCTTCGCGCGCTTCTTGTGGGTCAGCTCGTGGCGCTTGTCCGGCGGCAGGGACGCGTAATACTTCTTGCGGTGGTCCGCTGCACGCTTCCGGCGGCATGTGGCGCATGAGCTTGACGGACGCTTCGCCTTCCCGGCAAGGAACTGTTCAGCGGCCTTCGCTCGTCCGCAGTGCCGACAGATCTTGTTAGCCACGACGGACCCACCTAACGTCAGCGCCACGGGAAACGGCGCTCATGACCGCGTCCGCGTACCGGGCTCCGTCCTTGCGCTCCGTCCACCCCTTGCGGAGAAAAATGCTGTCTCCGTCACCGAGAAGGCGCACGTCCCCCAGCGCCGGAGCCTTGTCCTTGTCAATCAGTACGGAAGCCACGGCTCCCCCTTCCTACCTACTCTTGAGAGTGGGCTGAAACGACGAAGGGCCGGACAGCACCCGTGTGAGTACCGTCCGGCCCTTGCCGTGCCTAGCTGTCTTCGCCCTGTTCGCCCGTGACGTTCGAGCGCAGAAGGCGCGCATGAGTTGCCGCTACGTGTTCAGCCCGTAGTGTCTTGCGCGGTTTCTCCGAACGGCTATCCGTACCGGTCGGCTGCACCTTGAGCATGGGGAACTTGCGCCCCTTCACGCGGACGAAGTACGTGAGTCGAACAATCGCGTCCGACGCGCGTACTCCGTTCCCTTGTCGTGAGGGGTAGTTGACGAGATCGCCCGGGTACAGGGGTTCGCCGGCATAGTCAGCGACCACGCCACGTTTACCCATACTCGGGATCACCGGTCTCTTCCTGAACGCCGAAGCGAACGCGTCGCTCATGCACTACGTGCGGGATCATCTCCGGGCGCCAATTCCAAAGAGGCTGCCTGATCTCGTCGTCAGACGCACGAGCAAGGACGGCAGCCGCTAGCTCCTTCTCGTCCGGGCTCACCGCTCGTCGGCAATCGCGTCGTTGTACGACTTCTTGACGCGGATCACGGGCTTCGTGTAGGAAACGGTCTTGCCCTTATCCTTGCCCTTCGTGAGTACGAACTCCACGTACTCAAGCTCAAGTTCAGCAAGAACCGGACCACCCTGACCGATGCGGGCAAGCGCGTCTTCCGCTTCGTGCAGAACGGCCATGAGCGTCCACGAGCCAGTCTGAAACTTGAACTCCCCAAGCTCCGGGTCGTCGGCAAGCTTGAAGGTGACCACGATGGAAGGGTTGGGTCCATCGTCATCCTTCGCCGCTGCCTTACGGAGCGCGAAGAGGGACGGGCAACCGCATTCGCGGCCAACCTTCTCTTCGTCCTTGTGGCTGACGAAGTTGAAGCCGTCGCAGTGGTGCTTGAGCTTGCCGTTGACCCACTGCTTCATGTCCCAGTGGATGCCGTCCGCCTCAACGATGACGGGAATCTTCGTGGCGGACGTGAACACGTCAATGAAGTTTTCCGACGTGCTCTCTTCGTTCTCAACGGGAGTACCCCCGAAGAGCTGAGCGGCGGCTTCGGCAACTTGCTTCTCACCGGTACTGAAACGCCATTCCGTCAGCGCGACCGGCACAGTGTTACCGCGCTCGTTCACCTCAGTCGCGCCGGAGTGGAGCCGACCAACGGAGTCATCGGAATAGGTCTGACGCTCCTTCGGCTTGTTGTCTTCGTCTCCGGCCCAAATGCTCTTGCTCGCCATGCATTCCCCTAGGAATTGAGGGAACGGCGGAAGGGTTGAAATTCACCTTCCGCCGTTCCGTTGCTCTCTGCATAGGCGCTAGAGCCAAGGGGATTCCCCGCACGCAAAAGCCCCCTTGCCGACCCGTTAAGGCCAGACAAGGGGGCTCGTCTTACACGGTTTCCCACTTACCCGCGTCGTTGTTGTCAAGGGTCACCTTGAACACCTGCCGCGTCTGTGAGTGGAAGACGCAGACACCTTCCGGGTTCATGAAGCCGGGGGCAGCCACAGAACCACTGATCTTGAGTTTCCCAAGCGCCACCCGAATACGCGTCTCACTGAACTCACCGTGGTAGAGCACGGGGGCAGGCTCAACGATCGCGTTGCCGAGACGAACGTTCACGTCCTTGTGCCGGTCCGTGTTGAAGAGCGAGAAGCGACGGTCAGTCAGGCCGTACCCGCGCTGAATGCCGGAGCCCCACCACTCACCGAAGTGAAGCCCGGCGCCCAGCGCACGAACGAGCCCTTCGGCGTTCTCTTCCACCCATCGGGCAAAGCCGAAGTTGTCCGCGTCAAACGTGATGATGCGCTTCCGGGACTGAGCGCTGAGCACGTACCGCGTACCGTCCACAACGAGCGTGTACGCGTTGCCGGGGAAGGAATCCCACGCATCACCGGGGGCAACCGCGCTGATATGGATTGCCGCGTTGGTCCCGTCAAGCTTCTCCGTAACGACGACCGTGCGGAACAGGCGCGGAGTCTTGGGCCATGCCGTGAACTCGTGTGTAGTCATGCTCTTACCGGAGCGGAGGGGATTCCCGGGGCGGACACACGAAAGCCCCCCAGCGCCCATGAGTGGGTCACTGAGGGGCTAACAAGGGGTGGAGCTAGTTGGACTTGTTCACGCTTACCGAAGCCGTCAGAAGCCCCGTGATGACCACGAGAAGCCACGCCTCACCGAACCCGATTGCCGGTACGGCCGAACGGATGCTGTGCCACACGCCGAACAGCAGCATGACCAGCCACGGCACGAGCATGATGAGCGCCACGAGAACCACGAGTGCGCCCATAAGGCTGGCTACCTTCGCCGTGGTGTTCCGCTTCGCCATTGTCTTACTTCCTTCCGTCGGGGTCACTGGGGCTTGAGCGAAGGGGATTCTCAGCCCCCGCACCTTCCGCACAGTCCCGACTTCTGCGGGTTGCAAAGACAGTTCGGACCGGTCACGCGCGTGTTTGCTCCTTGCTGCCGAGAAGGGCATTCAGCTTCGTATGGACAGCGGCAAGCTTCGGTAAGTCAATGCCCAGCTCTCGCGCCGTGTTGACCGCATCGGCGCACTCGTTGATCACGTCGACGGTTTCGTCAGACTTCATGTGAAGACTGAACTCATGCATGCGGCTCGTGTGCGTAGCGATCATTGGTCAGCCCCTCCGCTGCGTACCGGTGACGAGTCGGCTCTTGCTGGACGCGATCGGCTTGAGGACAACGCGCCGGCTCAGGTCACGGTCCCAATTGAACGTGCCACGGAGACGAAGGAATTCGGCGAACACTTCGTCATCAATGACGACCGGCTTGAAAGCCCACTGAGTATCCGTGATGTGCAGTACGGCCGCACCGTCGAACTCAGG
The DNA here is from genome assembly GCF_053591415.1 of Streptomyces sp. NPDC003032. Classification (NCBI taxonomy): domain Bacteria; kingdom Bacillati; phylum Actinomycetota; class Actinomycetes; order Kitasatosporales; family Streptomycetaceae; genus Streptomyces; species Streptomyces sp. NPDC003032. The sequence goes on along the minus strand of NZ_JBSFTT010000001.1, from coordinate 134,618 downwards.
CATGGGGGTGCGGTTGCCGTCCGGGTCAAGCATGAAGTCTGCGTTGGCGTACGCACTCAGTTGCAGCGCCACGTCCGGGTACGTCGCCTTACTGGTCTTCCAGTCACCCATGATCAGGTGACGCTTGCCGGAGCGGTCGGGGGTGGGGTTGCCTTCGTCGTCAAGCCACACGTACATGATCACGTCGAAAGAGCCCGCGTACTTGTGCGTGTCCGACCACGCCACGTCTTCGGCCCTGACAAGCTCCGGGTTCACGGCTGCCAGGAACTCAAGGAAGTGCTTCTTGTACGGCTCAAGATCCTGGTGGACGCTGTACACGGTGTCACCGCGAATCAGACGCTCGAACAGGTCGTGAGCGTTGCTGCCCACATCGGCCCGAACCTTCGTGTACCGCCGGGCAGCACCCCGGAGATAGTCAACGGCTCCGTCACGGTCGCGCGCTGCCATCTGCGACACGAAGTCAATGGAGTCAACCGCAAGCTCAGCGGTCATGCGTGCGTTCCACGGGCCCAAGAAGTTCTGCTTGGGCAGCATACCGATAACGCTCGTCACGCCCGGGTACACGTTGTCCGGGAACGCCGTGTTCAGGTAGAAGCGACTGCCGCCCCTGTAGATAGTGCGGATCTTACTCATGGTGCTGTGCCCCTTCCGGGCTCAGGGATTCGTTTCCACTAGTCCTTGAGCGGAGGGGCTTCTCAGCGGCAGGTGCAGAAGTGCACGTTTGCATTGCCGCTGGGTTTAGCTAATAGATCTCTATGGTTGTTCCTGGGATACTTACAAATCTGCACTTCTACATGACGAAGCCCCGACCCCTTCCGCTGTGGAAGAGACCGGGGCTCACGGAGCGTAGCGAGTCGGCTACGTCTTACGGTTACGGACTGCCGCCTCAGCTTCGTCCGCCGCAGCGATCAGCTGTGCTGCAACATTGCGTGCACCTTGGCTTGTCAGTTCCGTAAGAATCGGTCGGTCACGGTCCCGCCGGTCAGTGACGAGCGACGTGAGGACCACCGTGTCCGCGTTGGCCGTTGCCTTGCTGAATCCGGCGCTCACATCGGTCAGCGTTGCTGTGTACTCCTGCTTGCCGCTCACAGCTTGGCTGCTTCGCCGGCGAGAACGGTCACGAGCGATTCGAGCTGAGACTTGAGGTCCGCCTTCTCGTCGTCGCTGAACTTGCTCGTGTCCTTCGTAACGTCCGTGATCAGCGTCCGACCCAGCGAGACGAGCGACGAGCTGACTTCCTGCCGCTCCGCACCCTCAAGCTTCTTTACTGCCCGCGTGACGCTCGTCGTGAGCTTCTGAGCCCGCTCGACCTTCTCGGCAGCACGCTGCTTCGGGGTCTTCTCCGGAGTGGCCTTCTCCGTCCATTCAGCGGGAATCTCGTCCGTGATCCCCTTCGCCTTCTCCTCAAGCTCCTTGACCTTCGCTTCAAGCGCGGCCTTGTCGTCCTTCGAAATGTCGTCTTCGTCCAGGCCGTCACGAGCGACTTCAAGCTCACTGCGTACCGTGTCGAGCTGCTTCACGCGGTAGTTGAAGCGCTGAATCTCCGTACGGCCGTAGCGCGGCAGCGGCATACCAGCTTCCACGTACACGCGGTAAATCGCTTCGGTCAGGTCCGCCGGAGCGTCCGGAAGTTCCTTACCGGCGGCGCGCGCGTCTTCCTTCGCGTCCATGAGAGCGGCAGCATCCGGGAACCACTCACGCGCGGTCTCAAGGGCAGCGTCCGGGTCCGGGGAACCGGCGAAGTTCCGGAGCCAGTCAACGAGAATGTCAGCCATCTTGTTTTGAGTGGCCTTCGCAAGCGCGTCGTGAGCGTCGTTCGTCTTCGTGTCCGTCGCTGCGACACCTTCACGGGCGCCCGTGTAGACGAGACCGGCCGCGTTCTTCGTCTTCTTTTCGATCGCGAGAAGGTCAGGAAGACCGGAAGCGTTGTGCGTCATGCGAAGACGCATCTCAAGCATGGTGCGCGCGACGGTCTCACCGACTTCGGAGAGCTTGAGCCCGTACTTGACGCCATCCTTGAATGCCTTCTGTGCCTGCTTGACGAGATCTGGAATGCCCTCAATTTCCATCGGGTCCTCTGCCTGACGGACAACAGCAGTGGTCGCGGGTGCGGGCGCTTCCGCCGGCTCGGGGGCAGCGGCGTTCACCACAGCGTCACGAGCCTCACGCATGTCACCACGAAGGCTGTTGCGCCTCTCAGTGGGAACCTTGCGAACGATCTTCTCGGCTTCGTCGTACAGCTCCTTCGCCTTCTCCGCTGCGTCCTTCGCCTTTGAGTCAAGCGCCTTGATCTCGTCCACCTTCGCGTGAACGTCAGAGATCAGTTCGTCGGTGTCCTTCTTGGATGCAGCGGCCATGGTGTTGTTCTCCTTCGGGTAGCTGTAACTTTCGCCGGTTTCCCGGTTGCTGATCGTGATGGTTACGGACGACTCGCGAAGGCGCGCGGTCTCAAGCATTTCGTCAGCCGCACGCTCCGCGCTCTCAGCGTCGTAGTGCGCGTTACTGGAAGCCTTGTCCTGGGAGGCGTACTGAAACGTGAGTCGCCACGGAAGTTTTGCGCCAGCCTTCGGCATAACCTGTTCTCCTTCGCTGCCTGACGGCTCGTCAGTGATCATCCTAAGTGCAGCCTTCGCGCACTGCGTACACGTGATGTAAGGGGAGTGAGCAAGCCGGACGGTCGTAATCGGCTTCTTGCAAAGCGTGACCGTGTCGGTGTCCTGGGCGGCGTGGACGACCTTACCCTTGCCCAGATAGAACGTGCGGTATCCGGTCGGTGCGGTCACTGCGGTCATGCTGGCTACCCCCGCCTTGCTCACTCTATCGGAGGGGTCAACCCACTCTTGAGAGTAGGTTGACTCCCGTTATCAAAGTTTTACCGCTTGTGCGAATCAGGCGGTAAGCGTCTCAACCTCTTCGTACGCTCCGAAGGTGAAGCGATCGGCCCCGTTCTTGATTTCGGTCTTCATGGTGTACATGTTCGACGCAATGCACTTCGCCACCATGAGCCCCGGTGCCTCCGTGACGATGATCTCCCCGTACGTGACATCCTTCGCGCGCTTGAACACTGTCGCCCCCTCCGTGTTGTTTCGACATGACGGAGACTACTCTTGAGAGTAGGCACATGCAACTCTGGGGTCGCGAAAAAGCCCCCCACCGACCAACCCGAAGGCAAGTCAGTGAGGGGCTAGGCGTCAGCGTCGGGGGAGAAGCAGGCTGTCGACGATCCTGTTCAGGTCGTCCAGCGTGCCCGTGTTGCCGATCGTCAGGTCAGGGTTCACGTAGTCAAGCTCTGTCTCACTGTCGTGACCGGCGTTCTCCCCAGCTCCGGCACCCGGACGCGTGACCCTGATCAGCGTGAAGCCACGTTGCCGCAACGTGAGCGCTTCGTTCTCGTACCGCACGTCCGTGACGACGACCGGCAAGTTCCACTTCTCGGCAGCGCCCACCTTCCGCATGGCGACGCGAACCCAAAAGTCTTCGTCGTGCAGCCGAACGGTCTGGCCGATGGACTGCAAGAGCCGTCGAACCTCCGGGTACCGCTCCTTCGCGTACTCCCAACCAACGTCGTTGATCAGCGCAGCAAGGCGGACCACGATACCCGGGCTTGTTTCAATGAGCGGGTTCGTCTGTAGCGCCATGGCCTTAAGCGGATCAGCGAAGGCAACCCGCGTGTACGCACGACCATGCACGAGCCGCTGAGCAACGCTGTCCTTGCCGCTCCGTGCCTTGCCGATCAACCCGACGTGCTTGTACCGCATCGTTCCCCTTCCGGCGGAGTGTGTCTCACCGGAAGGGGAGCGGAGGGGATTCCCCTACACGCCCAAGAGCGCGTGAAGTGCAGTCATGACCGCTGCACCCGGGAAGTCGGGCTTGATCGCGGTCACCGCAGCGACAACACCCGCAGCGAAGGCAATGATCTTCGCCTTGTGCTTGCCGACCCACGCGAAGACCGCGCTGACTGCCGACACTCCGCCGGCCTTGCTGTGCTCACCCATGTTCGCCCCTTCTAGACGTTCGGCACGCGGAGCTTGTCCCACGTGCTCTTACCGGGCCAACCGTCAGCGTCGGCACCCGTGTAGCCGTTCTTCCGCTGCCACTTCGCGTACGAAGCCCTGTCAGCGTCCGTCCACTGAGCCCCCGGGCCGGACTTGTACGCCGAGCAGCCGACCGCGACGAGCCGCTTGCCCATAGCCGTGACGATTGGGCTCTTCGGGTTCTTCTTGAACCACCCGTCACCGGGGAAGGGCTCGTACTTCGTGGGCGGCTTCGTGGGAGTGCTTCCGCCGACGATGGCCTTAGCTCGCTTCACGATCTCCGGAAGCTGAGCGACGATCTTTGAGCCAGGGCATTGAGTGTGCCCACCCCACGCCGATCCGCCCATGCCATGCCAGCCAAGACCGCGCCCGTTCGGGCCCGACGCAACCTGAAGGGGTACGCCGTAGGTCTTGTGTGCCCACGCGAGAACCTGGGCGTTGCGGTCGAGCTGGGAGTCAGTCAGCTTGTCTCCGCCCTTCCCCTCGTTCTCAACAGACAGCCACATGCGGTTGCCGTTGCCCTGGGCCCATGCACGGTTGGCTGTGTCGACCCACTGATACAGCGCACCCGACTTGCCCGTACCGAAGTGCGAGGAAGCCTGAGCACTCGGGTTGCGGAACCAAGAATCAGTACCGGGCAGCGTGCCCGCCATGATGTGAACGACCACGCCATATACAGCCTGCTGACCGCCGGATGTGTAGTTGACGGAAATCGGCTTCCAAGTGGCACCACTGAATCGAGCCATGCGAGCCCCTTTCTGGGCATGCAAAGGCCCCCCGGTCGAGCACCAGGGGGCTAAGTGAGTTGGTTGTTAGGTGGGGTTGAGGGAAGTCGGATCGTTGAGACCGCCAACGGTTCCGGCGGGAATGACGTTCGATACGCTGCCGGTCACGCGGTTAAGCGAGACATTGCCGTGTGAGCCGTCCTCAATGATGTTGATTCCGTTCACGGCTCCGGCCTTCGCGGCGCGAATCAGGTTCATGTGGATCTGCGGAGCGTCAGCGGTAACCCGTATTCCGTCGCCTGCATACGCGCTCACGATGTTGTCTGAGATGACGATTCCACCCGCTAGCGTTGCGCCGCTCAGTTGCTCAACTTCAATCGCACCGTACCCGGAGCCGCCAACGTTGTTCAGGACGTTGTCAGTCACGAGCACGCCGTCACACTTGGACTTGCCGGATGTGACGCGAATGCCGGACCGGTAGGTTGATGGTGCAGCGCTGTAAATCGAGTTGTTCGCAATCACCGACTCATACCAGTCGTACGCGCGAATGCCATATACCAGCGTGTCAGCGATCGTGTTGTTCACGACGATGATGCGCCGGTATTCACCACCCGCAATCCCAGCGTGCGAACCGACAAGCGCGCCCCATGCACCGTTCTTCGGGGACGAGCCGACGTGGCACTTATCCACCACGACGTTGTGACTGAACGTGTTGTCATACGGAAGTCCGCCCTCAAGGCCAACGTCACCGAACGCACCATCAATCTGAATGGCTTCGGTGGTCTGTGGGCTGTCCGGCTTCGGAACGCTGCCCTCAAAGCGGCAGGCGATTACGCGTGCCCCGTCGATAGCATTCAACTCGACAGCGTGGTTGTTCGGCTGGTCAATCACGCGCACGTGTTCAAGCGTGATGTTCTTGCCATGGGCAAACGCGAACATGTTCCCAGCGCCCACCTTGGCAGGCGCGTTGCCGTCCCACGTACCACCCGATATACGGATGTTGCTATGTCCGCTGTGGCCGGAGTTCGATTCTGTACCGTCGAAATTCTGCACGAGCCGGTTTACGCCCATGGTCAGTCCGCGCCGAATCGTCGCGCCACTACTGCACTCAATGGTGATGTTGTCCTTGACGTACAGGCAGGGTGCAGGCCACGACCCATACGCGGAGTCCATCAAATAGGTTCCGCCCGGAACTCTCAGCGTGCCACCACCGAGAGCAGCGAGAGCGGCAAGAGCCGAACGGAACACCGGAGCATCGTCGGCTGCACCGTCCCCCTTAGCCCCGTGCGCGCGCACGTCAATGTGCCCGTCAGCGCTGCCGATTGTGTGGCGCTTGCCGTCCGACTGCACCACCTTGAGTTGGCCGGCCTCGCTGTAGACGATCGCTGTTCCGGAAGACGCGGCCGGAGCACCCGTCACGTTCCGTAGGGCAACAGCCCCGTTGACCGTGAGTCTTGCCGCAAGGCTGTTCGTACCGACACCAACGTTGCCCGTAAGTCGACTGGCGAACAGCACAGGGGACTTGCGAGCCCCCGCGTCCGTCCAGTTGCTCAGCTCGAAGTTCGAGCCCGCGTCTCCGCCCGACTCAGCCGCGTCACTGACATTGACCGCCCACCGGTTAGCCCCTGCCGTCTTGAACGCGAAGGTGCGTTCTCCCGGTCCGGCGGTCGTATTCAGCGAAAGGCTTCCGTTGTCGATCTGACCGCCAGACTTGGAGAGCGCGCCAACGTCCCCCGAAGCCAGCACAATGTTCGGCCCCAGGTGGCCATTCACGCTGTCGACGGAGCCGTTACCCGGGTCACCCTTCACACCCTGGGGTCCTATGGGTCCGGCCGGTCCCTCTGGCCCTTCCGGCCCTTCCGGTCCAACGGGACCCATAGGGCCGATTACGGGAACGTATGTGGGAGTCGTTGGGTCCGCCGGAGCCACGTCAGCAAGGTCAACGGGTCCTGATCCCTTGGGCAGGATCAGCGCATACGTACGAGCCCCGGTCACACCGGTCAGGTTCTCCTTCACCGTGTAGGACCAATCCGAAGGGTTCATACCTTCGTTGTCCGTAGCGGGAAGCGTCACCTCAAACTTGCCATACTCGTCCAGACGCGCGACAACCGGTCCGGCTATGAACAGGTCAGAGTCAGGGAAGGTCAGAAGCGGCGGCCCCGTGAAGGTAACCGACCCTTGTAGCCCCCTGCCGTCCGGTCCCCGGTACTGCCCGTGAACCTTGACGGTCGCAATGCTCGGGGGAAGCGGATATTTCTCACTGGGAAGCGTCATCTGTCCCCCTACTCAGAAGTCGGTCAATGTGCGTACGAAGCTCACGGTTCTCGCGCCGTAGCTCGTTGACGGTCTCCGTGAGCCGACTTAACTCACGCTCAAGACGGTCAGCCCGTGCTGTCTGCGCCTCAGCCTCTTCGCGCCATGCGTCCCGGGCGCCGGTCTTAACCTGCCGGTACACGAGCACCAAGAAGAGGGCAGCACCACCCGCAATCTCTGAAGCCCCCACAAGGGTTGAAAGGTCCATGTGCGCGCTTCCTTAAAAGTACGGATCGTTAATGTTGGGTGCGCTGCCGTCCACTACGTCGCCACCCGTGTAATAGCCCCAACCGTCCGGCGAAGCCTTCGGAGCGCGGTCAGCGGCAAGGCCCACGCAGTAATGCATATTCGAGACGCTGTAAGACCCGTCGTAAGGGTCGAGATTCGACGGGTCGGAGACCGTGACCCAACCCACGGAGACGCCCGGTCGGTTCTCGGAAACAACGGCCGTAGCGAAACTCTCGTTATTCGGCATTGCGAGCGCGCCACCGTCCGGCGCATTCGTGCTCACAGCCTTGTTGAACGCGAAGATCTGCCGTCGGTCGGGAACCTCCGCAGTGGGACCCTTCACGTACTTGTGCTGAAGCTCAATCGTGTACGTCGCGTCCCCGTCTTCGTAATCCCAACCGTAGGGGATTCCGTGTACCCATTGGAAAATGCAGGTGCCGATTCTCCGGGTCGTATCGCCACGGATGACGAAGGAGCGGGACGCGCTGACACACTCACGCTGAGCGTTGCCGTAATGGCGGAATGCGGCGAAGCGAATCTCAGCTTCAGCCTTGTTCGTGATCATGTTGTCGGTGATGAACTTCGCCTCAATGCGGTCATACACGAGACCGGTCACGTTGGCGATTCCGCACGACGACCACACGTTGCCGCCCACCCTGCCGCGTCCGATCGCAGCCCATTCAGTCGTTGGGTACCGGTCGAACTTTGCGAGGACATCAGGGGCGCGCTCAATGGCGTTCAGCCGGCGCTTGATCTCGCTGAGCTCAGTAATCAATGAAGGTGGAAGCGCGTTGGCGTTAGTCGGCACTCGTGAACAACTCCTTGTTAGCGAGAGACAGCGAAGTCAACTCCGTACCGTTCGCGTCAACGTCCGTCTTCCGCTCCGTAATTACGAAGTCAGACAGGAGAGAGACGTACCCATGGTCAGCTTGCACAGCGCCGAAATCACCGGGAACGAACTCAGTAGGGCTGTACGCGCCCGGATACAGAGTCAGCGAAGGAATCGCCACGGGCTCAGAACCGGCGGCACGTATAGCCTTGGCCTTGTCGAACAAGGTCTGAGTCGTCTTCACGTCACCGAACGTCTGGACTATCGCCTTGCTCGGTATACGTGCCTGGAGTTCCCTGTTCTCCACAATGCCGACAAGCTTCGACCCGTTGCCGTTGTCGGCACCGACCGCATACACGTGCGTGGCCATGGCTGCACTGTCGTAACTGACCTGAGTCACGTTGCAATTCTCTTTGTGTACTAGAGCGAAGGGGATTGCGTTTTGAGCCCGGTCAGACTTCAGAATCCGGTTACCTATCCGGCCGTTCGGAGTCCAGTACGGCACGTATCGGAAGTTGAAGCCACCCGCGTCTTCGGCCAACTCCTGAACGGCCTCAGCAACGTTCTTCAGCTCGTACCGAGTCCACGTCCGTGACCGTATCCGTCCAGTGGTCGTAAGCCGGCTTACGTCTGTCGCAATGCCGTTGTCCGTGTTGCACGCCTCGTACCAATCGCGGAGAAGGTGAGCCTGATCAGCCTTGCGCGTGTAGCCGCTGTACAGCACCCTGCCCGCGTAGTGCGAGTGGTATCCCGACGCATTCAGCGTGAGCGTCCCGGTGGTTAGATCAGCGGCAGCCGTCCACAGAAGCCCGCCCCAAACCGGCTCACCGTCCCGCAGGATGGCTATCCCGGAAGCGCCCGGGTAAAGGGTGGTCGGGTCGGCTTCCGGCGCTGTGAGGGGGATTGTCACCGACGCGGAGCCCGCCCCGTTCAAGGTCTCCGTGTAACTGATCCCAGCAACCGGCAGGGTCGCGACAACCCCACCGGTCTGAGCGTCCGTCTGCGCTACTTCATAGCGAGCGGCAAGCATGTCATCCCCCTAGCCAACCCACTCTTAAGAGCAGGTTGCTTAAGCCGTGTTCCACGGGCTCTTGCTGAACTGTTCGTTGGCGTACAGGTTCGCGATCACACCGTCGCAGCCGTACTCAATTGAGCCGTTCGCCATGAGTGCGAAGCGACCGACACCACTCGCCGACGTGGCTCCGAAGGTCTGGCCCGAAGAGCCGTAAGTGTTCTGAGTGGGGCGCGTGATGCCGGACGGAACGAGCGCCGGAAGGACAAGCTGCTCAAGATCCTTGGAAGGGCTAAACGTGAGCTGACCACTCAACTCCCACTTCGTGGAGTCCTCACGGACATACAGCGCGCCGGACACGGTGACGTTGGTTCCGTCCTTGGCCTGCACGTTCTGAGGGGTACACAGCTTCCATGGGCCGGGGTCCGCCGTGAACCATGTACCGTCGCTCTTCCGCGTCCAGCGCTGATTGGCGCCAATGTCGTACACGGTTGCGCCAACGCTCACAGTCGACGCTGCCGGAAGCTGTCCCGCCCAATCAATGGCGATAGCGCCACGGCCGGCCAACGCTGCCTGATCTCGGTACTGCCCCTGATACCGCGTGACGGTCAACGTGAACGTGGTCATGGCCTTCGGTACGTCCACCCAACCCAGCGCCACAGCGTCAGCGGGGCGAGTCGGAGCCACCGGAGTTGCCGCCGGAGTCCCCTGAACCAACTCGACAGCCACGCCGTTCGTACCGTCAGTGGCGACCGTAGTGAGTCGGGCAACGATCAAGTCTCTACGCGGGTTCGTGCTTGAGGCGGTCGGGACAGCAACGGTTGCGCCCGGTGACCACGCCCAAGTTGCGCCACCCGCAGCGAGACCCATGAGCACGTTCCCAGCACCAACGGCGACCGTACGCGCATCCTGGTCACTGTTCAGAAGGAACTCAGAAGTGGACGCAAACAGGTGGGTCATGCCGAGACGCGGCACGCTGAGGTTGTTGAAGCCCGCAAGGTCGCTACCGCCGTACGTAACGCCTTCTTGGAACCATGCGAAACCCGCCATGTCAGACCCACCTTTCGACCCAGGAAATGACCGCTCGCGCGGAAGTGAATTCGTTTCGGCTCGTCAGCCTGAGTCGATGAAGCCCAGGGCCGTACTCAGGCCAGACGGACCCTGCTTTGACGAGCCCCGTAATGTCGTCCCCGTGCGTTGTCGTAACGGTCTTTCCGGCGCTGTCAACTACAAAGTCCCCGTCATAGTTCACGGAGAAATTCCAGCCCGTTGTGTCGTCCCACAGTGTGGGGGAGGCTCCGCCCGTGACGACGATTTGAGGACGAGCGGCGACCGACCCGTACTGTGATAGCCACGTAACCGGATCGGCCGGAGTGACACCCGAACCATGCACCTGCCACGGAACAGCGGCAGGAAAGGTGAGCCCGGACATGTCCTCTTCGCGCGCGTAGCTCCGCACCACAGCTTCTCGGCGCTTGTCGCCTACCACGTACGGGCTCGTGGAGTACAACTCAACGACGACGTTACAAACCATGTTGGCGAAGTTCAGGTCAAGTGGCGCGCTCCGCCTCCGTGGACGCGCCATGATGTACCCGGTCTGATCGTTGGCCACGCCCGGAAAGCGGAAGCGAAGAGGCTTCTCAACTTCTCCGGGCATGAACGCCGATTGCAGATTGACGAGCGCCTGAGTGAACTCCTCACGCGTGCTGCCGTAAACCTCAAGGGTCACGGTCACCGTTCGGCCGTCCATGTAGTCGTCACCCGCGTACAGGCCGTGGCGCTGCACAAGAGTCAAGTCAGATGACCTGATCTCCGGCAGCGTCAGCAACCCGTCAACGGCAACGATGGAAATGGCGGAGTCGGGTTCCCCCATGACTAGCCCGTTGTAGTCGCACGTCCAGTCGTTCAACTCCGCCATTCCATCCCCCTCTTCTTGCCTACTCTTGAGAGTGGGCTGACTATGCCGGCGACGTACGCAGCGCCCATGCGACTTCACGCCCAATCGCGAACGGGTCGGCGTTTGACCTGACGTTGACCGTCACTCCGCTGGCGCCGGAAAGGGAGTGGTTCGGGACGACGCGAGAACCGTTCGGAAGGTAGACCTCTTCGGGTCCACGCTCGCCGACACGGACCACGCCTGACGCGGGACCACCCATTGCGCGGATCTTCGGAATGGGACTGTCAGGCAGATCAATGCTGAGCTTGCCCCAACCCAGCTTGTTCGGAATCGCCCAGTTCAACAGGTCGACAACCCCATTTATGGCACCCTTCGCGGCGCGGCCCACAGCGGAGGCGAGTGACGTTGCGAACCCTCCCAGCCTGGAAAGCCCGCTCTTGATCCCGTCAATGACGGAGCCACCAATGGACTTTCCGGCGCTCAGGATCGAACGGCTGGCGCTGAGAATTCGTCCGGGGAGGCTCGTGACGAAGTTGACCACCGCGTCAAGCCCGCTCTTCGCTAGGCTTCTAACCCGGGAAAAGGCACCCCTCGTACTTGAAACAATCGTGTCCCAATGCTTGATGATCAGACCGGGCCCAGCGAAGTTGAGGAACAGGTTTTTGATGAATCCGAAGACCGCCTTGATTGCCCCCCACACCGCGTCAAACGCAGAAAGGGTGTACTCCTTGATCGTGTCCCAGTTCTGCCAAATGACTAGTGCAAGGCCCACGATCGCGGCAACGATAAGAGCAATCGGCCCCATGGCAATCAACCATGCCGCTGCCATGCGGGCACCTTGGATCATTGCTTGAGCGCCCATCAACACCCACTGACCGACGATCACAGCGCCGGAGATAACGGCTCGTGCTGCCGCTGCTATCCACCCTCCGACGGTTGCCCACGAGCTAGCCACCTGAGTTGCCGCTGAGGTGATCGAAGCGCTTGCCGTCGTTGCCCAACCCGCGATCACTCCGGCAGCCGTGATGCCTTGCTGAATGAGCCACCGCACGAGCGCGGGGAGGATAAGGGTTGTGATCACTCCGGCGATAATCTTGAACGTCGTACTGTGCTGAGCTACAAATGACGCGGCTGTCTGAATGGCAGAGCCGACAACTGCGAGCTTCTGGGCGAATTGCTCAACGACTGGGATTACCGCCACGCCTAGGAAGTCAACCACTCCGGTCTGAAGTCCCCGCGTGAATTGCTTCACCTTGTTCGCCGCGTTGTCGTGCATGGTGTCGCCGGCCTTCTTGGCAGCACCATCAACCTTGCCCAGCGACTGAACAGCCGTGTCAACGTCCAGCTTATAAAGCGCTTCGCCCATATCCTCAGCCTGAGTACCAAAGAGGTTCACGGCAGCCGCTGAGCGTTCGGCAGGGTCCTTGATCTCACGGAGCTTATCTAGCGTCTGTCCCAACGCTTCCTGAGCAGCGGGACCCCCGGCAGCGATCTTCGTGCGCATGTCGTCGGCGTTCAGACCGATTGCCTTGAAGCCCGCAATGGTCGTCGCGCTGCCGTCAATGGCACGGATACTGAATTCCTTGAACGTGTCCGCCACAATGTCAGCGTCCCGAGCACCCCCCTTCAAACCCTGGGAGATCAAGCCCATAGCGGTCTTACCGTCAAGGCCCAGCTTTCGGAACTGAGTGGAGTATTCGTTGAACGTGTCAAGCAAGTCTTCAGCTTTGTTGCCGCCGGTCTGGGCGCCACGGGTCAGAATGTCAAAGGCTTCCTGAGCGTTCTTCGCCATTCCGGTTTTCAACATCTGACCAACGGCGTTGGCGGTCGGCCCGACTTCGTCGCCCAAGACCGTCGCAACGTCCATGGCTTGCTTCGAAATGTTCGACATTTCGTCAGCCGTAGCCCCAGCGGGAACTAGCCCTTGCTGCCAAAGAGCCTTAAGAGCCTCATTCGCGTCAGCCACGGATTCCCCGTAACCGTCCGAGTAGACGGCTCCGGCAGCCTCACCCAGCTTCTTAGCCTCAGCGGGAGAAGCGCCCAACTGAGCGGCAAGCACGTCCGCGCCTGCCCCCTGTTCGAGCGCTTCCATAATGCCCATGCCGATTCCGGCGGCAATGGCACCACCCGCAGCGAGAGCAAGCCCTCCGGCAATCTCTCCGAACTTGCTGACTTCCTGACCCGCATCGTCAAGCGTCTGAGTCAAATCGTCCGCGTCACCAATGAGTGTGATCCGAATGGGATCAGCCACAGCGCACCCCCTAAGTCATTACGGGAGTACGGCGCTCCCCGTTACCGCCAGCCGACCGGCCACGTCCCCCACGTTGAGCGCGCTTGCTCTCTTTCTCCTGCGCCTCAAGGTCGTCGCTCATCTGATCCACCAACGCGCGAAAGTCCCTCAGCTCAAGGGACTGCACGTCGCGCCACGTAAGCCCCTTGAAGTGGCCTATGAGGCGCGCGCACGCTACGACGCGTTGGGCGCGGTAGGGTCCGCCTTCGCCTTCCCCTTGAACTCAATCCGAAGGTTCTTCGCGTCCTCAAGGGTGAAGTCGGCGTTGGAGCGCTTCTTGACCACGTATGCCATGGCAAGAATCAGCTTGCCCTTCTTGACTCCGGCCTTCGCCATGCCGTCAAGCGGACCGTCAATGACCTCTTCAATCTCGCAAATCTCACCAACGGTAAGGCTGTCCATCTTGAGAGACAGAACGTCGTCAGCAACAGGCTTCGGCTTCTGAGCGGGCATATCAACTCTCCAAGTAATCGTGAACGATCTGAGATATCAGCCGCTCGTACGTCGCGCTGACAGCCGTAGACTTCCTAGCCATCGCGCGGTAAAGGAATCGGTTCGGGCTGATGTTGCGCTTCCGATAACCGAAGTGAATTGCGGCAGCGTAGGGAACACGGGACGCTGAGCCCGCTTTGATAGCCACCGACTTCTGAGAAGCGACAACCTTAATGCTCTTGTCGAGACGACCCGGACGGTACTTCTTGGACGACTTCGCATCCCTCTTCCCGTCTGGGGACTCACGCACAGCAGCGGGAAGAACAAGGTCACCGGCCTTCTTGTTCGCACCCCGGATCGTCTTATTCAGCTCCTTGTCCCGTAGCTGCCTCACGTTCCGCTGAAACTCACGGAGACCGTCAACCTGAACTGTGTAGTTGCTACGGGACATGAGCGGACTCCTTACGGCGTGGCCGGCCCCGGCTCCGTGTACGTGACCTTGATCGCGGCAACACCCGCAGTACCGGGGTCAAGAATTCGGAACGGAAGGTTGTGCAACGTCAGCTCATCAACAGACGCTTCCGGAGACTCACCCGTGAACTGAACGGCCGGAGCCTCAACCTTGAGGAAGGTCTTAGGGATTAGGCCGGTCATGTTGACCGTGAGCCCGCAGATCTCACCCGCAACGAACGCTTCATACAGGCTCAGCGAGTCAACCGAGAACTCACCTTCAAGGCTGCCTTCGTAAGTCGGCATGGCGTTGCGAACGGGCTTCTCCTTGAGCGCGTTCCCCCGCAGAAAGCGACGGTCGACGTTCAGGCCACGGTCTCCGGACAGCTCAAGCTTCGTCGCGTTGAGCGGTACAGCGCTACCGTCCCGGCTCAGCGCAATGCTCGTCCGCGTCCAGTCGTACGGGTACGACTCAGTGGGGTACTTCGGCGCAACGATGTCAGCCGCAACCTTGGAGTGGGTCACATCCCGGAAGTCAAAGCCAACCGTGAGGATGGATGCCTCTTCGGTCTCTGCGGTCAGCTCCCACTCAGTGGCGACGCAACCAAGGTGCTTGTACGCAACCTTCGTACCGTCCACGGTGGGGCGAACCATCTGCGCCGAGAACGAAGGGGACAGCATGTCGGACGAAGTCTCAAAGACCCACGTACGCGTACCGTCGCCATTGCTCGTTACGGTGTGCTTGTCGAACGCCGCAGCGAAGAGAGACCCTGCCCCCGCGTCGAGAACATCCACCTCAATTTCACCCTCACCGCCCATGTTGACGATGTTCCGGCGATCAGCGCGGTTGGTCTGCATACCGGCGCGGAAGCCGACAGACTCAATGAACTCTCGGGTCGCCTTCCACGAGTCGGCGTGGCCTTCGTAACCTTCAACGGTGTCGGACAGCGTCCCGTAAGTGGACTCCTGACCAATGCCAATGCTTGCGTCAAGCGCCATGCTTGCGCCCCCTTCTACTGGTAAACGCGACCACGAACGCGGACGCGAACTGTGAGAGCGCTGAACGCCCCGTCGGTCGTCTCGGAAGTCTCGACTGCCGCTGACTCCGGCCGAAGGTCTACGAGCCCCGTCACGGCCGTTCTGTCGACCGTGGCGCACGCCTCAGTGATGCTGTCCCGCAGCACGTACACGGAGCGCTCCGCGTCAATCGGGTTACCCGGAGAGATCGCGACCGCATGAACCTCCACGTAGCCCGTGACGTTCGTGGGCTTCCGGCCTTCTCGCATGCCGGCTGACGCAAGGTCGTCGTCAGTGGATGCCCCTAGCCACACCTGTTGCCGCCGGGAATTGTCTCCGGTCTCGGCGTAAGTGCACTGAACTCCGGCCGGAACCGAAGCCTTGAGGCGTTCGAACAGCGCGGACTTCGTGTCAAACATGAACGCCACGCTGTCCCCCTACATGAAAATGAACGGAACGCGCACGCGATACAAGTTCAGCTTCGCGTTCACTTCCGGCAGAGAAGTCGGACGGAACGAGCCCCCGGCTTGTGCAAGCTGAATGCTGCCGAATTCGGATTGAAGCTGTAGGGCGCGATCAGGAATACGGGACACGTGGTCAAGCACGTACTGACGCGCAATCGTCCGGACGCACCAACGGATGGTTTCCGGAGTCGGGTTGTCTACCGTGTCCCATTTCTGCCCGCAGTAGACTTCAACGATCTCAATTGCGAAGTCAATCGCTTCGGATAGGAGGGCATCACTGAACAGGCCGGAATCTTCCAAACCATCCAGCGTGCGAATCTCTGCAATGTCGGCGTACGCCATGTGAACCCCTCAGCGGGGAAGGGGCAACCTACTCTTGAGAGTGGGCTGACCCCTTCCCGTCAAGCGGGACTAGGCACCCGCACCAATGGTCAGAACCTTCGCGGAACGCTCGTCCACAAGGAGACCGTCCGCACGCTGAATAAACCGGTACACGACCTGATCGTTCAGGAACTTGTAATCAACCGACCGCTCAACGCGGAGGGGACCGGCAAGACGCACGCGGTACCTGCCCAGGTCGCCGAACAGAACCTTGGTCGCGGGCACACCGTCATCCGTCAGGACCGGCTTGCCGTTGAAGGTGTCCGGAGCGCCGGCGACGAGACCGGAAGCCCAAAGGTACTGACCGTTTGCGTCCTTGAGCTTGCGCATGAGTGCGGCAGTCTTGTCCGCCACGACGTACTTAGCGTCCCGGCGGTACGACTGAGTCAGCTCGTAAGACAGGTCAATGAGCGCGTCGGCAACAACACCGTCAGGCGAGTTAAGCGCGAACGCGGCAGTGGCAGCGGGAGCGGAAGTGAAAATGCCCTTCGGCTGGCCCGTGCCGGTACCGGTCAGGAAGTGACGACCCATGCCGTCACCAATGGCCGGACCCGCGTCACCGACAAGGAAGCCGACAAGGTCAAGCGCCTGATCGGCGATGAACTCGGACGAAACAGTCGACGCGTACGCGTACTTGTAAGCGCCCACAGACTTCTGAATCGTGGTCGGCTCAGACTCGGGGATGTTCGCATTCTCGCCAACGATGGACGCAGACGCGCGACCGGTGACAACGGTGAAGTCAATCGGCTCACCGCTGGACGTGGTCACGATGCTCGCACCGTTGCGCATGATGGTGGAGCGCTCAACGGCCTGAGCGAGAAGCTGACCGTACAGGGTCCGGGTCAGAACGTTCGGGTTGCTGGGCCGGTCAACAGCGCGAGACTCAACGTCACCGTGCTCCGCGCGGAACTCAAGCATCTTGCCGAAGCCGTCAGCCCCACCCAGAGACCGAAGCTGAGCCGCAGCGTCCGCAAGCTTGTCCTGAGTGTCCTTCTTGCTGCCGGAGCCCTTGAGCCCCTGCATGAGGGAAGTGACATCCTGGGTCGCTGCGAGAGCGTCAACGCCACGCTTGATCCGACCGTCAAAGTCCGCTATGGCAGTGAGGAGGTTCGTCTCCTTCTCGCGCGCCTCAGCGGTCATGTCCTTACCGGCGAACTCGTCGGTAAGAGCACGAAGCTCGTGGGTCGCACGCTCACGCGCCTCAAAGTTGGCGCTCAGGGTCTTCGCGTCCATTAGGCACCCGCCCTTTCAAGAGCGCGGAGAAGCGCCCGTTCGTTGAAATAAGAAACCGGCTCCGATGTGTCGGAAGCCGGTTGGTCGTTTCGCTCTTCAGATTCGGGCGGAGGGGGAGCGAAGTCCCCTATGCCTAGGGCCTGTTCGACGGAGCGAAGCGCTGCCTGAGTAGTCGGGTAAGCGGGATTCACAACCGGTCCGACTTCGGCAACGTCCATTGCCGTGATCTCTCGAATCGGAAGGTTCGTCTCGGGGTCGTCGTCATCTGCCCGACGCTGCCCACCGTCCAGCACGCGGAAGGTGAAGGAGCTACCGCGAAGGTCACCGCGCTTGAGGAGAGCGGCAACGTCACGGCCGGTCGTGGTGTCGGGTAGGTCAATCTCATAGAACCCGCCCTCACGGTCTTCACCGACCCTGAGCGTCCCCGCACCCGTACGCCCAAGGAGAGCGTTCACGTTGTGGTTGAACGTGGCCAACACGTCGTTCTGTCGCAGCGACGGAGCACCCGCACCCGGAACGATCCGCTCACGGAACCCGCCCAGGTCGTGTGACAGCTCGTTGAAGCGGTAGGCGTAACCGCGCATGACGATCTCGCCGTTGTCCGCCTTGCGCTCTTCCGGTGGGCTGACCGCGAACCTACGCTCAAGGTCAGTCATCCGTACCCCCTTCGTCAGCCGGCTCTTCGTCCGGCTTCTCTTCGTCCGGCTCGTCTTCGGCCGGTGGTTCGATGGCAGGGGGCTCGGGAGCGGGCTCAGGCTCAACACCGACTTCGGCAAGGTTCATGGGGACGCGGTACGCCTCACCCAACCCGTCAGGAAGGGGCGGAAGATCCTCAGCAGCACGCACTTCGTCAATCGAATAGATGCCGTTGGACAGCCCCAGCGCGTACAGCCCCATACGTTCCTTCGGAGCACCGCGCTTGATCTCGTCAAGGTCGAACTTGACGAACCGGAAACGGTCGGCAGACTCCGCGTACAGCAGACGCGTGAACCCTGCCTCAATGCGCTCAAGCCACGGACGCAAAGAGAACATGCTGAATGCGATGTTCTGTTCAGCAAGACCGGAGCCCCAAGAAGTGGAGTTCGTAGCGTCGCTGATCAGGTGCGGGGGAACGCCGAATATGCGCGCAATCTCCGGAACCTGAAACTGTCGCGTCTCCAAGAACTGTGCTTCGTCCGGGCTCATGGCGACCTTGCTGAACTTCGCACCTTCGGTGAGAAGCGCAACCCGGTGGGAGTTGTCAACGCCCGTGTTCGCTGTGCGCCACGCCTCACGCGCGCGCTTCAAGCCGTCTTCGGACATAGTCCCGGGCACTTCAACAACCGCACCGGGAACAGCACCGTTCGCAAAGAACTTGCTGCCGTACTTCTGTGCAGCGAGAGCAAGGCCGATGGACTCACGCGCATACGTGATGGGGGAGCAGCCGGCGAACTCACCGGGCAGCATCATCCCGGGAATATGGAGAATGTCCCGGGGCGCGAACCACCCAAGAGCGACTTCGTTGCCATCGTCGTCAACGTCGAACGCCTCAAACACCTTCCGGCGCTGACCGTCCACCATGACCATGTGAGGGATGATGGACGTGGGGTCAAGCACGTCAAGACCCACGATGTTCGGCCCCTGCCAACGAACGGCAAGGTAGGCGTTCCCGTCAAGCAGAAGACTGAGAACGGTCTGAGACAGAATGTCAATCCGCCCCATGCCCCCCGGCTCGGCGTTCGGGTAGTCCAACCATTCCGGCGAAGTGATAGCGCGCTGAGTCCCGCCACGCTTCGTGTAGGTGGCAACGGGCAGCGTGGCAATCGTCTCCGAGAGAAGACGGACACAGCCAAAGACCGCGCTCACCTGTAGCGCATCGGAAGGGGTTACCCGCTCACCGGAAGCAGCGGTAAGGGTGCCGTACAGCGTCGGGTCATACGGCACCCATTCACGCGATTCGGTCGGGGTCTCCTTCGGGCGGATCAGGTCTGACCAGAAACCCACCGGGTCCCCCTCCCTGCCTACTCTTGAGAGTGGGCTAGTCGTCAAACATCCCGGCTTCACCGCCGATGATGTGAACGCCTTCGTCGTCTTCGTACGTCGTGAGAATCGCCGTGTTGACGAAGTCCCCGTTGTCTTCGCGCCACATCACGGCACCGTGAACGCTGAGGATCATGGCCACGGCAAGGTCGATCTTTCGACGACTCGACGCATGCTCTTTCGTGATTCGCGCGCCACGAGCGTCTTCACGGATCACGGCGTTACCGATGTGCCGCGCAAGGGACGGGTTGCCGTCGTGGCTCATCCGACCGTCACGAGCCGCGTCGTACACGGCCTGAGTGGCAGGCACCATGCGGGCAAGTGAGTTGGTCGGGAAGGCTTCTACCGGGTAACCCTCAGCCTCAAGGTTCTCTAGCGTCTCTTCCCAGCGGTACGGGTCCGCAACAAGGTTCACGACCCTGTACGTGTCCAGCGCTTCCCGTAGTGCCTCGCGCACGTCGGGCATGGGCACACGCCAATGAGCGTCCCCTTGAGGGGCTTCCCAGTGGCCTAGGACGAACACGCGAAGGTCTTCAACTCGGCACGCCACAAGGGCCGTTGAGTCGCCCTTCCAAGAGCCATCAAAGCCCAGCACAACGGCTTGAGCGGGTAGAAGGTTGTCATCCTCCGCAAGGCTGTCCCACAGTCCGTGAGGCAGCCACGTGGACGCACCACGCACGAACTGAGACAGTCGGTAGATCCTGAACGACGCTTCCGTACTGCGCTGAGCGGCAGCCTTGAAGTCGTCTTCGTTCAGGATCTCGAAAGACGGGTTGCACGCCTTCCACACTTCGGGGTCAAGGTGGTCCACCGTGTCACCGATGCGCGGACCCCACGAGCGATAGAACAACGTGGGGTCAACAAGCTCACCGGAGTTCACACGCTCACCGGTCTCGCACAGCGCGGCGAACGGTCCGTCAGGATCAGGGCCGGCGGTCGACACAATCCATGTCATGGGTTGGTTACGCGCGGCAGACCCCAGCGTGAGCGCGTCGAACAGGTCGGCGTTCTTGCTGAACGCGTACTCGTCCAACGAGACGGCAACCGGGTTCAACCCCTGTTGCCGTCCAGCGTCCGCGCTCACGACCCGGTACGTGTTGTCCTTGTACCGGATAATGTCGCGCTGCACGTCGCACACGGCGGAGAGCTTCGGGGACGCGTTGACCATTTGCTTCGCCGCGTCGAAAACCATACGAGCCTGATTGCGGTCGTTGGCTGCCGCGATCACCTGCCGCTGCATATCCGCGCGGTCGGCAATCAAGTGATAGAGCATGATGGCTGCCGCAATTGTGCTCTTGCCGTTCTTACGGGCAATGCACACGACAGCCATTCTGTGCTTGCGCTTCCACTGACCAAACGCGTCTTGCTCAAGCCGGTATGCGTCAACGAGAAGTTCACGCTGCCACGGCAGGAGCTTGAAGGGTTGGCCCGCGAACGAGCCAGTCAAGTAGCAGAACTCTTGAATCCACTTCGCGACGCGGTAACCCTCAGAAGGAAAAGGCGCGTCAGCGGGAATGTGCCGAGAGATGACCGGGTCAATCTTGCTCACCGGTCACCGCCTCAGAAGTCTTCGGGTCCCGCTTGAATCTTGCGGGCTTCGGCAGCCACGAGTCCCAACCGCATACGGGCTTCGGGCGTGAATCCAATGACGGTCTCGATAGCGCGAAGTTCCTTCTCCGTGCTCTCGACGTACCGCATTGCCGGGTGCACAACAGGCTGACCCGTGCTGCCAATCGTCATGAGACCGTCAGCGTCAACAGCGCCCATGAGCTGAGAGCGTCGGTCGTACAGCTCCGCATACCGAAGGATCAGGTTGCGGTCAGTGTCGGGGGAGTACGCGCCTGAGCCGGCCTGCCAGACAGCGCGCCACACTTCTCTACCCGTGGACCCCAGGTGACCCGGAGCGCGGGGAGCACGACCTTCGTACACAATCGGTGCCTCAGCCTCAGCGGCATAGTTGGCGTTCCCGGTGCGTATCTCAGGGCTCTTAGCGTGGCTCATGGCACCCCCTAACGGAGCTTTCATCCCCCTTAGCGGGTGCCTTCGTGGCGGGTACAAAGTGGGGCATTCACAGCGTCAGCCCAGGTGAGCACGGGTGGCGCTCCGGCCAAAATCAGCCTTACACCTAGCGTGCGTTTTCCGAGCTGGGGCCGGGATCGCTGTAGAAAATTTCTGGGAACTTTCGGGCCGCTCTCCCCCTAGAAGGGGCGCTTTCCGAAATCCATTGCCGTCTTCGCCTTATGGCATTGCTTGCAAAGCACTTGCACGTTGGTGTCAATGTCTTCACCACCACGAGCAAGGGGCCTGACATGGTCGATGTCTACTTGAGAAGGCAGGTACCAACCCATGCATGTAGTGCACTGCCCCCCGACAGCCTTACGCACAGCCTTACGCAGACGAGCCGCAGCATTGTTGCCACGCGCTATTGCCTCTCGCCTCTTGATGTGTGACTGCACGGACCTACGTGCTGTGTAGTGGCTGTGGTGCAGTGCACACCTACCGCTGTGGGTAGCCCACTCTCGACACTCAAGACACCGTGTACGCATGGGCTACCCACCCCCCTTCTGTAGGCACCCCCCTATGGGTAGGCGCCCCCTACCTACTCTTGAGAGCAGGCTGAATGCAAGTGGATCGGGCAGGGCTCGAACCTGCAACACGCGGGTTAAGAGCCCGCTGCTCTACCAATTGAGCTACCGATCCGAAGCCCTGGGCTACAACCCGGAAAGAAGCCGGGGAGCGCGCAGACGCTCATGAGCCGGAGGGTTCTGACCGCCGTATCTGGTGTGGAAGGGTGCGCGTTACCTCTTCCGGCTCACTAGTACTAGAGCTAAGGGGATTCCCTAGAGCGGAGGGGATTCCCGCGCGGAGGTTGCTGTGGTTCGCCGGCTGACAGCGGGCAGGGTGCAGGTTTGCAGGTTTGCAAGCTCCTCCGGTTTCTCTATAGGTTTTCTATTGTGTTACCAAGATCAAGTACAAAGCTGCACTATTGCATAAGCCCAGGTCAGGAAGGGGATTCTCACCGGGGGTCGTGCAGGAAGATGTGCATAGTTAGTCTAACTAACTATCTAAGGGTACAAAAAGAGGCCCGACCCCGAAGGATCGGACCCTTTCCGCTGTGTCCTACAGGCTTGCTAGCTCTGCCTCGCTCGCTTCGGTGACCTCTTCATCGTTGTCGGGCAGCTTCACCCACCGGAGTTCTACGCGGTCCTTGATCGGGATGAGGCGCTTCGTCTCCGGGTCACGACCCCTGCCAACACTCACACCCTCAAGGAAGAACCCGAGGAATTCGCGGCGTGCGTACACGTCCCATGTTGCCCATGGGCTCTTAGGGTTCAGGGGGTCGCTGCCGCTGAACCACTCGTTGGGTACCTGAGTGCTGGCGCTAATCGCTTCGTCCAATTCGGCAAGGCGGTCGACGCATTCAGTTTCGTATGAGCGGTACTGCAAGACCGTGGCTCGCCATGTTGCAAGCTCTTCGCGGCCTCTGTACAGCCCTGCCTTACGGTCGGCCTGTAGGTCCGTGATGGAGCGTCGCACGTTGTCTAGGTGCGCCTGTGTCTCGCGCCGGTCATCGGCAACGCCGGCTAGGTCGCGTTGGAGTGCGAACCGTTCCGCTGCCGCTGCCACCCATGTTTGGTCGTCTTCGTCTTCCATGTCGGCTGTAGCTAGGCGCTGCCATACTCGCCGTGCAACGTATTCGTCTATTTCGCTTCGCTTGACGGTCAGCCCACCGTGCCCCTTTGGGTTGGAGCACATGTAGTTTCCTTCGGCCTTTTCACCGTTGCGTTTTGTGCCCCCAGGGCTCTGCCCCATGGACCCGTCACAGATTCCGCACCCTAGGAACATCCATCCGCTGAGAAGGGTCGGTTCTACGTCGGCAGCGGGCTTGCGGTCGGGCTTTTGCTTGCCGCTGCGTTTCTCCTGTAGCTCAAGCCACCGTGAGCCACTCATGATCCCCGTGTGTGGGGTGAGGGGCTTTCCGGTTGTGTCACGTCGTATGACGTTGACGTACGCCTTGCCACGCTTCACGCGCTCGAATGCGAACCCACCGATAGCGGGATGATTGAGAATCCATCGGACGGTTTGAGCGCGCCATGTGATGGGCTTGTCTGTGGGGTGGATTCGGCGCTTCTGGATTGACGCTAGCCGCTTCTCGGTTGCGCGCTTCTCTGCCATTCCAGGGGGCGGGATTTCCTCTTTCTCGAACGTCGTTGCTATGGCGTTGTCTGAAATTCCGGCAAAGGACATCTTCGCCATGCGTTCGACAAGCTCAACGTGTTTCGGGTTCTCGTCGTCTGGCTCAAGAACCGAGACGACGATTTTGTCTATCTTCTTGCGCGCGGACTTCATTCCGAACGGTGCCGACGAAGAGTGAACTCCGCCCAGTGCGGCAATTTCGTCCTTCGCTCCCTTGAGCCGTTCAGCTTTCAGGTCACTGTCTTGCTTCGCAAGTGCCGCAATCAGTGCGAATATCGCGACACCGATAGGGGTTGACGTGTCTAGAAACGGCTCAAGAACCGACATGAAGCGCACGCCGTGATTCTTGAACTCCTTGTCTATCTCAAGCGCGTCGTGAGCACCCTTGCGTGTGAGGCGTGACAGCTCGTTGACGACGACAACGTCACCTTCGCCGGCGCGTACTCCGGCCATCATGCGCTCGAAGTCGGCACGTACAACGTTGGGGTCCCACCCGGAACGGCCTACGTCAACGAACTCACCTACGATGACCCATGGGACTCCTTGGAGTGATCGGGAGGCCACGAGCGCTCGTCCTGCGGCTAGTTGCGCCTCAGTTGAGACTTCGGACCCGTCAGTTCGCCCGGAGGACTGACGGGCGTACAGGAAGACGCGGACCACGTCCAGTTGGCTGTCTGGGACGTTGGGAGACACGAAGGGCGACATGACTAGATCTTGGCTCATGAGTGCTGACCTGGGCTTTCTTTTGCTGGTTTTGGTGGTGCTGGTTAGTGTCTCGTGGATCACTTTCGTCAAGAACCTGTGGAAGGACGGCAGCGGGCTCGCCTTCGATGACGCGGGCGACCCGACCGGGTACTTCTGGGTGCACCTGACGCTCGCCGTTGTCTCCTTTGTCTTGGGGACGGTGGTAGGGACCATCGGGTTCCGTGGAGTCCGCGCTCTGCGCCGTACGTCATAGCCGTGGCCGTCCTCATGGTCCTCGTGGGCCTCGCCGTGCTCGCGGCCTTCGCCGGGCTCCACTGGTACGCGTGGCGCCGCCTCGTGCGGGACACGACGGCCGGGCCCGGCCTCGCCCGCCGCGCGGGCACGGTCGTCTTCGTCGCCGGTCCGCTGCTGATGTTCGCCGCGCTCGTGGCGGAACGGACCGGTGCGCCCTTCCTGCTCCAGCAGGTGCTCGCCTGGCCCGGCTTCCTGTGGCTGGCGGTCTCGCTCTATCTTCTGCTCGCGCTGCTGGCAGGGGAGTTGGTGCGTCCCTTGGTGCGGCGGTGGGCGGAACGTACGCCCTCCGGGGACGAGGGCGCGGCGGAGCCCTCCGAAGACGGGCCCTCCCAAGAGGCTGTCTCCGTAGAGGCCGCCCAGACCCCCGCCCCCTCCCGCCGTCTCTTCGTCTCCCGTGTCGTCGGGGGCGCCGCAGCGGCCGCCGCCGTGGGGACCGTCGGCTACGGGACGTACGGTGTGCTCCGTGGGCCCAAGGTGAAACGGGTCACCGTGCCGCTGGCCAAACTGCCGCGCGGGGCGCACGGGTTCCGGATCGCCGTGGTCAGCGACGTCCACCTCGGGCCGATACTCGGACGCGGCTTCACGCAGCGCGTGGTCGACACCATCAACGCCACGCAGCCCGATCTGATCGCGGTGGTCGGTGACTTGGTGGACGGCAGCGTCGAGGACCTCGGCCCGGCCGCCGCACCGCTCGCCGGGCTGCGGGCGCGGCATGGCGCGTACTTCGTCACGGGCAACCACGAGTACTTCTCCGGAGCCGAGCAGTGGGTCGAGCATGTGCGCGAACTCGGTCTGCGCCCACTCCAGAACGCCCGTACGGAGCTGCCCTGGTTCGACCTCGCCGGCGTCGACGACGTGGCGGGCGAGAGCGAGGGCGAGGGGCCCGACTTCGTCAAGGCACTCGGCGACCGGGACCGCTCACGGGCCTCCGTGCTCCTCGCGCACCAGCCGGTCGTCATCCACGACGCCGTCGAGCACGGCGTCGACCTGCAGCTCTCCGGCCACACGCACGGCGGCCAGCTGTGGCCGGGCAACTTCGTGGCGGACCTGGCCAATCCCACGCTCGCGGGTCTTGAGCGGTACGGCGACACGCAGCTGTATGTGTCGCGGGGCGCGGGCGCGTGGGGGCCGCCGGTGCGCGTCGGGGCGCCGTCGGACATCACGGTGGTGGAACTGGCCTCGCGAAACGCCTGAGCCGCGCGCCGACTCCCGAGGCGGGGCGCCGCCGGTCCACCGTCAGTGACGACCTCTAGCCGGCTCCGACGGCGCCAGGCTCCTTTGACGGAAGGTCCGGCTCCGGTCCGTCCGCGCGCGTGGGGAGGGTGAAGCGGCGCACGCCCGGCACCGCCGCCGTCCCCGCGCACGCCGTGCCCACGACCGCGGCGGCGATCCACAGCGGAGTCGCGGTGCCCCAGGCGCTCGCCATGAGCGGCGCCAGGACGTAGCCGAGCGGCATCGCGGCCATCGAGAGCAGCCAGTCGTACGAGGTGACGCGGGCCAGCACCGAGGACGGTATCGCCGCCTGCACCGACGTCGCCCAGACGGGGCTGAGGAAGCCGAGGCCGGCCTGGGCGAGGCCGTAGGCGGCGATGACGGCGGGCGCGGGGGCCTCGGCGGCGAGCAGCGCGAGCGGCAGCGCGTACGTCGCGAGGCCCAGATTGGCCATGAGGATCGGCCGCTTGGGCCGCGCCCGCCCGGCGAGCAGCGAGCCGAGCAGCAGCCCGACCGCGCCCGCCTGGAGGATGCCGATCCACACCTCCTCGCCGCCGAGCTCCGCGACGGCGAGGGCGGGACCGAGAGTCATGAGCACGGCGGCGGCGCAGTTCCAGGCGGCGTGGGCGATCAGGCTCGTCCAGTACCAGTCGCGGCGCCGCACCTCCTGCCAGCCCTCGACGAGGTCCTTGCGCAGGGAGCGGTGCGGTCCCGTCGGCACCTCGCGGCGGATGCGGACGGCCGAGAGCAGACAGGCGCTGACGGCGAAGGAGGCGGCGTCCAGGACGAAGGCCCAGCCGGGTCCCGCCGAGGTGATCAGGAGTCCGGCGAGGGCGGGGCCCGCGAGCGCGGTGCTGCTCCTGACGACGCCGAACAGGGAGTTGGCGCCGTGCCGGTCCTTCGCTGTCACCGTGCCGGTGATCAGCCGCGGCAGCGTCGGCAGGGCGAAGGCGGACGCGGCGCCGCCGACGGCCTCGGCCGCCGCGATGTGCCACAAGCGCGGGTCGCCGCCCAGCAGTTCGACGCCCACGAAGAGCTGGACCCCGCAGCGCAACAGGTCGGTGGTGAGGGCGATGGTACGGGCGTTGAAGCGGTCCGCGACGACCCCGCCGAGCGGCAGCAGGAGCAGCCGGGGCCCCATCGCGCAGCCGAGCACGAGGGCGAGCGCGGAGCTGGAGCCGGTGGCGCGGAGAACGGCGAGGGCGAGAGCCGCGGGGATGACGGCGTCGCCGATCAGGGACAGGGTGCGGCCGAGGAAGAGCAGCCGGAAGGGGCGGTTGCACAGCAGCGGAGACGACGGGATGCGGGGGAGCAGCAGCGGCATGCGGGGACAGTATTTCGCTTCCGAAGTATTCGTCAACGAAATATCCGATGCCGAAGGGGAGGGGGTTAGTGTCGTCGGCATGGCGGAAAAGCAGAGCCCGGATCACGGACCCGACACGGCGGATCAGCGGGAGGACGCGGCCGACGGGCAGCCGGCCCGGGACTGGACCGACGGGCACGTCGAGCGGTGGCTCCCCGTACTGCCCACGCTCGACCCGGACATCGAGGGCGCGGTCACCCGCATGAGCAAGCTCACCGTCCATCTGCGCCGCGTGCGCGAGCAGTCGCTCGCCGACTTCGAGCTGGACCGCCAGGAGTTCGACACCCTGCACAAGCTGGCGGGCCGCGGCGGCGCGGCGAGCCCCTCCGAACTCGCCGCGGACCTCGACCTGGCCCCGGCCTCCGTCACGGGCCGCCTGGACGGCCTGGAGCGCCGCGGCCTGGTCCGCCGTACGCCGTCCAGAAGGGACCGCCGCCGGGTCGACGTGGAGCTGACCGAGTCGGGCAGGGCGACGTGGCGCGGGGCGATGGCCGTCCTCGGCCACGAGGAGGAGCGCCTCCTCGGCGTGCTCGACGCGGCGGAGCGCACGCGGCTCTCCGACATGCTGCGACGGATCATGCTGGTGGCGGAGGCCGACGGGGGCGCGGGCTGGCGCTAGCTCCGCGCTTCAGGAACTCCGCGCTTCAGGAACTCCGCGCCAGCTCCGGGCGCTTGAGGTAGTCCGTGAAGCCGATGACGTTGCCCCACGGGTCGGCGATCTCCACGGTCCACCCGGTGGCGACGGAGAACGGCTCGGCGAGCAGCACGACCCCCGCGTCCGCGAGCGCCCGCGCCTTGGCCCGGGCGTCCCGGACCTCCAGCCACACGCGGGGCGAGGGCCACGGCGGCGTACGCGGCATGATGCCGTCCTCCACGCGCAGCAGTAGGCCCGGGGTCTCCTTGCCCACCTTCAGGATGGCGAGCCCGATCTCGTCGAGCCGGAACGAGACCGGGAACCCGGCGCGTTCGTAGAACCCGACGGCCTCCCCGAGGTCGCCGACGGGAAGCAGGACGTTGTCGAAGCCGAGCAGCTCCGCGGAGGGCTCAACGGACAGGCCGACCGACTGGTTGTCTGACATATCTGACATTCCGTCAGCGTAGGACGGCGGCCGCCGTGCGGGCGCAGGCGCGCGAGGACCATGCCGTGAGCGCCCCCATCTGGCCCGCACCGGAAGACGATGACGAAGCGGCCCCGCTCCGGAGGAGGAGCGGGGCCCACAGTGACGTACAGGCGGAAGCCGGGTCAGTAGCGACGCGTGATCAGCGCGCGCTTGACCTCCTGGATCGCCTTCGTGACCTCGATGCCACGCGGGCACGCGTCCGTGCAGTTGAACGTCGTGCGGCAACGCCACACGCCGTCCTTGTCGTTGAGGATCTCCAGGCGCTGCTCGCCCGCCTCGTCACGGCTGTCGAAGATGAAGCGGTGCGCGTTCACGATCGCGGCCGGGCCGAAGTACTGGCCGTCGTTCCAGAAGACCGGGCACGAGGACGTGCAGGCGGCGCAGAGGATGCACTTCGTCGTGTCGTCGAAGCGCTCGCGGTCCTCGGCGCTCTGCAGACGCTCGCGCGTCGGCTCGTTGCCCTTCGTGATGAGGAAGGGCATCACGTCGCGGTACGCCTGGAAGAACGGGTCCATGTCGACGACCAGGTCCTTCAGGACCGTCAGACCCTTGATGGGCTCGACCGTGATCGGCTTCTCGGGGTTGATGTCCTTGATCAGGGTCTTGCAGGCGAGCCGGTTGCGGCCGTTGATCCGCATGGCGTCCGAACCGCAGATGCCGTGCGCGCAGGAGCGGCGGAACGTCAGCGTGCCGTCCATGTCCCACTTGACCTTGTGGAGGGCGTCGAGGACGCGCTCCTTGGGGTCGATCTCCAGCTGGAAGTCTTCCCAGACGGCATCCGCCGAGACCTCGGGGTTGAAGCGGCGGACGCGGAGGGTGATCGTGATGTACGGGGAGTCGGCGAAGCCCGCCTCGGGCTTGGCGTCTTCCTTGTCGAGGGTCGGGGTTGCCATCAGTACTTACGCTCCATCGGCTGGTAGCGGGTCTGGACGACCGGCTTGTAGTCGAGACGGATCGTCTCCGTGCCGTCGTCGCCGACCTCGCGGTACGCCATGGTGTGGCGCATGAAGTTGACGTCGTCGCGGGTGGGGAAGTCCTCGCGGTAGTGGCCGCCGCGGGACTCCTTGCGGGCGAGCGCGGACTGCGCCATGACCTCGGCGAGGTCGAGCAGGTTGCCCAGCTCGACGGCCTCCAGGAGGTCGGTGTTGAACCGCTTGCCCTTGTCCTGGATCGAGACGTTGAGGTAGCGCTCGCGGAGTTCCGCGATCTTCTCCACCGCCGTCTTGATCGTCTGCTCGGTGCGGAACACCATGACGTTGGCGTCCATGGTCTCCTGCAGCTCCTTGCGGAGCTCGGCGACCCGCTCGGTGCCCGTGGCGTCGCGCAGCCGCTCGACCTGGGAGACGACCAGCTCCTCCGGGTTCTCCGGGAGCTCGACGAAGTCGGCCTTCGCCGCGTACTCGGCGGCGGCGATGCCCGCGCGCTTGCCGAAGACGTTGATGTCCAGGAGCGAGTTGGTGCCGAGGCGGTTGGCGCCGTGGACCGACACGCAGGCCACCTCGCCCGCCGCGTACAGGCCCGGGACGACCGTCGTGTTGTCCGCGAGGACCTCACCCTGGACGTTCGTCGGGATGCCGCCCATGGCGTAGTGCGCGGTCGGCTGGATCGGGATCGGGTCCGTGTAGGGCTCGATGCCGAGGTAGGTGCGCGCGAACTCCGTGATGTCCGGGAGCTTCGCGTCCAGCTGCTCCGGCGGGAGGTGCGTGAGGTCGAGGTAGACGTGGTCGCCCTCGGGGCCGCAGCCGCGGCCCTCACGGATCTCCGTGTAGATGGAGCGCGAGACGACGTCACGGGACGCGAGGTCCTTCATGACCGGCGCGTACTTCTCCATGAAGCGCTCGCCGTCCTTGTTGCGCAGGATGCCGCCCTCACCGCGGGCGCCCTCCGTAAGAAGGATGCCCATGCGCCAGATGCCGGTCGGGTGGAACTGGAAGAACTCCATGTCCTCCAGCGGCAGCCCGCGCCGGTAGCAGGCGGCCTGGCCGTCACCGGTGAGCGTGTGCGCGTTCGAGGTCACCTTGAAGAACTTGCCGGTGCCGCCCGAGGCGTAGACCACGGACTTCGCCTGGAAGATGTGGATCTCGCCGGTCGCCAGCTCGTACGCGACGACGCCCGCGCTCTTCTTGACCCCGTCCACCTCGACGATGATCTGGTCGAGGACGTAGAACTCGTTGAAGAACTCCACACCCTCCTTGACGCAGTTCTGGTAAAGGGTCTGGAGGATCATGTGGCCGGTGCGGTCGGCCGCGTAGCAGGACCGGCGGACGGCGGCCTCGCCGTGGTTACGGGTGTGACCGCCGAAGCGGCGCTGGTCGATCGTCCCGTCCGGGGTGCGGTTGAACGGCAGCCCCATCTTCTCCAGGTCGAGGACCGCGTCGATGGCCTCCTTCGCGAGGATCTCGGCGGCGTCCTGGTCGACCAGGTAGTCGCCGCCCTTGATCGTGTCGAAGGTGTGCCACTCCCAGTTGTCCTCCTCCACGTTGGCGAGCGCGGCGGCCATGCCGCCCTGCGCGGCGCCCGTGTGGGAGCGGGTGGGGTAGAGCTTGGTGAGCACGGCGGTGCGGCTGCGCTTCGTCGCCTCGATGGCGGCGCGCATGCCGGCGCCGCCCGCGCCGACGATGACGGTGTCGTACTTGTGAATCTTCACTGAGGTCGCCTCGGCTTTAGCGGATGTTCGGGTCGAAGGTGAAGATCACCAGCGTGCCCAGAAGGATGGTGAACACCGTGGCGGTGTACAGCAGGCCCTTGAGCCACAGACGCGTGTTCGGGCGCTCGGCGTAGTCGTTGATGACCGTGCGCAGGCCGTTGGCGCCGTGCAGCATCGCGAGCCACAGCATCAGCAGGTCCCAGACCTGCCAGAACGGCGAGGCCCAGCGGCCGGCGACGAACGCGAAGCCGATCTTCGAGACGCCGCCGTCGAGCACCAGCTGGATCAGCAGGTGGCCGAGGACGAGGACGACGAGCACGACACCGGACAGGCGCATGAAGAGCCATGCGGCCATCTCGAAGTTGCCGCGGGTCGAGCGCGGGGTCTTGGCGGTGCGCTTGCGAGGCGCCTCGATGAGCGGGGCCGGGTGGTCCACGTCGTAGAGCGAGGCACCCTCGACGGGGCCCACCCCGGACGAGCCGGACTTCTCAAGCGTGGTGTCAGCAGACATGTCTGGCGTCAGCTCCCGAAGACTTCGCGGACGGCGTGGCCGAGGACGGGGTAGAGCGCCCCGACCATCAGCACGACCCAGATGCCGACGACGGTCCAGAGCATCTGCTTCTGGTAGCGGGGACCCTTCGACCAGAAGTCGACGGCGATGACGCGCAGGCCGTTGAGCGCGTGGAAGAGGATGGCGGCGACCAGGCCGTACTCGAGGAGTGCGACGAGGGGCGTCTTGTAGGTGCTGACGACATCGTCGTACGCCTCCGGGGAGACGCGGACGAGAGCGGTGTCGAGCACATGCACGAACAGGAAGAAGAAGATGAGGACGCCGGTGACTCGATGAGCCACCCATGACCACATTCCTTCCCGGCCGCGGTACAGCGTTCCAGCCGGCACGGAAGAACCCTCCGGGAGCGGGGATTGGGGCCGGCCGGCTTCTTGTCGGACGAGCCCGGCCGGGTACGGTCCACCGGCCGCTCGTCATCGTATCGACGAGTTGTCGGTAGCCCTGCGCCGGGTCCGCAGGTGTGATCAAACAGGCAATCAAACAGGCACGTACGGGCTATCAGGGCGCGCTGCCGAGCGAGTGCCCTGGGCGGTGTGGCGCCTGGTCAGGCGCGTCAGACGGCCGCGGGCCAGCCGGCGCAGCTCTTCGGCGGCGACGGCGCGTTCCTCCTCCGGATCGTTGCCGAGGCGTGACCGGAGGGTGGAGAGCAGGTGGTCGAGGGCCTCGTTCGGGGCGACGTCGTCGAGACAGACCACGAAGACGTGACCGAAGCGGCTCTCGTACGCGGCGTGGGCGGCGCGGAGGGCGGTGTGGGCGGCGGTGTACGTGGCGTGGGGCGTCCCGGGGGCGGTGGTGTACGCCGTCCGGGGCGCCCCGTGGTGGGGTGCCCCGTGGTCGGGTGCCGGCGGGGTGAGGGGTTCGCGGGCCAGGGCCTCGGCGAGGTCGGCGGGTGAGAGGTCGTACGTCGCTTCGTCGGAGGCGGCGAGCAGCGCGTCGAGGTCCGGATAGGGCCGGTGGGCGGCGACGCGGCGGGCCCAGCGGAGGCTGCCGCAGCAGGTGAGCAGCGCGGCTTCGGCCGCGTGCGGCGTGGCGCGGTTCAACTGTTCCGGCGTGGCCTCCGGGGCGGCGGCGTGGGCGGCGTCGCCGGGGGATCGGGGGGAACGGTGCGGGGACAGCGGGTGCTCCTGGGCCGGGGGCGGGGTGGTGCGTGTGTCTTGTTGGGGGCGGTGCGTGGACGGGACTTGGACGGTGCGTATGGGGACGTAACGCTAGCCAGGGGCGGAGAGAGACGTCCGGTGGGTGAGCGAATTTTCACTCGGATGGGGGAGATTCGCTTCGCGGGTTGACGGGGGCTCGCGGGGGCGCCTCGCGGGGGCGCGTCGTAGCGTGGCGGTATGGCTGTGACTTCTGGTGCGGGGTGGTGGGGGCGGACGTGGACGTGCGCCGGCGCCGCGCGACGGGGCGCTTATCCGCCCGTTTGCCTGGGGGTGCCTGGTGGGCGTGTTCGATCTGCGGGTGGGTGGTCGGTTGCGCTGAGGGTGTCTCCCACCCACCCGCCCGTTTACCTCGGGTTGCCCGGTGGGCGTGCTGGGTCTGGGGTGGGTGTTCGGTCTGCGGGTGGGTGGTCGGTTGCGCTGCGGGCGTCTCCCGCCCACCCGCCCGTTTGCTTGGGGTTGCCTGGTGGGCGTGTTCGATCTGCGGGTGGGTGGTGGGAGGTATTGCGGGTTGCTCCTGCCCGCCCGCCCGTCTACCTCGAGTTGTCCGGTGGGTGTGTTCGCTTCGCCAGGCGGTGGTGGCTTGTGATACCGGGTGGACGGGTGCGTGGGTGGGGGAGGCCGCTGCGGAGCGGCCGGGTTTTTTCGGGGTGTGGAGGTTGCGGCCGATCCCATGCACCGCAGAGGCAGGACCGGGGCGCCGAGCCATCGCACCGGCACCCTCTGAGGAGGCGGCGGTGAAGCGTGGGCCCGTCGCGGCCGGCGGTGCCGTCGTCGTCGCCGGAGCCGTCGCGCTGACCGTGGCGTTCTGGCCCGGCGCAGACGCGGGTGGAGGCCGGACGAAACCCGCGGATTCGCCTCCCTCGGCCGGAAAGCCCACCGCGTCGCGCACACCGGGGCCCAGCAAGGGGTACCCCCTGTCGAAGGCCCCGGCCACCATCCCCGCCGTGCGCGAGCACACCGCCGCCCGCGGCCCCGGCTGGCGCCCCCAGGAGAACGCGGGCCGCGTGGTCGTCCGCCACCAGGATCTCGCCGACGAGGGCCGCCTGCTCGCCGGAGAGCTGCGGCTGAAGTACGCCGGTGAGAAGACGCCCCGGCGGGGGGACGTGGAACTGGCGCTCGCCCCGGACGAGGACGCGGACCCGGAGTCGTACACCCTCTCCGTGAAGAACCGCAGGGTCCGCATCACCGCCCCCGCCGAGGCCGGTGTCTTCTACGGGACCCGCACCCTCAAGCAAGAGGTGAAGGCGGGCCGGACGGCCCCCGAGGGCGTCGTGAGGGACCGGCCCGCCAAGCCGCAGCGCGGCTTCATGATCGACATAGCCCGCAAACACTTCGACGCGGAGTGGATCGAGGACCGCGTCCGCGAGCTGGGCGACCTCAAGTACAACCAGCTCGGCCTGCACTTCTCCGACGACCAGGCCTTCCGCATCGAGTCGGACTCGCACCCCGAGATCGTCTCCTCCGACCACCTCACCAAGGCCCAGGTCCGCCGCATCCTGAAGCTGGCCGCGAGCCGCCACATCACGGTCGTGCCGGAGATCGACTCGCCCGGTCACCTCGGCGCGGTCATCCGGAAGCACCCCTCGCTCCAGCTCCGCGACGCCCGCGGCACCGCGACGCCAGGCGCCGTCGACATCACCGATCCGGAGGCGGCGGAGATCGTCGACGACCTCCTGGAGGAGTACGCGGAGCTCTTCCCCGGCCGCTATTGGCATCTCGGCGCGGACGAATACCGCGCCCTCATGGTCAAGAACCCCGAGGCGTCCTACCCCCGGCTGGCCGCCGCCGCCCGCGAGCGGTACGGGCCCGAGGGCCGTGTGCAGGACCTGGCGACGGACTGGCTCAACGACCGGGCCGAGGCCGTACGCCCGTACGAGAAGAAGCTCAAGGCGTGGAACGACGGCTTCTTCCGCGGCGGCCAGGTCCAGCCCGCCGACGACCTGGAAGTCGCGTACTGGACGGGCAAGGAGATCGGCGCCCGCGACCCCGTGGAGTATCTCAAGGCCGGGCGCGAGCTGGTCAACTACAACGACGAGTACCTCTACTACGTACTCGGGCAGCCCAACGCCTTCCGCTACCCGACCGGACAGCGGATCTACGAGAGCTGGACCCCGCTGGTGATCCGCGGCACGCGGCCGGTGAGCGAGGAGTACGACGACCAGATCCTCGGCGGGTCGTTCGCGGTCTGGTGCGATCTCGCCGGGTCGCAGACGCAGGCGCAGGTCGCCGAGGGCATCCGCATGCCGCTGCGGGCCACCGTCCAGAAGCTGTGGGACCCGAGAAGGCCCGCGCTTTCGTGGAATGACTTCGTCAAACTCGCTGATACCGTCCGGTAGCCGCCGCCGGTAGCCGCCGGGCGCGCCCTGGGGAGGGACACGGGCGGCTCTTCGTATGTGTTCTGTCAATCCATTGTGTTCTGTCAATCCATGCTCGCGTATGCCCGTGAACCCGTGGGGGGTCGCTCAGTAATGCTGTGCACGTCATGTCAGTTCAACACGGCGACGACGTCGCAGGGGCTCTGCGACGTCTGCGTCCAGGCGGCCGCCGCGTCCGCGCCGCCGCCGGTCCCGCCGCCCGCCCCGGCCGGTGCCTGGCTGCGCTCGCCGGTCGGGCTCGGCCGGGCCGTCGCGGTGCTGCTCGGCGTCGTCATCGCCATCGACCTGTACGCGCTGTGGGCGGGCACCGTGATGCGCGACGTGATGAACGATGTGATCGCGGGCGAGTACGGGGCGGACATCGAGCGGGAGGCGGAGCACGCCGACGTGCTGTACGCGCACAGCGGGTCCGCGCAGATGGTGGCGCTGATCGCGACCTGCGTCGTCTTCCTCGTCTGGTTCCGCCGGGTGCGCGTGAACGCCGAGGTGTTCGAGCCGTACATCCATCGGAAGACGCGCGGCTGGACGGTGTGGGGCTGGTTCGTGCCGGTCGTGAACCTCTGGTTCCCGCGGCGGATCGCCCTCGACATCTGGGACGCGAGCGGCGACCGTTCCGTGGCCCTGGACCGTACGCTGACGCTCGACCCGTCGGCGGCGCGCGGCCCGCACCCGCTCATCAACGCGTGGTGGACGCTGTGGGTGGTGAACATCTTCGTCGGCCGCTGGGCGTCCCGGACGTACGGGGACGCCGAGGAGGCCGAGGAGATCAGGTCGGCGGTCAACGGCCTGATGCTCACGGACGCCCTCGACATCGCGGCCGCCGTGCTGGCCATCGTCTTCGTGCTCCGTCTCACGCGCATGCAGGACCGCAAGGCCAGGCTGGGCCCGCCCCTGGCGCAGCCGGCGCCGGAGCCCTTCGCCGCTCCGTGATCGCCCCCTTCCGGTGGCGAACTCGCGTAACCGCGTGGTGTATTCGGCCAGGAGGGGAGAACTGCCACCGGAGTGGGCAGAACGGCTTGAACGCGGTCGGTACGGAGTACAGCGGGGGGACGCGCATGGGCTACTGGGGCTACTACGTCGTGGGCAGGAGCGAGCGGCCGCTCGCGGAGTCCACGGCGCTCGCGGGCGTACGGGACGACCTCGCCCTCCTCGACCGGCGGGCCGACGGCTGGCAGGTGTGGGAGGTGCCGGGCGGCGACGGCGCGCGCGACGTCGGGAACATGAACGCGCTGGCCCTGGAGACGGGCGCGCCCGCGCTCTTCGGATACGTGATGGACAGCGACTGCGTGGTCATCGAGGCGGCGGCGCCCGAGAGCGGGGCGTGGACGACATGCCTGGCGCGGCGCGCGATGGCCGCGTACCTCGGCGACGGCGAGCTGACCGTGGAGGACTACTTCCTGGAGCCGCGCGACGCCGCCGGACGCGCGGTCGCCTGGGCCGCCGAGTCGGGCAGGACGGTGCGGGCGGCCGCGCTGCTCGACGTGCTGAACGCCGACGCCGAGCCGTCGGCGGAGCAGCTCTTCTTCCGCTTCCTGGACCGGCTCGGCGTCGTGCCGCAGTGACGGCCGCGGTGACGGCCGCGGTGACGGCCGCGGTGACGGCCGCGGTGATGACCGCGGTGACGCGGCATTGACGTGCAGTGACGTTCCCGGGGCAGCGCGCGCAGTAAGGATGAAGCGCAGGTAGGTCCGTGACGGGAGACATACAGCATGAGCCTGGTGGAGCTGATCGCTCAGGCCGACGAGCGAGGCCTCGCGGCCAGCGGGCTCGCCTGCCTCGACCGCTGCGTGCCGGTCCTCGGCGGCGAGGACGAACTGCTGCGGCCGCTGTGGGCGAGACTCGCGGAGGGCGCCGACTGGGGCGGGCCGCTGGCCGAGGCGCGCGCCGCGCTCACCTCCGCGCCGGGCACCCCCGGCCGGCCCTCCGAGGAGGCCGTCGCGCTCGCCCGCCGCATGCTCGACGCCGTACCCGCAGCGCGCTCGGGCCCGGCGGTACGGGAGTGGGCCGACGGCTGCTCCGTCGCGGCCCTCCAGGTCCACCGCCTGCTGGACACCGCGCCCACCGGCGGTGCCCGCACGGTGGCGGCGCGCTGCGAGGGCCGCACGGACGGCATGACGCCGCTGGTCGCGGCCGAACTCCGGCGGCAGGTGCAGATCCTGGAGCTCCTGTCCAACAAGGGCGCGGGGCCGGCGGGCGGTCTGCGGCAGGCGCTGGACGTCTCCATGGAGGGACGGCGGGTGCTGCGGGCGGTGGTGTCGCGGCGGGAGCGGGAGCGGGAGCGGGAGCGGGAGCAGGGGCTGAGGCGCGGCTGACGGGTGCGGCTCGACTCGCCTCCCCGCGAGCCGTACGTGGTGAATGCGGCGCAGATACCGAACAGCCCCGTGCCCCCTAAACCGGCGATTTCCTTGACGCCGGTTGCGTCGGCGCGCCGGTGCGTAAGCGTGAATCAGCCGAATTCCAGGGGGTTTTCAAAAGACTCCCTAAAGTCCGGGGGCTTGGCTAACCTGGCGTGCCACCAATTGACCAACTGGCCGCCATGGCCGCGGAGAGCGCCCGTGCCTGATGAACTCGGATTCGAAGAGCTGCTCGGTGACGGCGGCCTGGTCGCCCGGCTGCTCGGGAAGACCGCGGCCGGGCGCAAAAAGGAACCGCTCTTCGGGCCCGATCTGCCGGTGGTCCTTCTCGTGGGCGGGCCCGGAATGGGCAAAGGGCGGCTTCTGAGGTGTGTGCGGCGGCACTTCGGGCCGCGCGTCCCCACCGCGTACGTCGACTGCGCCCGGACCGAATGCCGCGAACAGGCCGAGCAGCGGCCCGGCAGCCGCTCCGAGGTGACCGAGGTGCTGCGCACCATCGCCTTGCAGTACGGCGACTGGGACGGGGACGGCGGCGCCATCGCCGTGCCCCGGCTGTACGCGGGACTCGCCGCCGCCGCGGGCAGCGACGGCCTCGCCAACCCCGCCGCCCTGGTGGACGAGGTGCGCCGCCTCGACGAGCTGCTGCCGCCGCGCTCGTTCTGGCGAGGGGTGGTCAGAGGGGCGGCCCAGAACTATCTGGGCTTCGTCGGCGGACTGATCGTCGATCCCGTGGTCGGGCCGTTCGTCAACGCCCTGATCGAAGGGCTGTTCGCGCGGACATCCGCCGAGGGCAAGGCCGCCCTCGCCGAGACCTACGGCGACTACCCCGGAGCGGGCGGCCAGCCGCGCGCCGGGCTGCGTGCTCTGGCCGCCGACTTCCAGCAGGGCTTCGAATCCCGCCGCATCGCGGAGAACTTCCTGCTCAGAGCCCTGCGGCAGGATGTCGACGCCGCCTACCGCTCGGTCCACGGCCGCCTGACACGTGTCGGCCGCCCCGCCCTGCTGCTCGACCACGCGGACAACCCGCTCGGCAGGAAGCTGGTGAAGCCGACCCTGGAGGACCGGGAGCTGGGGCGCCACGACCGCCTGATGGTCTTCGCCACCGCGCGCCGCGAGGACGGCGGCCGCTTCCTGCGGCACGCGGGCAACTCCCCGGCCACCCCGGCCGTGTGGGAGCCGGTCCTCGGCGGACTGCCCGAGTGGAGCCGTCCGGCGGCGCACGTGCCGGACCACGCACCACTGTGGCGCGGCGTCCTCCTCGTACGCATGCCCAAGCTGACGCGCGAGCAGCAGAAGGCCGAGACCGGCAGGCTGCGCACCCGCCAGGAAGGCGCGGGCAACGCCACGCGGCTCCGGATCGACAGCGGCATCCACCGGCTCAGCGCCGGGCGCCCGCTGTTCGTGACGCGGCTCGGCGAGGCCACCGCGTCACTGACCTTCGACGAGCCCGCCGACTGCGGCGACTGGGCGCTGCTCGACGCCCGCGTGCCCGCCGGGGAGGACGACCAGGGGCGCCCGGTGGCCGACCGGCCGGTGGCCGACGTACTCCTCGACGAACTCGTCGTCCGGCAGCTCCCCGAGGAGCTGCCCCCGGAGCACCGGGGCCACTGGCTGGACCTGCTCAGCCACCTCTCGGTGGCCCACGACGCGGAGTGCGCCCAGACCCTGATGCGGGCGGCGCAGGAGGGCCGCGACGAGCGCCTGTCCGCGTACCGCATCGCCGAGCTCCTGGAGGACAGCGGCTGGCCGCACTGTCCCCGGCACTTCATCGGCGACCTGGGCCTGCGCCGCCTGCTGATGCGCAGGCTCCACCGGATGCGCGCCGACGGCGCCGCCTGGCACGCCGACCACGCCCTGCTGCAAGGGCACTACCGCGACCTCGGCGACCACCACCCCGACGAGCTGTTCGTGACCGCCGCCGCACACCGCATGCACCACCTGCTGGCCTCCGACGGCGCGGAACTCGTCACGCGCTACCTCTCCGACACCTTCCTCGACCGCCCCACCCGCGACTGGTGCGGGGAGCTGCTCGCCATCGCCGACGCCCCCCTCATCGGGGCGCCCGACGACCGGCTCGCGCACGCGCTCGGCGAGACCCAGGTGCGCGGCGACACCCGGCGCCGGAAGGTGGACCGGCTGCTGCACGCGGCATGGCTGAGCGAGGAGCGGACCCGGCCGCTGGACGAGACCGTGCCGGGCGCCCTGCGCGGCCCGCTGCGTGAGCTGAGCGAGGAACTGGCGGGGGTCGCCGACGAGGCGGTACGGGACCAGGGGCCCGAAGGGGCCGACGCGGCAAGGGCGGCCGACGGGGCCGCGTTCCTCGTCCACGTGGCCCGCGACTGGGGGGACCGGGCCGACGACAAGCAGCCGCTGAAGCGGTGCAGGTGCACGGAGCACATCGGGTTCGGCTGAGCACGTCACCGGAAGTCACCGTCCGGAGAGGGAGGGCAGCGGCGTTGAGAGGGTTCAGGGACTGGCTGTACAACACGTTCTGGGCGACGTTGAGGCGCAAGATCCTCACCGTCCTCGGTCTCGTGACCGTGGGCGTACTCGCCTACCTCTTCCTGCCGCGCCCGTGGGAACAGGAGACCGAGAGCTGCGCCACCGGCGTGGAGAAGCACGACGGCGAGTGCATCGGTGTCAACGGCACCGGCTACGACTTCGGCACCCCGGAGATCACCGAGGTGGCCCGCGCGATAGCGAAGGAGAACGAGGAGTTCGTCGGCGACAAGCCGCACATCACCGTCGCCCTGATGCTGCCGCTCCAGTCCGACATGGCCGCCGAGCGCAAGCAGCTCCGCAGCGAGATCCAGGGCGCCTACCTCGCCCAGTACCGCGCGAACCGCGAGGAGAGCACGCCCCTGCTGCGTCTGGTCCTGGCCAACCCCGGTGACGCGTACGGTCAGCAGGAGAAGGTCGTCGACCAACTGGCGGACATGTCGACCGACAAGCGCGACAACCTCCGTGCCGTGACCGGCTTCAACCTCAGCCTGAACGCGACGAAACAAGCCATCAAACGCCTGACCAACGAGCTGCACATCCCCGTCCTCGCCGCCCGCGTCAGCGCCGACGAACTCGCCAATCCGGAGAACAGCACCGGCAAGGACCCCTATCCCGGCCTCGCCCGCATCATCCCCACCAACCGCCAGCAGGCGGACGCGCTGGCCAATTTCCACGGCAAGCTGGACGACGACCAGACCGTCCTGGTCAGGGACAAGCGGCCGCACGACATCTACAACGAGTCGCTCGCCAAGGCGTTCAGCCGCGACGAGAAGGGACCGCCGGGACCCAAGGAGCAGCCCTTCGAGTCCCCCTCGATCACCGACCCGGGGGACACGGGCAACGACTTCACGCTCATCGCCCAGAACATCTGCCAGTCCTCGGCGCACTACGTCTACTTCGCGGGCCGCCCCGTCCACCTGCGGCTCTTCGCCCTGAAGCTGGCCGACGTGCAGTGCAGGGGGAAGAAGTACACGATCGTCAGCGGCTCGGGCGCGGCCACGCTCAACCGCTATATGAGCGGCGACGACTGGGACAGGCTGCGCGGCGGCGGGAAGGAACCCGTCATCACGGTGCAGTACGCGGCCCCGGGCCACCCCGACGCCTGGAACCGGGAACTCAGCCACAAGGACGGCGCCAAGGAGCGCCCGGCCCGCTTCACGGAACCCCAGCAGGAGCTGAACGAGCTGCGCGCGCTGATCAAGAAGGGGAGCGCCGGGGACATCGGGGACGTACGCCTGGACGACTCCCGCACCATGCTGGTGTACGACGGCACACGCACCATCGCCCAGGCCGTGCTGCTCGCCAACGCCCAGACCGAGGGCACCGTGCCGCCGCTGAAACGGGTCTCCGACATGTGGCAGCGCCTCGAAGCGGTCAACCGGGTCCGCGGGACCAGCGGCTGGATCTGTCTGACCAACGCGGGCAACGCGTACGACAAGCCGGTGGCCGTGGTCGAACTCGACCCGCGTACCGAGGACTTGCGGTACGTCGGCATCGGCTGGCCGGAGGGCAAGGCCCAGCCCGCGGACTGCCGGGTGCCCAGCGACACGTGAGGCGCCGCTCCCGGGGCGGCCCGGGGAGCGGCGCGTGAGCTGTTACGGCGTCAGCGTCTGGCCCAGACGGGCACCTGCCGGGGTCCCCAGCGTCGTACGTCCGTAGTAGACGCCGCTCGATCCGGGCACGCCCGAACCGCCGCTGTCCAGCTGGAGAATCGTGCCGTCGCCGGCGTCCTCGCCGTCGACGCCGATGGCCAGGTCCGCGCGGCCGGAGCCGGACAGGTCCGCCAGCGTGACCGAGGAGCCGAGGCGGTCGCCGGACTCCGTGGAGCCGGGGACGCCGGGCTCGTCCTGCGAGAAGGCCTTCGCGCCCGTGCCGGTGAGGCCGGACGAGGAGCCCTTCAGGAGCAGCGACGTACCGGCGTCCTTGCGGCTGGCCCCCGAGCGGGTGATGTCCTCACCGGGGGCGCCCGTGAGGACATCCGCGTAGCCGTCGGCGTTGTAGTCGCCCGCCGCGACCGACCAGCCCATCGCGTCACCGGACTCGGCCGCGCCGACCACGCCGCTGGTCGCCTGGTCGACCGTCCTCATGCCCGCCGTGGTGAACCCCGTCGACGTGCCCGGGACCACCGTCACCTGGCCGCCCGCGCGTGCGCCCGACTCGGCGGTGTACGGCTGGCCGATGACCAGGTCGTCGTAGCCGTTGCCGTTGACGTCGCCGACGGCGACCGAGCGGCCGCCGGGCACGGAGAGGACACCGACCCGGCTCAGGCCCGAGCGGCCGCCCCGGAACCAGGTGACCTTGCCCTTGCCGGCCTGGTCGCGGTAGGTGAGGGCGACGTCCGCGTAGCCGTCGCGGTTGAAGTCGCCGGACGCGGCGTCCGCGTACGAGATCGCCGTGTCCCGCGAGGTGAGGCTGCCGCCCGACCCGCGGTCCTCGTCGAGCCGCGCGGCCCACGAGCCGCCCGTGCCCGTCGCCGCCGCGAAGACGTCCGCCTTGCCGTCGGCGTTGAAGTCGCCGGACGCGACCGCCGAGCCGAACCTGGCCTTGGAGTAGTGGAAGTCGTCCGAGAGCTGCATGTCCGTGCCGGACGTGAAGGACGGGCCGTACAGCATGGTGACCGCGCCGCGGTCGGTGTTGCCCGAGCCGTCGTCCTCGCCCGGGGCGCCGATGACGAGGTCCGCGTACCCGTCGGCGTTCAGGTCGCCCCACGCGGTGGCGGACGCCCACTCGTCGCCGCGCTCGGAGACGCCGGGGACGCCGGTGCTCGTCTGCGTCAGGGAGATCTTCGCGCCGCCCACCGGGCCGTCGAGACCGCCGGGTATGACGGTGAGGCGCCCGCGGTCGCCCGACGCCTTCGGGGTGCCCGCGACCAGGTCGGTGATGCCGTCGGCGTTGAAGTCGCCGGTCGGGACGGCGGAGTTCCGGCCCGCGCCGCCCGCGTAGCGGCGGATCTCGCCGAGCTGGGCGTACAGGTTCTTGCCGGGGCCCGAGGCCGCCTGGGCGTCGCGTTGGCCGGAGACCGTGTGCAGCGAGGCCTGCTCGCCCTTCTTCCACACGCCCGTGTCGTCGGAGGCGGTCAGCGTGACCTTGCCGGTCGGGCTGCCGTCGTACTGGCCGAGCTTCCAGGCCGCCACGCGCGCCACCGACTCCAGGGCGGCGCGGGTCGGCCTGCCCGCGGGCCTGCCCGTCGCCGGGTCGCCCTCGAAGTCGCCGAGGACGGCGATGCCCGCCGAGTCACCGTCGAAGCCGTGGGTGTGCGCGCCGCGCACGGGTATGTCGACGCCGCCGGCGCGGCCCTCGAATACGCGGCCGCACTTGTCCACGAGGAAGTTGTAACCGAGGTCGCTTTGGCCCTCGGTCTCCACCTGGTACGCCAGCAGGCCGCGGACCAGGGCCGGGGACTGGGCGCAGCTGTAGTCGTTCGAGCCGACCGTGTGGTGGACGAAGACCGCCTTGACCTTGTCGATGTACTCCGGCGGGCCCTCGACGAGTGACTCGTCGGCGCCCCAGGCCGCGCGGCTGATGATGGGTGGCTGGGTGACGGTGGACGGTGGGGGCATCGGGGGCGTCGGTGGCGTCCTTGGTGGTGCCGGTGTGTCGGACGGGAGCGGGGAGGAGGGCGTCTCGCTTCCGCTGCCGCTGCCGCTGCCGCTGCTTCTGCTTCCGGACGCGTCGGTCGCGCCGCCGTCCAGGGACGGGTTCTTCGCCTCCTCGGACGTCACACCCGGGTCCACGAGACTGACCTCAAGCCCCTCGGGAAGCCCCGTACTCGCCGTGCCGTCGGCCGCGACGACGCGGACCTCCACGCCGTCCGAGGGGCCCACCCACAGCGGCTCGGACGCGGCACGCATGCCCGCCTCCGCCTCAGCCTCCGCCTTCTCCGGCGGATGCGGTTCCAGATCCAGGCCGCGCCAGCCGCTCCACTCGCCGGAACCGAGCGCGCGCGTACGGACCTGCGCGCTGCCCTTCAGCTCCTCGGTGGCGCCGCTCCACGAGACGCCGAGCAGCGAGAACTGCTCGGTCGACGTGCGCGGCAGCTCCCGCTTCGCGGCGCCGTCGCCCTTCAGTGCGAGGTCGTGCACGCTCACCGGCCGCTTGGCGCGGGGATCGGCGCCGGTACGGCCGTCGGTGCCCGGGTCGGCC
Source organism: Streptomyces sp. NPDC003032 (assembly GCF_053591415.1). Taxonomy (NCBI): domain Bacteria; kingdom Bacillati; phylum Actinomycetota; class Actinomycetes; order Kitasatosporales; family Streptomycetaceae; genus Streptomyces; species Streptomyces sp. NPDC003032. The sequence goes on along the minus strand of NZ_JBSFTT010000001.1, from coordinate 90,653 downwards.
ACCGCGTACGTCACCGCCCCCGCACCTCCCAGCACGACGGCACCGATCGTCAGCCACGCTCTGCGCTGGAGACTCAGTGGTCTGTACGCATGCGTGGTACGCGCCTTTTCACGCGGTTTGCGCGGGCTCAATTGCCCCACCCCTCAGCGAATTCCAAGTAAACGAGCAAGTAACCAAGCAAGTGACCAAGCGAGTTCCTACGACCGGCATGGCGGGCAAAGGGTTGTACCCGTGAGGGCGTTTTGCCGCGTGATGTTTGCCGCATGCCCGAGGTGTGACGCGGGGCCCCGTGAACGCGCTGGCTCGTGTGACAGTTGTGAACTGGTGGAGCGGCGGAGTGGGCGGGGACTCGGGTGACTCGGGTGAGGGAACAGATGGCGCGTCGCGTGAACGGCCGGGCGGGGACACGCAGACGGTGGATGCGGGTGGCCGCGCTCTCCGTCGCGATGGGCACGGCGGCGGGCACGCTGGTGTCCTGCGGCTCGGACGGCTCGGTGACGTACTCCGGCGGCACGTTGGAAGAGATGGGCCGGGCGGATTCGACGGCCGATAGTTCCGGTGGTGCCGGTCGTGCCGGCGGTGACGCGGAGCCCGCGTCCCGCGACGAAGCGCGTGGCAGGGAACTCGCCCTGAAAAGCATGGAACTGCTCAGAACCGCCGACACGGTGCGCATCGGCGTCGACAGGGTGACCCCCAAGGGACACCAGAAGGTCTCCCTGCACATGGACCGGCAGAGCAACTGCACGGGCACCTTCGACTCGGGCCCGACGCAGCGCGGCGACCTCATCATGATCGCGGGCGGTGCGACGTACGTACGGTTCAACGACGACGCGCTCGACGCGATCCGCGAGATGGGCGAGCTGCGCGGCCCCGAGACGGCGGCCCGCGTCCGCGAGCGGACGGCGTTGGCGCGCGGGAAGTATCTGAAGATTCCGGTGGGTTCGACCGGCGGCGGCCCGTCGATGCCGATGGGCAGCTGCGACCTCGACAAGATCACCGAGAAGATCGGCACGCCGGAGCTGGGCGGGGTCATCACCGCCCGGCCCACGGCCCGGCGGTACGGCACGGACGTCACCCCGCTCGTCGAGAAGAAGGACGGCGAGGAGACGAACGTGTACGTGGCCGCCTCGGGCAAGCCGTACATCCTCGGCGTCGAGGCGACGAAGGGCGGCGGCATGTTCTCGGGTGGCGACCAGACCATGAAGATGCGGATGTCCGACTACGACGAGCCGGTCGCCGCGGTGGCGCCGGCGCCCGCCCTGACCGTCGACATCTCGCGGATCAGCCCCGGCGGCGCGGGCGGCGGACTGTTCGAGGTCTGAGCGCGCCGAGGAAGTACGCCCCCGCACGCCCCCGCACTGTGACATTTCCGCGCTCTGCGACGCTGGTGACCGTGGGGGCATCGGCAGAGTTGACCGTGCCGCGTTCGGCCGGATGGGAGAGCGTTGGGCCAGGGTGGGGAGCCGCGTCGCGCGCGGGCGCACGACGTGGAGCTGGGCAGGGCCGTAGTGGCGGCCCAGGAAGGCGACGAGGCGGCCTTCGCGGTCGCGTACCGGATCGTCCAGCCGGGACTCGTCGGATATCTGCGCGGCCTCGTCGGCACGGACGGCGAAGCGGCCGAGGACGTCGCCGCCGAGGCCTGGCTGGAGATCGCCAGGGACCTCGGCCGGTTCCGGGGGGACGGGGCGGGCTTCCGCGGCTGGACCGCGACGATCGCGCGGCACCGGGCCTTCGACCACCTGCGCCGCCAGAAGGCGCGGCCGCGCCCCTCCGCGCTGGAACAGGACCTGCTCGAACTGCCCGGCGCGCACAGCACGTCGGCGTCGGCCCTGGAGGCGGTCTCGACCGAGCGGGTGCTCGCCCTGGTCGCGACCCTGCCGCGCGACCAGGCGGAAGCGGTACTGCTGCGGGTGGTCGTCGGCCTCGACGGCCCGGCGGCGGCACGCGTCCTCGGCAAACGCCCCGGGGCGGTGCGGACGGCCGCGTACCGGGGCCTGAAGAAGCTGGGCGAGCGGCTGGGGCTCGACGGCGACGGTGTGACGGATGACGGTCCTGGCACGCTGGGGGAGTCGAGATGAACGCAGACGAACCCTTGGGCCCCGACGGTGCACGGGACCGTCCCTCTCTCCTCGACGTGCTCGCCGAGGCCGTGCGGTCCGGCGCGGACGCCGGGGTGGACGCGGACGCGCAGAGGGACGCGGTCGCGGCGTTCCGCGCGGCGCGCGACGCGGGCGCACACGGCGCGCGGACCCGCCGCCGCGACGACTGGCGCCCCCGTGAGCGCCGCCGCGTCCGCTTCTCGCTGCGGGCGGCCGGGGGTGTCGTGCTGGCCGGGGGTCTCCTGGGCGGCGTAGCACTCGCGGCCTCGGGCACCCTCTCCGACGACCCGCCCCACGAGAACCGCCCCCGGCCGATTTCATCACCCCCGACGACCGGAACGACGGACACCCCGGACCGCAGGCTCCCTTCACGGCAGGGCTCCGGGCTCCCGAAGGAAACCCCGAAGCTTCCCGGGGACGGGCGCGAGGGGAAGCCCGGGGTGCGGGGGACGGACAATCCCGGCCCCGACGGGAAGGGCAAGCCCAGGGCCGAGAGAAAGGCCAATCCGGGAACCGAGGGCAAGGGCAAGCCCGAGGGGAAGGGCAAAGGCAAGGGGAAGCCGAAGGACGAAGCCAAGCCCAAGGCAAAGGGCAAGCCGCCTCAGGGCAAGGGCAAGGGCAAGTCCGAGGCCAAGAGCAGGTCCGAGGGCAAGGGCAAGACCGAGGGCAAGGGCAAGACCGAGGGCAAGGGGACGTCGAAGGACAAGGGGACATCGAAGGGCAAAGGCAAGAACGGAGCCAAGCAGTAAGTGACCGGAGCGCTCCCCGCAAGGCCGACGGCCGGTTTCCGCGCTGCTCACGCCTGGGAGCGGGCACGGCGAGGGCGGCACCGCGGCGGCGGCGCTCCAAATACTTCGGCCCCTCCCGACTCACGTCGGAAGGGGCCGGTTCTCGTAGCGGGGACAGGATTTGAACCTGCGACCTCTGGGTTATGAGCCCAGCGAGCTACCGAGCTGCTCCACCCCGCGTCGGTGACTCCACCCTACGTCACGAATGTCGGCGCGGGCGCCACTCAGGACTTCCCACTCCCTGGCCTCGGATGTCGCGCATCACCGCAGGCTGGAGCGGTATACCGGGGAACCGACCGGGGCCGCCACCCCCCACAGGAGAGGCCCCGGCCGGCACACGGTACGAACCGCGTGCGGTCCGTACTCCCTTCAGCGCCGCCCGTGCGTTTTCTGTCACACCGCGTTCTGTCACCCACTAGTTGCCCTTTGTACAAACATGGACGTGGGGCCGGACAAGGCCGTAGCGTGCTGCTTCGCGCCGGGGCCGGGCGCAGATCTCCGAGTGGCAGGATTGAGAGAGTGCTGGGGGACGACGCGGAGCTGACCGCCGCGGTGCTTGCGGCACAGGACGGGGACGAGACCGCGTTCCGGACTGTGTACCGCGCTGTGCACCCACGGTTGTTGGGATACGTACGTACGCTGGTCGCCGACCCGGACGCCGAGGACGTCGCCTCCGAGGCCTGGCTTCAGATAGCGCGTGATCTGGACCGGTTCAGCGGCGACGCGGACCGGTTCCGGGGCTGGGCGGCGCGCATCGCGCGCAACCGCGCCCTCGACCACATACGTATGCGTGGGCGCCGCCCCGCGATAGGCGGCGACGAGTCGGAGCTGACCGGGAGGCCGGGGGAGGCGGACACCGCCGGAGAGGCGATGGAGTCCCTCGCCACCGGCGAGGCGCTGGCGCTGATAGCGAAGCTGCCGCAGGACCAGGCCGAGGCCGTCGTGCTCCGAGTCGTCGTGGGTCTCGACGCCAAGAGCGCCGCCCAGACGCTGGGAAAGCGCCCCGGAGCCGTCCGTACCGCGGCGCACCGCGGCCTGAAGCGGCTCGCCGAACTGCTGGGCGCGGACCCCGCGGACCCCGCGGAGCCCCCTGGCGCGCTCGGCGCCGTACCCCCTCAAAGAGACCCGCAGAGAGACCCGCAGAGAGACCCTCAAAGAGACCCGCAGAGAGCACCGTGCGGCCGCGCGGTGACGTCCGCCGGTGTGACGCAATCGCGTACGCGGACGCAGAAGGACATGTGATGGCCGACGAGCAGGACAAGTGGCTGGACCGCGACGCGGCGGAGCGTTTGCTGCGCGGCGAGCCCCTCGAAGGCGTCGACCCTCACGCGCGCGTACAGGCCGACCGGCTCGCCCAGGCGCTCGGCGCCCTGGCCGCCACGGACCGCCCGGACGCCCCCGGCGAAGGCGCCGCTTCTGCCGAACTCCCGGGCGAGGCCGCCGCGTTGGCCGCGTTCCGTGCCGCCCGGGCGGCGGGCTCGGACTCCGCGGAGGCCGGTCACCGCTCGGCCGCGTACGCGACGTCCGCCCATGAGGCCGCCGCCGCCGAGACCGTACGCAGGAGCCGCGCCGCCGACCGGCCGAGACCGAGCCGCTGGGGAAGACCGGTGCGCCTCGGGCTCGCCGCGGCGCTCGCGGGCTGCATGGTCGGCGGTGTCGCCGTGGCCGCGGGGACGGGCGTGCTGCCCTCGCCGTTCGGCCGGCACGACGGGCCGAGCCCGGCCGCGTCCGCCTCGCCCGTCGCCTCCACCCCCGAAGAGCCGCGGGTCTCCCCGTCGGACGAGGCCCGGCAGCCCTCCGAGGAGCTGCTGCCGGACGACACCACGGCGCCCGACGACGGGCCCACGCGCGAGCCGCGGACCCATACGCCCCCCGAGGCGGAGGCCGGCGGCGACCACTCCGACGGCGCCACGCGGCTGCCCGGGGACGAGGGCACGCCCGGCGCCGACGGCGGCAAGAACTGGTACCGCAGGGTGGTGGCCGCCTGCCGCGACCACCGCAGCGGCGCACTCCAGGGCGAGAAGCGACGCCGCCTCGAAGAGGCCGCCAAGGGGCACTCGCGGGTGGAGGAGTTCTGCGGCCGCGTCCTCGGCGGCTCGGGCGGCGGCGGCCAGCAGGGCAACGGCGGCGGCCAGGGCGGTCGCAACGGCGGCGGCCAGGGCGGTCGCAACGGCGGGGGCAACGGCGGCGGCGGTGACGAGAACAACGGCGACGGCGACGGCGAGAACGGCTCGGGCGGCGAGGGGGACGGCAGCTCCGGCGGTGACACCGGCGGCGCCCCCGTCCCGCCCCCGGCCCTCCCCGCCCCGACCCCCACGGGCTCGTACAGCGCCCTTCCGGCCCTGCGCTGACGCTGAATCCGGACGGGACGAACCGCCGCCCGCCGCAAGGTGTGACGTTTTTCGACCTGGTGACGCAGTAAGAAGTGAGCCGACTGGTCATCGGCCCGCGCACGAGCCGGGGGTTCCCCCCGTACCTTCGGCTCCGTGCCATCGGCGTGGGCGGGATACGTTCCCCCGATCCCGCCCACGCCGCTTTTCGTATCCCTGTCCCCTGTCACCAGTAGATCTACTTGTAGCCCCTGTCACCAGTAGGACTACTTGTAGATGACGACCCGGTCGCCCATCCGCACCTGGGCGAAGAGGCTCGCGATCTTCCTCTCGTCCCGGACGTTCACGCAGCCGTGCGAACCGCCCGCGTACCCCCTGGCCGCGAAGTCCGCCGAGTAGTGCACCGCCTGGCCGCCGCTGAAGAACATCGCGTACGGCATGGCCGTGTCATAGAGCGTCGAGACGTGGTGCCGGGACTTCCAGTAGACGCTGAAGGTGCCTTCGCGCGTCGGCGTGTACTGCGAGCCGAAACGTACGTCCATCGTCGACACGGCCTTGCCGTCGACCATCCACGTCAGCGTCCGGCTGCTCTTGGCGAGGCACAGGACCCGGCCGGTCAGGCACCGCTTGTCCGGCTTGGCCGGCGGGATGCCGCCGCCCGCGTACAGCTCGTCCCGCGTCGGCTCGCGCGTCATGCCGAGCAGCCGCTGCCAGGTGACGGTGTCGGTCCTGCCGGTGGCGGGCAGACCGCGCTTGCCCTGGAACGCCTTGACCGCGCCGGCGGTGTGCGCGCCGTACGTCCCTGTGGGGTGCACGCGGAACCAGCCGATCTGCCGGAGCCTGGCCTGTAGCTCCCGCACCTTGCCGCCGCGTTCCCCCGCCCGCATGAGCGTCCGGGGGGCGGGCGCGGGATGAGCGCTGGGCCGGGAGGCCGAGGGGGCTGGAGGGGCCGGTGCGGGGGGCGGCGCGGTCGAGGCGCGCGTCGAGGCGCGTGGCGAGGGCGGGGGGAGCGTCGGCGCGGCGGAGACGTGCGGCTTCGCGCCGGCGCCCCGCGCCCCTTCCTCACCCGGCCGCCCGCCATCCGGGTCGACCACCACCGGCTTGCACCCCGCGACCAGCGCGAGCACCGTCACGGCCCCCACAGAGAGCGCGCCCTTACCCAGGCCGCCCTTTCCCATGCGGGGCTTCCTCATGCCGGGCTTCCCCATGCCGGGCTTTCCCGTTCCACTTCTGCCCATCACGCCCCCTGAGCTCCTGGACAACACTTCTCAGTGTTTCCCGGTTTGCCGCGCGTGACGCGTCCGGGAGCCGGGCGCAAGCTGGACGCATGACACACGAGTCGGAGTCCGGACTTCCCATCGAACCCGTGTACGGCCCCGAGGCCCTGGAGGGCTGGGACCCGGCGCGGAAGCTCGGCACCCCAGGTGCGTACCCCTTCACGCGCGGTGTCTACCCGACGATGTACACCGGTCGGCCCTGGACGATGCGTCAGTACGCGGGCTTCGGCACCGCCGCGGAGTCCAACGCCCGCTACCGGCAGCTGATCGAGCACGGCACGACCGGCCTCTCGGTCGCCTTCGACCTGCCGACCCAGATGGGCCACGACTCCGACGCGCCCCTCGCGCACGGCGAGGTCGGCAAGGTCGGGGTCGCCGTCGACTCGGTCGAGGACATGCGGGTGCTGTTCGACGGCATCCCGCTGGACAAGGTCTCGACGTCGATGACGATCAACGCGCCCGCCGCGCTGCTGCTCCTCATGTACCAGATTGTCGGCGAGGAGCAGGGAATCGCGGTGGACCGGCTCACCGGGACGATCCAGAACGACGTACTCAAGGAGTACATCGCGCGGGGTACGTACATCTTCCCGCCGCAGCCCTCCCTGCGTCTGATCGCGGACATCTTCCAGTACTGCAAGGCCGAGATCCCGCGGTGGAACACCATCTCGATCTCCGGCTACCACATGGCGGAGGCGGGCGCCTCGCCCGCGCAGGAGATCGCGTTCACCCTCGCCGACGGCATCGAGTACGTCCGTACGGCGGTCGCCGCCGGCATGGACGTGGACGACTTCGCGCCGCGCCTGTCCTTCTTCTTCGTGGCGCGTACGACGATCCTGGAGGAGGTCGCCAAGTTCCGCGCCGCCAGGCGTATCTGGGCCCGGGTCATGCGGGAGGAGTTCGGCGCGCGGAACCCGAAGTCCCTGATGCTCCGCTTCCACACGCAGACCGCGGGCGTCCAGCTCACCGCGCAGCAGCCCGAGGTGAACCTGGTCAGGGTCGCCGTCCAGGGCCTGGGCGCGGTCCTCGGCGGCACCCAGTCGCTGCACACCAACTCCTTCGACGAGGCGATCGCGCTCCCCACCGACAAGTCGGCCCGGCTGGCCCTGCGTACCCAGCAGGTACTGGCGTACGAGACGGACGTGACGGCGACGGTGGACCCCTTCGCAGGGTCGTACGTCGTGGAGAGCATGACGGACGACGTGGAGGCGGCGGCGCTTGCCCTGATGCGGCGGGTCGAGGATCTGGGCGGCGCGGTGCACGCCATCGAGCGGGGCTTCCAGAAGAGCGAGATCGAGCGCAACGCCTATCGCATCGCGCGGGAGACGGAGAGCGGCGAACGCGTCGTCGTCGGCGTCAACCGCTTCCAGCTCGACGAGGAGGAGCCCTACGAGCCGCTGCGCGTCGACCCCGCCATCGAGGCCCGGCAGGCCGCCCGCCTCGCCCGGCTGCGCGCGGAGCGCGACGGGGCGACGGTGAACGCGGCCCTCGCCGCGCTCCAGGCGGCGGCGAAGGGGGAGGCCAACGTCCTCCACCCGATGAAGGACGCCCTGCGCGCCCGCGCGACGGTGGGCGAGGTGTGCGGGGCGCTGCGGGAGGTGTGGGGGGCGTACGTCCCGGTCGACGCGTTCTGAGACGACGAGGGGCGTGACGGCGGGCTTGGGCCGTCTTCCGGATATCCCGCGCCCGATGTCGTACGCCCGTGCGAAACTCCGCCCATGCTGGGTGTCACCGAACTTCCGACCTATCTCGCGGGCCTCGTCCTGATCATTCTGCTGCCGGGCCCGAACTCGCTGTACGTGCTCTCCGTGGCCGCGCGCCGGGGCGTACGCACCGGTTACACCGCCGCGGCGGGCGTCTGGTGCGGCGACGCCGTGCTGATGACGCTGTCGGCGGCCGGCGTTGCCTCGCTGCTGCAGGCCAACGCGCTGCTCTTCGGGATCGTGAAGTACGCGGGCGCCGGCTATCTGACGTGGCTCGCGGTCGGCATGCTGCGGGCCGCCCTCGCGATGTGGCGGGCGCGGCACGAGAGGGCGGCGCGGGCGGACCCGGCGGGCGGCGGGGGCGAGGGCGCGGCCGAGCGGCCGTTCCGCAGGGCGCTGGTGATCAGTCTGCTCAACCCGAAGGCGATTCTGTTCTTCATCGCCTTCTTCGTGCAGTTCGTCGACCCCGGGTACGCCTACCCCGCGCTCTCCTTCGTCGTACTCGGCGTCCTCGCACAGATCGCGAGCTTCCTCTACCTCACCGTCCTGATCTTCGGCGGCACCAAGCTCGCGGCCGCCTTCCGCCGCCGCAAGAGGCTCTCGGCGGGAGCCACTTCGGCGGCGGGCGCGCTGTTCATCGGGTTCGCGGTGAAGCTGTCGCTCAGCAGCGTGTGAGGCCGCCGGGCCCGGCGTTCGCTCAGTGGTGCCAGGCCGAGCCGCCCACGTTGTGGATCATCCGCTGGAGGACCTTCAGCGTGCGGACGTACTCCTCGTCCGTGATGCCCTCACGGATCTCCGCGAGGATGCTCTGCTGCCGCTCGGCCACGCGGCCCCGCAGCGCGCGGCCCGCGTCGGTGAGGGCGAGGCGGCCCGCGGCGTCCTCGGTGAGCAGCCCGCGGTCGTGCAGGGCGCCGATGTTGTGCCGCAGGGAGCTGTCGCCGGTTTCGAGGTAGCCACGCAGGACCGCCACGACCTCGGCGCCGTCGCGGCCCTCCGGCGGTGCGTCCACGAGCTGGTTGAGGACCCACCACTGGGGCTGGGTGAGGCCGAGTTCCGCCAGGGCGGTGCGGATGTGGGTGACCACGGCTGTGGCCGTGGCGGAACTCCAGTAACCGATGGGCTGGTTGAGGAGGTCGGCGTCGCTGTGTGAGTACGTGAAGGTCGTCATGGGTGTGAAGGTAGGACCTCAAGTCTGCTTGAGGTCAAGCCGCACATCGCGGACTTGAGGTCACGCCGCACATCGCGTCAGGTACTCCACCAGGTCATCCCGCGCCTCCTCGCCCGCCCACCCGACGTACCCGTCCGGCCGGATCAGGAAGAGGCCCTTCCCGTACGGCTCGTACGCGGGTACGCGCTGGACCCGCACCACATCGCCGTCCACCGACGGCAGCTCCGCGTCCGTGCCCACCGCGAGCAGCGTGAAGTGCGGACCCCGGAACGCGTCGAACAGGGTCCCGGAACCGCACGGCCCGTCCGGTGCGCGGTCGCCCGCCCGCAGCGCCTCCTCCGTGAGGCCCTCGCGGGTCTCCACCGCCAGTGACGCCTCGCGGTAGCCGATGCCGAGCTGCCGGGTGGCCGCGCCGCGGCGGGCCTCGCCGCGGTGGATGCGGGTGGACAGGCCCAGCATGCGCGCGGCGTTGGGCAGCCGCTCCTCCTCGTAGGTGTCGAGCAGGGCCTCGGGCGCTCCGTGCCGCAGCACCGCGCCCAGCTTCCAGCCCAGGTTGTAGGCGTCCTGGACGCTGGTGTTCAGGCCCTGGCCGCCCGCCGGCGAGTGGATGTGCGCCGCGTCCCCGGCGAGGAACACCCGGCCTTCGCGGAAACGGTCCGCCAGTGCCGCGCGCGGCCGGAAGTCGGAGGACCAGCGGACCTCGGTGACGTCGTCGCCGCGCAGATGTGTGCGGGCGGCGACGAGGCCGCGTACGCCCGCGAGGGAGAGGTCGGGCGCCGTCCCGGCGGGGAACCGCGCGGTCAGTTGGAAGTCGTCGGTGCCGGGCAGCGGGCAGATCGCCGTGTACAGGCCGCTGTCGTCGGCGGCCGGGAACATGTGCCAGTTGTCGCGGTCCAGCGCGGGGACGCGGATGTCCGCCACCAGGATCGGGTTCGGGTCCACCGTCTCGCCCGCCATGGTGATGCCGAGCGTCCGGCGCAGCGTGGAGCGGCCGCCGTCCGCCGCCACCGCGTACGCCGCGCGCACCGTCCCGCCCGTCGACAGCGCGGCCGTGACCCCCGCGGCGTCCTGCGTCAGGCCGGTCACGGACGTGCCGAACGCGACGTCACCGCCGAGCCGGCGCAGGCGCGCGAGGAGGATCTCCTGGGTGCGCCACTGGGGGAGCACGCGGGGTTCGGTGTACGGGGCGGTCTCCGTCGGCTCCGGTTCGTCGAACATGCGGTACTCACCCTGCCGGCGCCCGCCCCGCCACACCATGCCGACCGGCATCGGGCCGCCCGCCGCGCGGACCGCGTCGGCCACGCCGAGGTCGTCGAAGACCTCCAGGGTGCGCGGCTGGAGGCCCTTGCCGCGCGAGCCGGGGAAGAGGACCGGAGCCCGCTCGACGACGAGGGCGCGGACCCCACGCCTGGCCAGGTCGCAGGCGAGGGTCAGCCCGGTGGGACCGGCGCCCACGACGAGCACGTCGCTCTCCACACACGGGCCGACGTCCTTAACGCTGTTAAGTTCCATGTGGAAGAGCCTGAGCTTAACGGTGTTAAATTGTCAAGGTGGCTACGACGAAGCTGGACCGCACCCGCGTGGCGCGCACCGCGCTCGGCCTGCTGAACGAGACCGGCCTCGAAGGGCTGACCCTGCGTGCCATCGCCCAGCGCCTCGACGTGAAGGCGCCCGCCCTGTACTGGCACTTCAAGGACAAGCAGGCGCTGCTCGACGAGATGGCGACGGAGATGATGCGGCGCATGGCCGACGACTTCCTGGCCATGCCGGCCGACGACTGGCGCGGCGCCCTCACCGGCGCGATGCGCGGGCTGCGCGGCCATCTGCTGCGCTACCGCGACGGCGCCAAGGTGTTCAGCGGCACCCAGTACACGGACCTGTCGTACGTGGCCCCCCTGGAGACCTTCCTGCGCACGCTCGTCGCGGCGGGCTTCGCACCGGACGCGGCCGCCCGCGCCTGGTTCACCGTGTACGGCTACACCATCGGGTACGTCATCGAGGAGCAGGCCACCGCCCCCGGCCCCGGCCGCGGAGAGAGCGGCTACGACCTCGCGGCGCGCGCCGAGCGCCTGGCCGCCTATCCGCTGGCCGCGGCGGCGGGCGAGGAGATGTTCCGCGGCCACGACCGCGGCTTCGAGGCGGGCCTGGCCGCGGTCGTGGCGGGGATCGGGGCGACGCTCCTCACTTCGGGGGCGTCGGGCTCCGATTGAGGCCCCTGCGGATCATTGGCGTCAGCCGCTCCTCGACGTACCGGTTCAGGAGCCACGCCAGGGCCAGCATCCCGGAGATCGTCAGGGCGAACGTCGCGTACGACGGCAGTCCGAGGCCCCGGTGCAGCGCCTGAACCGCCACCCAGCCCAGGTGCTCGTGCACCAGGTAGAAGGGGTAGGTGAGGGCGCCCGCGACCGTCAGCCAGCGCCAGTTCACCCGGTCCAGGTGGCCGAGCGCGATCAGGAGCACCGCCGCGAAGCCCGCCGTGACGACCCCGATGATCACGAGCGAGGAGCGGTACGAGAAGAAGTCCGGGTTCGGCGCGTGCCAGAGCCCGGAGACCGCGTAGTGCTGGCCGATCAGCCAGCTCACGCCCACGATGCCCCACGCCGTGAGGTCGCCGCGGTCGCGGTGGACGAGGTGGATGCCGATGCCGCCGATGAAGTAGGGGGCGTACTCCGGCATGAGGACCAGGTCGAGGAGCGGCAGGTCCGCGGTCGCCGCGACCGCCGCCGCCAAGGTCCACACCGCGCAGAACAGCACCACCCGGGCGCGGGTCGCGCCCGGCAGTACGACACACAGCGCGAACAGCGCGTAGAAGCGCAGCTCGGCCCAGAGCGTCCAGCACACGCCGAGCACCCGGTCCACGCCGAGCGGCTGCTGGAGCATGGTGAGGTTGACCAGCGCGTCGCTGGGCGAGACCGCGTCGTACGCGACGACCGGCAGCGCGAAGACCGCCGTCACCAGGACGATCGCCGCCCAGTACGAGGGCAGCAGGCGGGAGGCCCTGGACGCGAAGAACGAGCGCAGGGGCCTGCCCCAGCCGCTCATGCAGATGACGAAGCCGCTGATCACGAAGAAGATCTGCACGCCGAGGCAGCCGTACGCGAACCACTCGTGGGCGGTGGGGAACTGGAGCCTGGGGGAGCTGCCCCAGGCCCTGGATATCTCGCCGTCGCGGCCGCCGTAGTGGTAGGCGGCGACCATGAGCGCGGCGACCAGGCGCAGCCCGTCCAGCGCGCGCAGCCGGGGCTTCGCGCGGGCGGGAACGATGGTGGCTGTGGGCGTGGCCGTGCGCGCCGAGGTGCCCGCTCCCGGGGACGCGCGCGGGAGCGTTTGTGCGGGGGCCGTCATCCGAGCGCGGTCCGCTTGATGGAGCGCCGCACCGAACGGGCGCGGCGCGCGACACGACGTACCGCCGCGTTGCGCGGGATGAACGCGAGCTGCGAGGGCAGCGCACCGGGCAGGGCGAGCGCGGTGAGGCGGCGCCGCTTGAAGTAGCGCCAGGTGCGGGCGGAGAGGTTCCGGGCGAGATAGCGCTCGGCGTCGGGGCGCAGCCGGGGGTAGATCTGCGGCTGCATCGCGAAGCCGACGGCCTTGAGGAGGTTCGTCAGCTCACCGGTGCCCATGCCCGCCCGCCGCTCCGAGACCGCCGCGCGGTCGGTCAGCTCGGGCAGCAGCGCGTCGACGATCGTGACGGGGACGCGGTTGCTGTTCTGGTAGGGCGCGAGGCGCTCCAGGAGAAGGTCCGTGCCGGTGCGGGCGACGGGCAGGTCGTAGAGCGCGGATGCCGTGACCAGCGCCGTGGAGAAGCAGCCGACGACGAGCGCGGGCCGCGTCCGCTGGTAGAGCACCTCGGCGAGCACGGGCGATTCGAGCACCGTCAGCTCGACGCCGATCGCCCGCGCCTCCTTCTCCAGGGTGCGCGACCAGCGGGCGGGCGCCGTGGGGTGGGGCTTGAACACGACCTGGGTGTACCCGAGTCCGGCGGCGCCGCGCACCATGCGGACGTGCAGCTCCTCCTCTTCCTCGGCGGTGAGGATGGAGAGGGCGGAGAGGTACTGGCCGAGGACGAGGACGGGCGCGTCGAGGCTGGGCAGCGCGTCGCCCGCCGCCTCAGCCTCTTCGTCAGCCAGTTCGGCGAGCACCTTCACGAACGCGTCGGCCGGTACGATCTCCGGCTCGACGCCGAACTCGGTGAGCAGCAGCGGGGTGAGCCCCGGCACCAGGTCCAGGTGGAGCAGGCGCCGTACGCGCGTGCCCACCAGGGGGTCGAGCTTGTTGCGGGTGGGGCCGTAGCTCATCAGGCCGTCGGCGTAGACGTCGACGGGCGCGCCGGTGAAGATCTGCGTGAGCGCGAGCGCCGGATTGACCTGGATCGACTCGACGGCCAGCTCGACGTCGTCGTCGCCGAGATCCCAGAGCATCCGCACGTACCGCTCCCACAGCACGACGTCGTCGCCGCGCGGGGACCAACCCCCGGGGTGGAACGGGGCGATGGCCTCGTTCCAGGAGCGTACGTCGTCGAAGCGGCCGCGCAGCCGCGCGAACCCCGGCATCGCGTCGAGCGAGGTCGTGGTCTCCGGGGTCGCCGCGTTGTTGCTGATGAGCAGGATGCGGCGGTCGGCGGGGCCGAAGCGGTCGGCGTCCAGGGCGGCGGCGAGCGTCGCGGCGCCGTACAGCGTGGACGCCAGGAAGATCTGGGTCGCCATTACGCGGCCACCTCCGGCGACACGGGCCGGCGGCGCAGCCTGCGCAGCCGGGTCGCCCGCTGGACGTCCATGGAGTCGAGCGCGTCGTCCAGCACGCCCTGCGGCATCCGCTTCAGCGCGGCCGCACTCATTGACTTCAATTTGCGCGCCACGGGTGGCTCGAACCTTTCGATGGATCCCAGATGGTGGGAGATGATCGCGCAATAGGTGCGCACGGCCTTCGGCAGGAGTCTGTCGGCGTCCCGGTCCGCCGCGGTTTCCCGTACCACCTGGTCGAATGCCTTGATGAAATCGAGCTGCCGTACGTCGCCGATCTGGGTGAGCGACGAGGCGACCCCGCGCCGGTAGAACACGCCGAGAAGGCCCACCGCGGCGAAGGATTCCGCCTCGCGGTGCAGCCGCCAGATCCAGGGCCGGTCCTCCGCGGTGCGCAGGCCGTCGGTGAAGTGCAGCAGGCCCGCGTCGGCGAGCCGGCGGTGGTAGATGCCCGCCCAGGCGTACGCGTAGTCGACGGACGTCGACCGGTCGGCGGGGAGGATCACCTCGCGCGGGTCCAGCACGACGCCGCGCCTGCCGTGCGGGACCCGGTGGACCGAACGGGCCCGCGCGGTGCACTGCACATGGTCGGTGCGGACGAAGTCGCAGCCCAACCCCTCGATGGAGGCGAGGAGTTGTTCGTAGTAGCCGGGAGCGAGCCAGTCGTCACCGTCCAGGAAGGTGAGGTACTCGCCGCGCGCCGCGTCGAGGCCCGTGTTGCGGGCGGTCGCGAGCCCTCCGTTCTTCTCATGTCTGAGGTGGACGGCGCCGGGAAGCTCGCGCGCCGCACGCTCCAGGATGTCCGGGGTCTCGTCGCGCGAACAGTCGTCGACGAGAATGAATTCGAAGTCGTCGCGCGCGTTCGCGCGCAGACTCTTCAAGGTGTCGGGCGCGTATTGCTGCACGTTGTAGAACGGCACGATGACGGAGAGCTTAACCACGAGGGTGACGTTAGGTGTCGGTCCGTCATTCGTCTCGACCCGCAGTGGGATGCCAGGTGAACGACGCGTGGCGGAATGGTTAACCGGGCTGCCGGGAAGGCGTTTCACGGGCCGATTAGCCATTCGTCGGCATGCTGTTAACCGTTTGTTGCACCTGAGTTGGGCCGCGAATCGAAATGGCTTCCTAGCGTCTGGGACGTGCCAGCAAGTAACCGAAACCCGCTGCGGGTGGCCGTGCTCGCCGATTCCGATACGCGATGGAAATGGGGCGCTCTTACCGCGAACCGCATCGTATCGGACAGTCGGCCCGAGTCCGACGGTCACCGACTCAGCGGGTACCTGCTCCGCGGCCGGGCCACCCCCACGCCCCGGCAGCTCGAAGAGGTGGGTGTGCGCGCGGACTCCCTGCGCGAGGTCACCGTCGTCGAGTTCCTGCGCGGGATGGAGCGGGACGCGCCCGACGTGATCGTGCTCGCCCTGGTGGGCGGGGCGGTCCAGGCCGTGCTGCACGGACTCGCCCGCGTCACCGAGGACGCCCGCCTCACGGGCGCCGCCAAGAAACGTCCCGTCGTCGTCACCGGCTATGTCGGCGTCGTCTACGAGAAGCTCGCCGACGGCCTTCTCCTGCGGCACGGGGCGGACGTCGTCCTCGCCAACTCCCGCCAGGACGCCGAGCGCTTCCGCGCGGTGTACGAAGGGGTGGGCGCCGACGCCTCGTCGGTCACGGAGGCCGCCCTGCCGTTCCTCGGCGGCGCGCCCTACCGCACCGAGAACGACCCGTACACCGTCGTCTTCGCCGCCCAGCCCTCCGTCCCGGACAGCGCCGCGCACCGCACCTACCTGCTGCGCCGCCTCGCCGAGCACGCCCGGCTGCACCCCGACCGCGAGGTCCTGCTCAAGCTGCGCAGCAAGCCCGGCGAGCACACCACGCACATCGAGGAGCTGCCCTACCAGAAGCTGGCGCAGCGGATCGACGGCGGACTGCCCGCCAACTGCCGCCTCGTCTACGGGCACATGGGCGAGGTCCTGGACCGCACCGACCTGCTGGTCACCGTCAGCTCCACGGCCGCCCTCGAATCCCTGCACCGGCGCATCCCCACCGCCGTCCTCACCGACCTCGGGGTGCGCGAGGCGCTCGGCAACCACCACTTCACCGGTTCCGGATGCCTCGCCTCCTGGGACCAGTTGGACGCGGGCCACCTGCCCGTGCCCGACGAGCGGTGGCTGGCCCGGCAGGGCGTCGCCGCCGACGGGGCGTACGAGCGGGCCTTCGACGAGGCGAGGCGGAAGGTCACCGACCTCCTCGCCGACGCGGCGGCCGGCCGCATCCCTCCCCTGAAGCCGTACTACGGCCTCACCACCGCCCGCGGCTATCTGCCCGGCATCCTCGCCCGCCACCACCTCGGCCCCGACGGCTCCCCGCTGCCGGGCGCCCCCACGGCCGACAGGGACCCCGGCCCCGTACGACAGATCGTGCGCCGCGCGGCCCGCGGGGCCTACCGCCACGGGGTACAGCGCGTGGCCCCCGTCATCCGACGGATGGGCGAACTGTGACCCGCGACGACCGCCCCGCGGCCGAGGAGCCCGCTGCGACCCGCCACGACCGTCACCGGTCGGAGGAGCCCGCTGTGGCCTCCTACGACCGTTCCGCGGCCGAGGGGCGCGCTGCGACTCCCCGCGGCTGTCCCGTGGCGGACGGGCGCGCTGTGGCTTCCCGTGGCCTTCCCGCGGCGGAGGAGCCCGCTGGGACCTCCTACGACCGTCCTGCGGCCGAGGGGCGCCCTGTGGCCTCCCACGACCGTCACCGGGCGGCGGAGCCCGCTGTGACCTCCCGCGGCCGCCCCACGGCGGACGGGCCCGCCGCGACCTCCCCCGACCTTCTCCCACTCCCAGGAGCCCCCATGTCCCACCCCGGCCCAGCGAGTACGCCGGTCCGTCGAGTCCTCGCCGTTATTCCCGCCCGCGGCGGCTCCAAGGGTGTGCCCGCCAAGAACCTCGCGCCGGTCGGCGGCGTGCCGCTGGTGGCGCGTGCCATCCGGGAGTGCCTGGGCGCCCGGCTCGTCACGGACGTCGTGGTCTCCACGGACGACCAGGTGATCGCCGAGGCAGCCCGCGCCGCAGGCGCCGAGGTGGTGCTTCGCCCCGCCGCGATCGCCGGGGACACCGCGACCAGCGAGGCCGCCGTCCTGCACGCGATGGACGCCCACGAGGCCCTGCACGGCGCCCGCGTCGACGTCGTGCTGCTCGTGCAGTGCACCAGCCCCTTCCTCACCCGCGAGGACATCGACGGAGTGGCGGCCGCCGTCGTGGAGAACGGCGCGGACACGGCCGTCACGGTCGCCCCCTTCCACGGCTTCATCTGGCGGGACGCGGCGGACGACGCGGACGGCACGGACGGCACGGCCGATGTTCCCGCGCAGCGCACGGACTCCGTGGGCGGCACGGCGACGCTCGCCAACTCCACCCGCACCCGCGGCGGCTACGGCGTCAACCACGACAAGTCGTTCCGCCCGCGCCGCCAGGACCGCCCCCAGGACCTCCTGGAGACCGGCGCCGCCTACGCGATGGACGCGGCCGGTTTCCGTACCCACAAGCACCGCTTCTTCGGCCACACCGAGCCGGTCCGCACCGACCCGGCCCGCGTCCTCGAGGTCGACGACCCGCACGACC
Source organism: Streptomyces sp. NPDC003032 (assembly GCF_053591415.1). Lineage (NCBI taxonomy): Bacteria > Bacillati > Actinomycetota > Actinomycetes > Kitasatosporales > Streptomycetaceae > Streptomyces > Streptomyces sp. NPDC003032. The sequence continues at coordinate 72,941 of NZ_JBSFTT010000001.1, read as the reverse complement.
TCGCGCGGGCCCGCGCGCTGGCCCCCCTCTTCGACACGGGCCACGCGAAAGCCCGGCCCACCGCCGCCGACATCGACGCGGTGGTCCTCGACTTCGACGGCACCCAGACCGACGACAGGGTGCTGATCGACTCCGACGGACGGGAGTTCGTCTCCGTGCACCGCGGGGACGGCCTCGGCATCGCGGCCCTCCGCAAGAGCGGCCTGCACATGCTGATCCTGTCCACGGAACAGAACCCGGTCGTCGCCGCGCGCGCCACGAAGCTGAAGCTTCCGGTCCTGCACGGCATCGACCGGAAAGACCTCGCACTGAAGCAGTGGTGCGAGGAGCAGGGCATCGCTCCCGAGCGCGTGCTCTACGTCGGCAACGACGTCAACGACCTCCCGTGCTTCGCCCTCGTGGGCTGGCCCGTGGCGGTCTCCAGCGCCCACGACGTCGTACGCGACGCGGCCCGCGCGGTCACCACCGTCCCCGGCGGTGAAGGCGCGATCCGAGAGATCGCCACCTGGATCCTCGGCCCCTCTCTCGACTCCCTCCACAGTTAAGGAAAGTTCCCGCCATGAGCACCCTCACCTCCGTCACCCCCCTCGACGCCAACTCCCGCCTGCGCCGGTTCGGTTCGAAGACGGCCGGTCCCGGCCGGCCCGTGTACATCACCGGCGAGATCGGCATCAACCACAACGGTGACCTGGAGAACGCCCTCGCGCTCATCGACGTGGCCGCCGACGCCGGCTGCGACGCGGTCAAGTTCCAGAAGCGCACCCCGGAGATCTGCACCCCGCGCGACCAGTGGGACATCGAGCGCGACACCCCCTGGGGCCGCATGACGTACATCGACTACCGCCACCGCGTGGAGTTCGGCGAGTCCGAGTACCGGGCGATCAGCGAGCACTGCGCCAAGCGCGGCATCGACTGGTTCGCGTCCCCGTGGGACACCGAGGCCGTCGCCTTCCTGGAGAAGTTCGACCTGCCCGCCCACAAGGTCGCCTCCGCGTCCCTCACGGACGACGAGCTGCTGCGCGCCCTGCGCGCCACCGGCCGCACGGTCATCCTCTCCACCGGCATGTCGACGCCGAAGCAGATCCGCCACGCCGTCGAGGTCCTCGGCTCCGACAACATCCTGCTCTGCCACGCCACGTCGACGTACCCGGCCAAGGCCGAGGAGCTGAACCTGCGCGTCATCAACACCCTCCAGCAGGAGTACCCGAACGTCCCGATCGGCTACTCCGGCCACGAGACCGGCCTCCAGACCACCCTCGCGGCCGTCGCCCTCGGCGCCACCTTCGTCGAGCGCCACATCACCCTGGACCGCGCCATGTGGGGCTCCGACCAGGCCGCCTCCGTCGAGCCGCAGGGCCTCACCCGCCTGGTCCGCGACATCCGCACCATCGAGGCCTCGCTCGGCGACGGCGTCAAGAAGGTGTACGAGTCGGAGCTGGGCCCGATGAAGAAGCTGCGCCGCGTCGCGGGCGTCGTCGCGGAGGCCGACTCCTCGGCGGCCACCGAGCAGGTCGCGGTCTGAGCCCCCGGCCCGCCTTAACGGGAGACGGACAGACGACGATGAGCCCCCGAGTCGGCCGAGCCGCCGACACCGCAGCGGCAGCCGCGCCCGAGCGCACCACGCTCGCCTTCGTGGAGAGCCCGGTCCAGCTGCTCAACGTCCTGGAGTGGGCGCACGCCGCGGCCGCGACCGGCCCGACCGGGGGCCTCACCGTCGTCGTCCTGTCGCCCAACGACCCCATGACCCGCGGACAGTTGCGCCGCATGGCGCAGCTCGCCCGCGACGAGGGCGTCGAGGTGCGCTGGGAGGAGGCACGCGGCGGCGCGAGCGCCCCCTTCCAGACGATAGGAGGCCTCGCGGGCGCGCTGCGCAGGGCCGACCGGATCGTCATAGGCGACCCGTTCTCCCGCTACGTGCAACTGCTCCTGACGATCACCCGTGCCCGCTCCCTCGTCGTGGTGGACGACGGCACGGCGACGATGGAGTTCATCTCCCAGCTCGCCCGCGGCGAACGCCTGGTGCGCTGGCACCGCAAGGGCGGCCGCCCCGGCCCACGAGACCTGGTCTTCGCGCCGGTCTCGGCCTCGGCACGGCGCCGCCTCACCCCCGGCGCGTCACGCACGGTGGAGGTCTTCTCCGCCATGCCGATCGACCAGGTGCCGCCCGGCGTCGACGTCACGGTCAACGCCTTCGCCTGGACCAGGGAGCGCTTCGGCCCGCCCCGCATCACGCGCGGCGCCGACCTGGTCGGCACCTCCCTCGTCGAGACGGGCGTGGTGGACCCCGACCGCTATGTCGAGGCGGTCCGGGCGCTCTCCCTCACCCACGGGGCGACCCGCTACTTCGCCCACCGCCGCGAGAGCTCCGAGAAGCTCCACCGGCTCGCGGTGGAGACGGGCCTCCAGGTGGTCCGCCCCGACCTGCCCCTGGAGCTGATCGCCCGCCGCGGCCCCATCGGCCGTACGATCCTCAGCTTCCCCTCCACGGTCGTCCACACGCTGCCGCTCGCCCTCGCGGGCACGGAGGTGAAGGTGGCGGTCTGCGACATCGACCCGTCCTGGCTCACGGAGAACGCGTCGCCGCGCGCGCAGGGCTTCCTGTCCGGGGTGACGGGGACGGCGCGGGACGTGCACCGGCTGACGTCGGTCATCTCTTCGGCAGGTAGTCCTCGAAGCGTGGGGTCCCCGGCTCCGGGGTGAGCCGGGTGGCGCGGGCCACGAAGCTGATCGCGTGGTACCAGCCGGCCAGCATCAGCAGGTCGAGCAGCTGCTCCCGGGTGAACTCGGCGGCGAGCCGCCCCCACAGGGCGTCGTCGATGTCGCCGCCCGCGTGCACCGCGTCGCTCAACTCGACGAGCAGCCGGTCGCGTGCGGTGGTCCAGCACGGGTCCGTGCTGGACCCGTGGGTCAGGGACGCGACCTGCTCGTCGCTCAGTCCGGCCTTCGCGGCGAAGCGGGCGACGTGGACGGCCCATTCGTACTCGGAGCGGCACAGGGCGCAGACGCGGTCGATGACGATCTCCCGGTCGCGCAGCCCGGCGCTGAAGTTCCGCCCCAGTTCGTAGGAGCCCCAGCCGTGCATCGCGGCGGCCATCGGCACGTTGTGCGCGAACATGCGGAACAGGGCGATGGGTTCCTGCCCCGGCGGCATCATGCGGCGCAGGACGGCGGCGGCCTCCGGCGGGTAGGGGGCTCGGAGGGGCGGTATCCGCTCGTCGGTCACGGCTTCCTCTCGGCTGTTCCTGGTGTTCCTGCGGGCCTTGCGGCCCGGTTCCTCAAGCCTGCCCCGCGAAGCGCTCCACGTACCGCCGCTGCCAGGGCGTCTCCACCGCACGCCGGTCGTAGTGCGTACGTACGAAGGCGACCGCCTCCCGGGCAGGCACCCCGTCGAGTACGGCGATACAGGCGAGGGCGGTACCGGTCCGCCCGCGCCCGCCCCCGCAGGCCACCTCGACGCGCTCCCCGGCCGACCGGTCCCACACCTGGCGCAGCAGCTCACGCGCCCGCGCGCGGTCACTCGGCAGCCGGAAGTCGGGCCAGCGCAGCCAGGCCTGCTCCCAGGGGAGTCGCTCCGGCTCCTTGCCGAGCAGATAGACGCCGAAGCCGGGCGCCGGTCCGTCCGGCAGCGGCCGCCGCAGCCCACGCCCGCGGACGAGCCGCCCGGAGGGCAGTCGAAGGACTCCGGGGGCAGTGGGCTGCCAGGTCGCTGTGATCGCGCTGCGGTCCTCGGTCATGGCCGGTCGGTGCTCCCCGTGGCGTGGTGGCGGTGGACGCTCATTCTCACGCCCGAATCCGTCCGGCGTACAGCAATCTTCGGACCCCGGTCCGGGCCATCAGCCCGCCACCGGAAGATCGGCGCCGGCGCCGTCCACGGCGGGCGCGCCCGAGGCCACCGGCACGCTCTTCCTCGCACGCAGCCCGAAGGCGCTGATCAGCGCGGCCAGCAGGGCGGCGCCGAGCGGCACCCACAGGGCCGCCCGGTAGCCGTCGAGCAGGTCCGCCGGCGAACCGGACGCCGTGGCAGCGACGTTGACGGCCGTGACCGCCGAGAGGCCGAGCGCGGCGCCGAACTGGAAGGACGTGTAGAGCAGCGCGCCGGCCAGGCCCTGCTCCTCCTCGGTGATCCCGTCCGTGGCGACGATGGTCAGCGGCCCGTAGGCCAGCGAGAACGCGACGCCGATGACGATCATGCTCGGGAGCATCATCGCGTACGTCCAGTCCGCGCCGACCGGCAGGAACAGGGCGTACGCGAGCGCGGCCAGGAGCAGCCCACCGAAGATCACCCGGGCGTTGCCGAAGCGGTCGACGAGCTTGGGGGTGAGGAGAGGGGAGAGGATCGCGTCGACGCCCATGATGAGCATGGCGAAGCTGGTCTGGAGCGTCGACCAGTCCCGCAGCTCCTGGAGATAGAGCACGACGAGGAACTGGAAGCCGAAGAAGCCCGCGGCGAAGAGCAGCCCGGAGAGGTTGGCGCGGACCAGGTTGCCGTTGCGCAGGATGCCGAGGCGCACCAGCGGGGCCGCCGAGCGGCGTTCGATGGCGACGAACGCGGCGAGGAGGGCGAGACCGGCGCCGATGGTGGCCGCGGTCCAGCCGGGCGAGGCGTGCGTGGCGCGCTCCACGCCGAGGACGAGCAGCACGATGGCGGAGGTGACGGTCAGGCCGCCCGCCAGGTCGAACCCCTGCCCGGCCACCCGCTGCGGACGTGCCGACTTCGGTACGAAGGCGAGGGCGGCGGACAGGATCAGGGCGGAGAGCACGACCGGCGCGAAGAACACCCAGCGCCAGCCCACCGAGGTCAGCAGCCCGCCGACGACGAGCCCGACGGAGAAACCGCCGGCCGCGGTACCGGAGTAGAAGAGCAGGGCCTTGTTGCGCTGCGGCCCCTCCTCGAACCCGGTGGTGATGATCGAGAGCCCCGCGGGCGTCATGAAGGCGGCGGCGATCCCGGTGGCGAACCGGGCCACGATCAGCATCCACCCCTCGGTGGCGAACCCGCCGAGCCCGGAGAAGACGAGGAAGACGGAGAGCCAGAACACGAACATCTGACGGCGCCCGAAGAGGTCGGCGGCGCGCCCGCCGAGCAGCATGAACCCGCCGTACCCGAGGACGTACGCGCTCATCACCCACTGGAGGGAGCCCGTGGACAGGCCGAGGTCGGCGCGGATGGAGGGCAGGGCGACGTTGAGCATGGCGACGTCGATGCCTTCGAGGAAGATCGCCCCGCACAGGACGAGGAGGACGCCCCATTGGCGCGGGGTCCAGCTGGTGGTGGGCCGTTCTCCGGCGGATCTCCGGGCACTGTCACTCATGGCGACTCAACTCTCCTGCTACGGGCAGCCGTTGCTGCCGGTGCTGCCGTTGTTGTTGTCTGCTCAATCACCCTCGGTCAGGCGGGGGAGAGGAACAACGGCGAAGATCGCAACGTTCGTTCAATCAGGCTGAACGATCCGACGATCACGGGGGCACCGATGCCGATCGAGCGCGATGAACTGGAGTGCTTCCTCCTCCTCGCCGAAGAGCTGCACTTCGGCCGCACCGCCGAGCGGATGCGGCTCTCCAAGGCCCGGGTGAGCCAGCTCGTGCAGCGGCTCGAACGGCGCGTGGGCGCACCGCTGTTCGTCCGCACCAGCCGCCGCGTCGCCCTCACCTCGCTCGGCCGGCAGCTGCACGCCGACCTCGCGCCGCATCACCGCGCCATCGAGGAGGCCCTGGAGAGGGCGGCCGCCACCGCGCGCGGCATCGACGCCGTGCTGCACGTCGGCTTCTCCAACCCGCTCACCGGCGAGATCGTGATGAAGGCGACGGAGGCCCTGCGTGTCAGCCACCCCGGCCTCGCCGTGGAGGTCTGCGAGGTGCCGCTCGGCGACCCTTACGGGCAGCTGCGCAGGGGCGAGTTCGACGTGCAGCTCACCGAGCTTCCCGTACGGGAGGACGACCTGGGCGGCGGACCGCCGCTGCTCGCCGAGGAGCGCGTACTGGCCCTGCCCGCCGCCCACCCGCTGGCCGCGCGGGACACGGTGACGCTGGAGGATCTGGCCACCGTCCCCCTCCTCACCCTCGCGGGCGAGGTCCCCGACTACTGGCTGGAACACCACGTCCCCGCCCGCACACCGAGCGGCCGCCCGATCGAGCGGGGCCCCGGCGTGATCAACCTGCAGGAGGGACTGATGCTGGTCGCGGCGGGCCGGGGCGCGCTGCTCGTCCCCGCCCACACGGCGACGTACTACGCCCGCCCCGGCGTCACGTACGTCCCCTTCGCGGACGCGGCGCCGACGGGCTACGGCCTGGTGTGGCGCCTGGGGCACGACACAGGGGCGGTGGCGGCGTTCGCACGGACGGCACGGGAGGTGGCGGGGTGACCTGATTCGAATGCGTGTTCCCATCTGGAGCAGGGGGATGGGCCGGGTGTGACCCGCGGTACAGCGCGGACCCCGTTTGTCATGTTTTGCTGTAGAGAGCTGATCGCCCGGCCGCCTCTTCCGGGAGCGGTCGCCCGCGCCCCCTACAGGCGTCGGACGACTTACGCATCCTCCATGGCGGCGTGAAAGTTTACCCATCCCGATCGGCGGCCATGCGCCACGAGGCCACTATTTCTTCCCCTATCGGGCTGAACTTTTGTTGATCGTGGGTTAGTTGGCCGTTGCGTCGCCCTACCCTTCAAAGGGTGAACCAACTGATGTCCCGTGCGTCCGAAAAGGTGTCCGACGGCATGTCCGGAATGGAGTCCGCGCCCGCGGAAACACTCCCCGGCGCGCTGCCCGAAGCGCTGCGCGCCGAACTCGTCGCCTTCCGCCGCGACCTGCACATGCACCCGGAGCTAGGCAAGCAGGAGTTCCGTACCACCGCGGCCATCAAGGCCCGCCTCGAGGAGGCGGGTCTCGCGCCCCGTGTGCTGAGCGCCGGCACGGGCCTCGTCTGCGACATCGGCGAGCCGGACGGGGCACGCCCCATGCTCGCCCTGCGCGCCGACATCGACGCCCTGCCCATCCCCGACACCAAGCTCGGGGTGCCCTACCGCTCCACGGTGCCCGACCGCGCCCACGCCTGCGGGCACGACGTGCACACCACCGTCGTCCTCGGCGCCGGTCTGGTCCTCGCCGGTCTGGCGAGCAAGGGGCGGCTGCCCTTTCCGGTGCGGCTGATCTTCCAGCCCGCCGAGGAGGTCCTGCCGGGCGGCGCCGCCGACGCCATCAAGGAGGGCGTCCTCGACGGCGTGGGGAAGATCATGGCCGTGCACTGCGACCCCCGCGTCGACGCGGGCCGTATCGGCCTGCGGCACGGCCCCATCACCTCCGCCTGCGACCGCCTGGAGGTCTCGCTCGACGGGCCCGGCGGCCACACCGCCCGCCCGCACCTCACCACGGACCTCGTCACCGCCGTCGCCAAGGTCGCCACCGAGGTCCCCGCCCTCGTCGCGCGCCGCGCCGACGCCCGCTCGGGCCTCTCGCTGACCTGGGGCCGCATCGAGTCCGGACACGCCCCGAACGTCATCCCGCAGCACGCCGAGCTGTCCGGGACCGTGCGCTGCCTGGACCTCAGGACCTGGCGGGAGGCGCCCGACCTGGTGCACGACGCCATCCAGGAGATCGCCGGCCTCTACCGCGCCGTCTCCGAGGTCGACTACGTCCGCGGAGTCCCGCCCGTCGTCAACGACGGCGGCGTCGCCGACCTGCTGCGCGACGCCATGGTGGAGCGGCGCGGCCTCCATTCGGTCGAGGACACCGAACAGAGCCTCGGCGGCGAGGACTTCTCCTGGTACCTGGAGCACGTGCCCGGCGCCATGGCCCGGCTCGGCGTCCGCAAGCCGGGCGAGCGCACCGTCCGCGACCTCCACCAGGGAGACTTCGACGCGGACGAGTCGGCCATCACGGTCGGCGTCGAACTCTTCACCGGGGCCGCACTGTTGGACGCCGCGCGCACGTGACCCGGGACATGACCGGCGCTCGGCACGAATAGGTAACGGCCGGGCGGAAACCCGTTCCCCCGCCTTTCTACGCGCGTTAATGTGCGCCGAAATCAGCGCCGTCAACGGTGCGTTGGGGAACGTGAGGAGTACGTCCTATGCGTCGTGTATCAAGACTTTCCCAAGTGGCCGTGGCGGTGGCGTCACTCGCCCTCGCGGCTTCCGCGTGCGGCAAGACCAGCAGCGAGGCCTCGCAGGAGGACGGCGGCAAGGAGAAGGGCTCCGGCAACTCGTCGTCGTACAAGGGCAAGGGCATCGGTCTGGCGTACGACATCGGCGGGCAGGGCGACCAGTCGTTCAACGACGCCGCCTACGCGGGCTACTCCAAGGCCCGCAAGGAGTTCAAGATCGGCGGGGTGGACATGGAGCCGGGCGACGGCGAGTCCAGCGCCGACAAGGTCCAGCGGCTCGAACAGCTCGCCAGGCAGGGCTACGACCCCGTCATCGGTGTCGGTTTCGTCTACGCGCCCGCGGTGGAGGCGGCCGCCAAGAAGTTCCCGAAGACCACGTTCGGGATCATCGACGACAACACCGTGAAGGCGGACAACGTCGCGGGCCTCGTCTTCCACGAGGAGCAGGGCTCCTATCTGGCGGGCGTCGCCGCCGCGAAGGCCAGCAAGGCCAAGCACGTCGGATTCGTGGGCGGCGTGGACATTCCGCTCATCCACAAATTCGAGGCCGGATTCGTACAGGGCGCGAAATCCGTCGATCCCAAGATCGAAATTGAGAAGCGGTATCTGACGGAGAAGCCCGAGGAGGGCGGATTCTCCAGCCCGGACAAGGGGCAGAACGCGGCGAGCGGTCAGATCGAGGCCGGCGCTGACGTGATCTACCACGCGGCGGGGCTCTCCGGGCAGGGCGTCATCCAGGAGACCGGCTCCCAGAAGAAGTGGGCGATCGGCGTCGACTCCGACCAGTACCGGCAGAAGGCCCTCGCCAAGTACAAGGAGTACATCCTCGGCTCGGCCCTCAAGGACGTCGGCGGCGCGGTGTACGACCTGACGAAGTCGGTCGTCGAGGGCAAGCCGATGAAGGGCGAGCAGCGCTACGACCTGGGCTCCGGCCGCGTCGGCTTCTCCGACTCGAACCCGAGGTACACGGCGATGAAGGACGTTGTCGCCGCCGTGGACAAGGCGAAGAAGGACATCATCAGCGGCAAGGTGAAGGTCAAGACCGTTCCGTAGGGCGTTGTACGTAGTACGTCGTGTGGCGACTGGGCGCCTCCCATCCGGGGGGCGCCCACCGCGCGTTCGCCCCCCGGACGCCTCGTGGCCACAGCTCGATAACGGACCGGACAGAAGGGTTCTTATGTGAGGTCTACGCGCGTTACGCTGCGGCGAAATCAGCGCCGGGTGTGGCGCGTACGTGCTTGTGCTTGCTTGTACTAAGGAGTTCTTCTCTATGCGCCGGGTGTCTCGAATAGCTGTCGCGGGCGCCGCGACCGCAGCCCTCGCCGTCTCCGCCTGTGGCGGCACGTCAAGCGACGCCGCCGCGACCAAGGACGACAAGAACAAGGGCGTCGCCATCGCTTACGACGTCGGCGGCGCCGGCGACCAGTCCTTCAACGACGCCGCGACCGAGGGCATGAAGAAGGCCGCCAAGGAGTTCAAGACCGGCGAGAAGGCCGTCGAGCCGGTCGACGGCGAGTCCGACGCCGACAAGGCGCAGCGCCTGACGCAGCTCGCCAAGCAGGGCTACAACCCCGTCATCGGTGTCGGCTACGCCTACGCACCGGCGATCAAGGAGGTCTCGGCGAAGTTCCCGAAGGTCTCCTTCGGCATCGTCGACGACGAGACCGTCAAGGCCGACAACGTCTCCGACCTGGTCTTCAGCGAGCAGGAGGCGTCCTACCTCGCGGGCGTCGCCGCCGCCAGGACCACCAAGTCCAAGACCGTCGGCTTCGTCGGCGGCGTGGACGTCCCCCTCATCCACAAGTTCGAGGCGGGCTTCGCGCAGGGCGTCAAGGACACGAACCCCAAGGTCAAGCTCGTCAAGCAGTACCTGACGGAGAAGGCCGAGGACGGCGGCTTCACCAGCCCCGACAAGGGCAAGACCGCGGCCCAGGGCCAGATCGAGAAGGGCGCCGACGTGGTCTACCACGCCGCGGGCCTCTCCGGTCAGGGCGTCATCGAGGCCGCCGCCGCCAAGAAGGTCTGGGCGATCGGCGTCGACTCCGACCAGTACAAGCAGGACGCGCTCGCCAAGTACAAGAAGTACATCCTGACCTCGGCGACCAAGGACGTCGCGGCCTCGGTCTACAACCTGGCGAAGGCCGTCGAGGACGGGAACGCCAAGGGCGGCGTCGTCCGCGCCGACCTCAAGTCGGGCGGTGTCGCGCTCGCCGACTCGAACCCCGAGTTCATGAAGATGAAGGACGTCCAGGCCGCGATCGAGAAGGCCGAGGCGGGCATCAAGAGCGGCAAGATCAAGGTCAAGACCACGCCGTAACGGCCTGGCCGCGGCACCGTCTGCCGTAACGGCGGCGTGATTCTCGTGTGACGGGGTGTGGGGGACGATGGTTCTCCCGCGCCCCGTTCGCGCGGGCCGCGTTCTCGACCTCCCCTGGCGTGAGATCCCATCGCACCAGGGACTTCCCCAGTAACACCACCCAGCACCACCTAGTAGCAGGGGCACTGCGCGCGTAGGCGGCCCCTTTCCTTCAGGCCCTTCAGGCCCTCTGGCCCCCGAGGAGAGTGCGCCATCGACGCGCCCACCAACCCTCCGCCCATCGCCGTCGAACTCGTCGGCATCACCAAGCGCTTCCCCGGAGTCGTGGCCAACCACGACATCCACCTCACCGTCCGCAAGGGCACCGTGCACGCCCTCGTCGGCGAGAACGGCGCCGGCAAGTCGACCCTGATGAAGATCCTCTACGGCATGCAGAAGCCGGACGAGGGCACCATCAACGTCGACGGCGAGCAGGTCGCCTTCACCAGCCCCGCCGACGCCATCGTGCGCGGCATCGGCATGGTGCACCAGCACTTCATGCTCGCCGACCAGCTCACCGTCCTGGAGAACATCGTTCTCGGCAGCGAGAAGCTGCACGGCATCGGCGGCGCGGCCCGCCGCAAGATCGCCGAGATCTCCGACCGCTACGGACTCGGGGTGCGCCCCGACGCGTACGTCGAGGACCTCGGCGTAGCGGACCGCCAGCGCGTGGAGATCCTCAAGGTCCTCTACCGCGGCGCCACCACGCTGATCCTCGACGAGCCCACGGCCGTACTCGTGCCGCAGGAGGTCGACGCGCTCTTCGACAACCTCCGCGAGCTCAAGTCCGAGGGCCTCTCGGTCATCTTCATCTCGCACAAGCTCGGTGAGGTGCTCTCCGTCGCCGACGACATCACCGTCATCCGGCGCGGCACGACCGTCGGCACGGCGATCCCGTCCGAGACGACGCCGCGCCAGCTCGCCGAGCTGATGGTGGGCAGCGAACTGCCCACCCCCGAGACGGCGGAGTCCACGGTCACCGACCGTCCGATGATCCAGGTGGAGAGCCTCAAGCTGCTGGCCGACGGCGAGTCGGGCCGCGCCCTGCTCGACGACATCTCCTTCACGATCCACGAGGGAGAGGTCCTCGGCATCGCGGGCGTCGAGGGCAACGGCCAGACCGAGCTGATCGACGCGCTCATCGGCCTCAAGCACGCCGACTCCGGCGCGATCCGCATGGCGGGCGAGGACATCACCGCCGTACCCACCCGCAAGCGGCGCGAGGACGGCATCGGGTACATCCCCGAGGACCGCCACCGCCACGGCCTCCTCCTGGAGTCCCCGCTGTGGGAGAACCGCATCCTCGGCCACGTCACGGAGAAGCCGAACGCTCGCGGCTTCTGGCTCGACCCCAAGGGTGCCCAGGCCGACACCCGCCGCATCGTCGAGGAGTACGACGTCCGTACGCCCGGCATCGACGTGACGGCCGCCTCGCTCTCCGGCGGCAACCAGCAGAAGCTGATCGTCGGCCGCGAGATGAGCCACAAGCCGCGCTTCCTGATCGCCGCCCACCCCACCCGCGGTGTGGACGTCGGCGCGCAGGCACAGATCTGGGACCAGATCCGCGAGGCCCGCCGCGAGGGCCTCGCCGTGCTGCTGATCTCCGCCGACCTGGACGAGCTGATCGGCCTCTCCGACACCCTCCGCGTCATCTACCGCGGACGGCTCGTGGCGGACGCCGACCCGGCCACCATCACGCCGGAGGAGCTGGGGTCGGCGATGACGGGTGCCGCCTCCGGTCACCTGGAACACGTCGAGTCCGGTGACGGCTCCGAGGAGTCCGAGGAGGACGAGACCCGATGAAGAAGTTCGACAAGGAGCGCGTGCTCCTCGCGGTGGCCGCACCGGTCATCGCGCTGTTCGTGGCCGTGGCGCTGACCTCGGTCGTGCTGCTCGCGTCGGGCAAGAGCCCGATCGAGCCGTACACCCTGATGCTGGAGCAGATCTCCTACTCCGACGTGCAGGTCCTGACCATCAACCAGGCCGGCATGTACTACCTGGCGGCGCTCGCGGTGGCCATCGGCTTCCGCATGAACCTGTTCAACATCGGCGTCGACGGTCAGTACCGCCTCGCCGCGATGGTCACCGCCGTCGTCGGCGCGCACGTCGCGCTCCCCGCCGCTCTGCAGATCCCGCTGCTCATCGTGGTCGCCATGCTCACCGGCGCCTTCTGGGCCGGCATCGCGGGCATCCTCAAGACGACCCGCGGCGTCAGCGAGGTGGTCGCCACGATCATGCTCAACGCCATCGCGACGAGCGTCATCGGCTACCTCACCCTCACCGAGAACTTCGGCGTCCCGGTCGGCAACAACCAGACCACCGGCGTGATGAAGGAGTCCGGCTGGTTCCCCGGCATCAAGCTGGCGGGCGGTGAGGTCTACGGCTTCGTCTTCGTCGCGATCCTCGCGGGCGTCCTGTACTGGCTGGTCCTCAACCGCACCCGCTTCGGCTTCGACCTGCGCGCCACCGGCGCCTCCGAGTCGGCCGCCGCGGCCTCCGGCGTCAACGCCAAGCGCATGGTGCTGACCGCCATGCTGCTCTCCGGCGCGGTCGCGGGCCTCGCGGGCCTGCCGATCCTGCTCGGCGACACCCACACCTACAGCCTCAGCTTCCCCGCGGGCCTCGGCTTCACCGCCATCGGCATCGCGCTGCTCGGCCGCAACAACCCGGTCGGCATCGCGCTCGCCGCGCTGCTCTGGGCCTTCCTCGACAAGGCCTCGCCCGCCCTGGACTACGCGACCCCGGTCTCCTACGACAAGGAGATCGCGGTGATCATGCAGGGCCTCATCGTGATCGCGGTCGTCGTCTCGTCCGAGACCGTACGCCGCTGGGGCCTGAGCCGTCAGCAGCGGCGCGTCGGCGAGGAACTGGCCGCCGCCGCACGGGCGAAGGCCGACAACGGCAGCAACGGCAACAACGGCAACAACGACACCGCGAAGGAGGTGGCTGCCCGATGAGTACGGCATCCGTGGCCAAGCCCCCGGCCAAGCAGCCCGCCGCGGGCCGCCGCCGCGTCTCGCTCCCCGTCCTCCTGCTCTCCATCGCGGGCGCCCTGGTGCTGATCTCCGTGGTCCGCATCATCACCGGCGCCGACGGCATCACGTCCACCGGTCAGATGTCGACGGCGCTCAAGCTCGCCGTGCCGATCGGCCTCGCGGGCCTCGGCGGCCTGTGGGCCGAGCGCGCGGGCGTCGTCAACATCGGCCTCGAAGGCATGCTGATCCTCGGCACCTGGTTCGGTGCCTGGGCCGGCTTCCAGTGGGGCCCGTGGGTGGGTGTCCTCTTCGGCATCCTCGGCGGCGCGCTCGGCGGCCTGCTGCACGCGATCGTGACGGTCACCTTCAACGTCAACCACATCGTCTCCGGTGTGGCCCTGAACATCCTCGCCCTGGGCGTCACGCGCTACCTCGCGACCTTCGCCTTCGAGGGCGAGGAGGGCGGTACGTCGAAGCAGTCGCCGCCCGTCGACTCCCTCGGGGACTTCTCCGTGCCAGGTCTGTCCGACTGGCTCATGGACCTCAACGGCAAACACTGGTTCCTCGTCTCCGACCTCGCGGGCCTGCTCGGCGGCCTCTTCACCAACCTCTCGCCGCTCACCGTGGTCGCCGTCGCGATGGTGCCGCTGAGCTGGTGGGTCCTGTGGCGCACCTCGTTCGGCCTGCGGCTGCGCTCCTGCGGCGAGAACCCCATCGCCGCCGAGTCGCTCGGCGTGAACGTCTACAAGTACAAGTACCTGGCCGTCGTCATCTCCGGCGGCTTCGCCGGCCTCGGCGGCGCCTTCCTCTCGCTGGTCGCCTCCAACATCTACCTGGAGGGCCAGACCGGCGGCCGCGGCTACATCGGCCTCGCCGCGATGATCTTCGGCAACTGGATGCCCGGCGGACTCGCGCTCGGCGCGGGCCTCTTCGGCTACACCGACAGCCTCAAGCTCCGGGGCGGCGGTACGAACGTCCACGCGCTCCTGCTGCTCATCGCGGTCCTGCTGGTCATCGGCGCGATCTACCTCGCCTGGCGCAAGCGGTACGTCCCCGCGGTGATCACCGCGGCCGTCTCCGCGCTGATGTTCCTGTGGTACGGCTTGACCGACGAGGTCCCGAACCAGGTCGTCACCGCCACCCCGTACGTGGTGACCCTGCTGGTCCTCTCGCTCTCCGCCCAGCGGCTGCGGATGCCGAAGGCGGACGGAATGCCGTACCGAAGGGGACAAGGCAAGTGACGACCACCGCTGCCGACGCCGACTGGGACGCCCTGCGGGAAGCCGCGCGCGAGGCCATGTCGCGTGCGTACGCCCCCTACTCCGGTTTCCCGGTCGGCGCCGCGGCGCTGGTCGACGACGGCAGGACGGTCTCCGGCTGCAACGTCGAGAACGCCTCCTACGGCCTTGGCCTCTGCGCCGAGTGCGGCCTGGTCTCGCAGCTCCAGCTCACGGGCGGTGGCCGTCTCACCCACTTCACGTGCGTGGACGGCAAGGGCGAGATCCTGATGCCGTGCGGGCGCTGCCGCCAGCTCCTGTACGAGTTCGGGGGCGCCGAACTGCTCCTGGAGACGTCGTCGGGTGTGCGGTCGCTGGGCGACATGCTGCCGGACGCGTTCGGGCCGCAGCACCTCAACTGAACTCCGGCC
The DNA here is from genome assembly GCF_053591415.1 of Streptomyces sp. NPDC003032. Taxonomy (NCBI): domain Bacteria; kingdom Bacillati; phylum Actinomycetota; class Actinomycetes; order Kitasatosporales; family Streptomycetaceae; genus Streptomyces; species Streptomyces sp. NPDC003032. The sequence continues at coordinate 57,865 of NZ_JBSFTT010000001.1, read as the reverse complement.
CCCGCCTGTTGGCGGGGGCCTTCTTCGCGGGCGGGCTCTATGCGCGTAGAGTCGGGCCGGTACGACGCCTTAACTGCTGGAAGGACATGCCATGGACGTCATTTCCGTCATCCGCACCAAGCGCGACCGGGGCGAGCTGAGCGACGAGCAGATCGACTGGGTCATCGACGCGTACACGCGCGGCGCGGTCGCCGACGAGCAGATGTCGGCCCTCGCGATGGCGATCCTGCTCAATGGCATGAACCGCAAGGAGATCGCCCGCTGGACCGCCGCGATGATCGCGTCCGGCGAGCGCATGGACTTCTCCTCGCTGTCCCGCCCCACCGCCGACAAGCACTCCACGGGTGGCGTCGGCGACAAGATCACGCTGCCGCTCGCGCCGCTGGTCGCCGCGTGCGGCGCGGCCGTCCCGCAGCTGTCGGGCCGCGGCCTCGGCCACACCGGCGGCACTCTCGACAAGCTGGAGGCCATCCCCGGCTGGCGCGCCCTGCTCTCCAACGAGGAGATGCTGAACGTGCTGGACGGCGTCGGCTCGGTGATCTGCGCGGCGGGCGACGGCCTGGCCCCCGCCGACAAGAAGCTCTACGCCCTTCGTGACGTGACGGGCACGGTCGAGGCGATCCCCCTGATCGCCTCCTCCATCATGTCCAAGAAGATCGCCGAGGGCACGGGCTCGCTCGTCCTCGATGTGAAGGTCGGCACCGGCGCCTTCATGAAGAACCTCGACGACGCCCGCGAACTGGCCGCCACGATGGTCGAGCTGGGCACGGACAGCGGTGTCCGCACGGTGGCCCTGCTCACCGACATGTCGACGCCGCTCGGCCTCACGGCGGGCAACGCCCTTGAGGTGCGCGAGTCGGTGGAGGTCCTCGCGGGCGGCGGCCCGGCCGACGTCGTCGAGCTGACCCTCGCGCTGGCCCGCGAGATGCTGGACGCGGCCGGCCTGAAGGACGCCGACCCCGCGAAGGCCCTCGCGGACGGCTCGGCGATGGACGTGTGGCGCCGCATGATCGCGGCCCAGGGCGGCGACCCGGACGCGAAGCTCCCGGTGGCACGGGAGCGGCATGTGGTCACCGCGCCGTCGTCGGGTGTGCTGACCCGCCTCGACGCGTACGACGTCGGCGTCGCCGCGTGGCGCCTCGGCGCGGGGCGTGCGCGCAAGGAGGACGTGGTCCAGGCGGGCGCGGGCGTGGAGCTCCACGCCAAGCCCGGCGACTCCGTCGAGGCGGGCGCCCCGCTGATGACTCTGCACACGGATACGCCTGAGCGGTTCGCGTACGCGCTGGAGTCGGTCGAGGGCTCGTACGACATCGCATCGGCGGGGACGGACTTCTCGCCGGGGGCGATCGTGCTGGACCGGATCGGCTGAGAGCTCGGCTCTGCGGGTTCTTTGCCGTCTGCGGGCGCGTGGGGGCTGGTCGCGCCCGCGCGGCGGAGCCGCATATGGACACAGCCCCGCGCCCCTTCGGGCACCCCTCTGGCCAGGGCTTACTCGTACGGGCGAACGGGATCGGTGGACCGCCGCCGGTCCCGTTCGGCAGCGCCGCCTCTATTCCGTACTCCCAGAGGACTGGGGGATCTACCAGACGCTGTCCGTTGCCGTGCCATCGAGGCTGGGCGTGTTCATCCCGGATCTTGTCGTGGTTCCTGTTGTGGAAGCCGGGGTCCCGGCACCTACATTTCAGCGGGCGCCGCCGAACTCGTCGTCGAGGTGACATCGCCGTCGAACGCCCACCACGACCGCATCAGTAAGCCCGCGAGCTACGCAGCAGCAGGTGTCCCCCTCTATCTCCCCATCGACCGCTGGGCGCCAGGCGGCCCTAAGGTCACCCTCTACGGCGAACCCCGAGGCGACGTCTACCGAGTCCTGCGCGCCTGCAAGTTGGGGGAGCCCATCACGCTCCCCGAGCCCTTCGGACTGGACCTCGACACCAGCGCGTTCCCCACGGACTGACGTGGGCAGGTCCCACCCCGGGCGCGATCACCGATGAGTTCCGCCCGCCGCGCCGGTCAACCCTGCGTGGCCGATCCCGAAGAGAACCTCATCCGTATCGCAGGGCCCCTGCGCCCCGACGACATCCCGCCCCTGTGCGAACAGGTCACGGCCGCCCGGCACGGGCCCGGCGACGGCGAGACGGCCGACGTGATCTGTGATGTCTCCGCCGTCACCACCGCCGACCTCACCACCGTCGACGCCATCGCCTGCCTGCACCTGGCGGCCCGCAGGGCCGGGGGCCGGATCCGGCTCAGGAATCCCAGCCCCGGCCTGCTCGCCCTCCTCGGTCTTGTCGGCCTCGTCGAACTGCTCGGGCTAGTCGTCGAGATGGAGGGGCACCCCGAAGAGCGGGAACCACCGCTGGGTGTCCAGGAAGCAGTGGAAGCCGGCGATGCGGCCCTCTGAGATCTCGACGACCTGGATGGACCAGGGCATGAAGCCGCCGTTGTCGGGGTCCGGCTTGTACTGGGCGAAGCCCGGTGTGCCGTTCACATTCACCGGGAGCAGGCGGCCGTTGGCGCAGGCGGCGCCCATCGTGGACATGAAGCCCGTGATGTCCGCCGTGCCGCGCAGCCACAGGTCGAACGGCGGCATCGTCATGACGGCGTCCTCGGCGAGCAGCGCGGTCAGCGCCGCCATGTCGTACCCCTCGAAGGCGGCGACATAGCGCTCCAGGAGCTTCTGCTGCTCCTCGTCCAGCGGGTCGGAGACGGCCGTGTCGTCCGCCGACCGCTCGGCGAGGGTGGCGCGGGCCCGCTGGAGCGCGCTGTTCACCGAGGCGACGGAGGTGTCGATCAGCTCGGCGACCTCGCTGGCCTTCCAGGCGAGGACCTCGCGCAGGATCAGCACCGCCCGCTGCTTCGGCGGGAGGCTCTGCAGGGCGGCGACGAACGCAAGCCGCACCGACTCCTTGGCGACGGCGGCCTCGGCGGGGTCGCTGGGCAACGGCAGCATCCGGGCGTCCGGCATCGGCTCCAGCCACGTGTTGTCCGGGCGCGGGGTGAGCGCGGCCTGGGCCAGCGGGGCGGCGGCGGTCAGGTCCATGGGGCGGGCGCGGCGGTTGCCGGCGTTCAGCATGTCCAGGCAGACGTTCGTCGCGATGCGGTACAGCCACGAGCGGACGCTGGAGCGGCCCTCGAACTTCTCGAAGCTGCGCCAGGCACGCACCATCGTGTCCTGCACGGCGTCCTCGGCCTCGAAGGCCGAGCCCAGCATCCGATAGCAGTATCCGGTCAGTTCGACGCGGTGCTTCTCCAACGTGACGTCCAGGTCGGTCGTCGTCCCTGCGATGTCGCTCATCCCCACCCACCCCTGCGGCTACCGAGAAGGGCCCGCCAGTGAGGCCCAACACATCGGAAGCTACCGCAGCCCACTGACAACGGCCCCCGGAGTGGGAAAACCCGCAGGTGAAGAGGGGCGGGAGTCTGAAAGAACAGCAGGAGCGCGCAATCAGCAGGCGCGCGCCACGAGCCCGCGTCGCCGTTCCGCCCGCGCCGCGTGCGAGCCCCACACCGTCACCGACACGACGCCCAGCACCGCGAGGAGACCGAGCCCCACCGTCCCGGCCCAGCCGCCCGCGTGGAAAGCGACCGCGCCGAGCGTGCCGCCCGAGCTGGAGCCCAGGTAGTACGCGGACTGGTACAGGGCCGACGCCTGCGCCCGCCCGGTCGTGGCCGTACGGCTCACCGACGAGGACGCCACCGCGTGCCCCGCGAAGAACCCGGCGGTGATCAGCACGAGCCCCAGCAGGACCAGGACAAGCGAGGAGGAGAGGGACAGCAGCAGGCCGCCCGCCGTCGTGCTCACCGCCAGGTACAGCGCCCCGCGCCGCCCGAGCCGGGCCACGAGCTTGCCGGCCGCCGCCGACGAGACCGTACCGACGAGATAGACGAGGAAGATCGAGCCGATGACGCCCTGGGGGAGCGAGAACGGCGCGTCGGTGAGCCGGTAACCGATCACCGTGTAGACCGCGCCGAAGACGGTCATGAACAGCGCCCCGATCGCGTACAGCCTGCACAGGAGCGGGTTCGACAGATGCGTACGCACCGTGCGCGCGAGGGACTTGGGGTTCAGCGAGCCCGGCGTGAAGTGCCGGGGCGCGGGCAGCAGCGCGCGGAAGGCGACCGCGCACAGCACCGCGACGACGCCCACGACGGCGAGCGCCGCGCGCCAGCCCCAGGCCTGCGCGACCCAGCCCGTGACGATGCGCCCGCTCATGCCGCCGATGGAGTTGCCCGCCACGAACATGCCGATCGAGGCCACCAGCGCCTTGGGCCGCACCTCCTCGGCGAGGAACGCCATCGCCGACGCCGGGAGCCCCGCGAGGGCCGCGCCCTGCACGGCGCGCAGCGCGATGAGCACCTCGACGGAGGGGGCGAAGGGGACGAGAAGTCCGACCGCCACCGCGACGGTCAGGGACGCGGTCATCACCGCGCGCCGCCCGTAGCGCTCGCTGAGCGCGCTCAGCGGCAGGACGAAGAGTGCCAGTGCGCCCGTGGCCGCCGAGACCGTCCAGCTCGCCGTGCTCGCGCTCGCGCCGAAGTCGGCGGAGAGCAGGGGCAGCAGGGCCTGCGTGGAGTAGAGGAGGGCGAAGGCGGCGACGCCCGCGAGGAAGAGGGCGAAGCTCGTCCGGCGGTAGCCGGGACCGCCCGGTGTCAGACGGGAATCGGCGGCAGGGGACGACGGGGCGGGGGCGACCGCGTGGGTGGCGGACGCCCCGCTACTGGCAGGAGGCATGCCACGAACGTACGACCCCTTTTCTGATGCGTCCAATGCATGGAATCGCCATAATCGTTCCCATGCCGCATCAACAGAGGTCACAGCAGCGCCTGTCACACAACAGTGACGTGGAGGACATCGTGACGCTGCTCGCGCCACGCCTCGCGTACTTCGCGGGGGCCGCCCGCACCGAGCACGTCACGCGCGCCGCGCAGGAGATGCAGATCCCCCAGTCGACGCTCTCCCGCGCGCTCGTGCGGCTCGAACGCGACCTCGGCGTCGACCTGTTCGCGCGCCACGGCCGCACCGTCTCGCTCACCCCGTCCGGCCGCACCTTCCTCGCCTCGGTCGAGCGGGCCCTCGGCGAGGTGGAGCGCGCCGCCGAGTCGGTGCGCGCCGACGCCGACCCGGCCTCCGGCAAGGTGGCTTTCGGCTTCCTGCACACCATGGGCTCGGAGACCGTCCCCGGCCTCATCCGCGCCTTCCGCGCCGACCATCCGCGCGTCCGCTTCACCCTCGTACAGAACTACGGCGAGGCCATGATCGAACGCCTGCGCGCGGGCGAGCTGGACCTCTGCCTCACCTCACCCGTGCCCGACGCCCCCGACCTGGTCGCCCGCCGCCTCGACGAGCAGCGCCTGCGCCTGGTGGTGCCCGACGACCACCGCCTCGCCACCCGCAAACGGGTCCGCCTCGCCGAGGCCGCCGACGAGGCCTTCGTGACCCTGGAGCCCGGCTACGGCCTGCGCCGCATCACCGACGACCTCTGCCAGGAGGCGGGCTTCAAGCCCCGCGTCGCCTTCGAGGGCGAGGAGGCGGAGACCCTGCGCGGCCTGGTCGCGGCGGGCCTGGGCGTGGCCCTCCTGCCACCCCCGGCCGTACCCCGCCCGGGAGTGGTCGAACTGACGGTGACGGGCCAGCGGGCGGTACGAGAGATCGGCGTGGCCTGGCTGGACGGCCACCCGGACACACCGCCGGTGGCGGCGTTCAAGGAGTTCCTGCTGAGCAGAAAGGGAAAACTGCTGCCGGAAGTGGGCCATAGCCCGTCCGGCGATTGAGGATGAACCCGGCGAAGCCGGTGACCACCCGCATCCCACCGCCGGGCCCCCTCAGAGCGACCTCCCGAACCCGCAGGCAAGAGGCATACGCAACCCCAACGGCGGCGGCGCAGCCAACGCGTCCTCCAACGGCCGGGCGAAGTCCGCCCCGAAGAGCGCCCCCCGCACGAAATCCGAGGAGAGCGCCAGGACTTCGTCCTGGTACTGATGCAGCCGATGCCCATCGGAGTGCACCTCGAACCGGCACACATCACGGTTCGCCTTCTTCGCCCGCTCCGCCAGCCGGAACGACAGCTCGGGATCGGTCCGCTCGTCGTTCGTGCCGTGCACGATCAGGACGCGCCGCCCCGCGAGCTGCCTCACCGGCTCGGGCGCCGCCGCCACGTCGTCCTCGGGCAGCCAGGGGGCGAGCGCGAGCACCGCGTTGACCGCCGAGTGCCCGCCCGCGCGCAGCGCCGCCCGGCCGCCCATGTCCACTCCGGCCAGACAGACGGGGACATCGCCGTAGAGACGTACGATCTCGTCCGCCGCCCAGGCCGTGTCCTCGGCGAGCTGCGCCTGCGCGCCGTTCCAGCCCCGGCAGCGGTAGTGCACGACGTGTGCGGCGAGGCCCGCCGCGCGCCCGTCCTGGGCCAGTCTGCGCCCGAGCGCGCGCACCGCGCCCGCCGCCAGCGGCGAGGGTCTGCGGGCGGATGTCTCGCAGCCGCCGGGCAGCAGAAGGACCACGCCGCTCACCGCCGAAGGCGCCGTCCCGATCACGCGCCCGAGCCTGGGCGCGCCCGTGGGCCCCGCCGTCCCTTGCTGTGCCATGACAGAACAGTGTCAGAAGCCATGGTGTACGCCACCCGTCCGCAGGGTCACTGTTACGTATCGACCAGTGAGTTCTACGCGCGTAGGCGCTAGAGTGCCGAAATGACGAGCCAGACACACGCGACCGGTCACACGGACCGTGAGACGCCCAGCGCCGACCAGATCCGCCGCGCCCCCAAGGTGCTCCTCCACGACCACCTCGACGGCGGCCTGCGCCCCGGCACGGTCGTCGACCTCGCCCGCGAGTGCGGGTACGAGGGGCTGCCGGAGACCGACCCCGACAAGCTCGGGATCTGGTTCCGCGAGGCGGCCGACTCCGGCTCACTGGAGCGCTATCTGGAGACCTTCGCCCACACCTGCGCGGTGATGCAGACGAAGGACGCCCTCAAGCGCGTGGCCGCCGAGTGCGCCGAGGACCTCGCCGAGGACGGCGTGGTCTACGCCGAGATCCGGTACGCGCCCGAGCAGCACCTGGAGAGCGGCCTCACCCTCGAAGAGGTCGTCGAGGCGGTCAACGAAGGCTTCCGCGAGGGCGAGCGACGCGCGAAGGCCAATGGCCACCGCATCCGCGTCGGCGCCCTGCTCACCGCCATGCGGCACGCCGCCCGCGCCCTGGAGATCGCCGAACTCGCCAACCGCTACCGCGACCTGGGAGTGGTCGGCTTCGACATCGCGGGCGCCGAGGCGGGCTTCCCCCCCACCCGCCACCTCGACGCCTTCGAGTTCCTCAAGCGCGAGAACAACCACTTCACGATCCACGCGGGCGAGGCCTTCGGCCTGCCGTCGATCTGGCAGGCCCTGCAGTGGTGCGGCGCCGACCGCCTCGGCCACGGCGTGCGCATCACCGACGACATGGAGATCGCCGAGGACGGCACCGTGACGCTCGGCCGCCTCGCGTCCTACGTGCGGGACAAGCGCATCCCGCTGGAGCTGTGCCCCACGTCCAACCTCCAGACGGGCGCCGCCAGCTCCTACGCGGAGCACCCCATCGGTCTGCTGCGCAAGCTGCATTTCCGCGCCACGGTGAACACCGACAACCGCTTGATGTCGGGCACCAGCATGAGCCGCGAATTCGAGCACCTGGTCGACACGTTCGGCTACACGCTCGACGACATGCAGTGGTTCACAGTCAATGCGATGAAATCAGCGTTCATTCCTTTCGATGAACGGCTCGCCATGATCAATGACGTGGTCAAGCCCGGCTATGCCGAGCTGAAGTCCGAATGGCTGTTCCGCCAGACCGTCTCGACCAGCGCGTCCGTCGGCAGCTAGCGGGCACTGTCGCGTCCTCGCCCGACGCGTGGGCGGCCGGGTCTTCCGTCACCCGGCCGCTTTTCGCCGTCCGCTGCCCGTGATCCGGGGTGTACACGGTCGTTGAACCGTCAGATCCCCGTCATCGAATTCGCAAGGACGCATTGAAGATGAAGCAGTCTGCCGCCAAGACCCTCGGTGTCGCCGCCCTCGGTGCCGCTTTCGCCGCCGCCGGTGCCGGTGTCGCGAACGCCGCCCCCGCTCTCCCGGACGCGGCCTCGGCCCTGGGCCCGGTCGCCTCGGGCCTCCCCGTCGGGCAGGCCGCCAAGACGCTGCCCGCCGGCGCCCCCGAGGCGGTGGCCGCCGGTCAGAACGCCCTCGGCGGCGGCCTGGCCGCGACCGGACCCGCCCTCGACAAGGCCGCCCCTTCGGCCCTGCCGGCCGATGGCAAGGGCAAGGGCAAGAGCAAGGGCACCGGCAAGGGCAAGGGCGCCGCCAAGCCCGAGTCCCCGATCGCCGGCCTGCTCGGCGGCCTGCCCCTCGGCGGCAGCGGACTCAACGGCCTGCCGCTCGGCTGACCTCCCCCGCGCACACCGATGGGGCGCCCCTCCACCAGGAGGGGCGCCCCATCGCGCCGTCTCACCAGGCCTGACGGGCGGCCTTGTCCTCGGAGGGCAGCAGGAACCACAGGGCTATGTAGAGCAGGAACTGCGGGCCGGGGAGCAGGCACGAGGCCACGAAGATGACGCGCATCGTCGTCGCGGAGGTGCCGAAGCGCTTGGCCAGGGAGGCGCAGACTCCGCCGATCATCCGGCCGTGGGCGGGGCGGGCAAGGGCGGTCATGGCGGGCTCCTTCACGAACCGTAGGTGTGAGGCTCTCTGTGCCTCGATACTTCAAAGCTACGGTCAGCGAGCGGGCCGAGGCGTCGCTCTACGGTGCGATCCCGACCCTGGGAATCGTCGGGGTCGACCCCTGAGACCCCTGAGGGGCCTCCTCCCGCGGAAGGGCCGTGACGTGGTCGGGGCCGACCCGGCGGCGGAGCCTGGCCCTGGCCACGGGCACCAGGGCGATGTGCGCGAGGGCGACCCCGAGGGTGTTCAGAAGCAGCGAGTCGATGTCGACGACCTGCCCGGGGACCCCCGTCTGCAGCAGTTCGATGCCGAGCGAGAGCAGCGCCCCCGCGGCGACCGTGCGCACCAGGGAACCCCACGGCGACACGAGGAGCCGCCCGCCGGCCAGCGGCAGCAGCACGCCGAGCGGGGCGAGCAGCAGCAGGCCCTCACCGATGCGGCGGGCCGCCTGAAGGCCGCCGAGCGCCAGATCCGCCTTGATCCCGGCGAGCGGCCGCAGATTCGCGGCGCTCACCCAGGGGACGTCCAGTGGACGCAGCGTGATCCATCCGACGAGCAGAAGATGTGCGACGAGGAGGAATCCCCCCGCCGCACGGAAGCGGATGGCGGCAGTACGGCCGCCCGAGCCTTGACGCACGCCCCCCAAGACGCCGGAGGCGGCAGGATCGGTTCCGCGTACCCGCGCCGGTTACTCCACGGTCTTGGTGGGCAGCGCCACCGTGCCGGGCCGGGAGCGGACCTCGGGCGTGCACGCGTAGCGCCGCAGCGGGTCGTCCCCGGTGCCGCCCATGACGACCGTGCGGTCCTGTGCCGCGGCGGCGCTGTCGGCCAGCGTGCACACGATCTGCGCGAGCGCGAACGCGGACAGGTCCTGTGGCGGCGTACTGAAGCGGAGCGCTTCCTCGGGGTCACCGTCGGCGGGACCGGAGACCGTGGTGCCGCCGCGCACGTCCGTGGCGAGGCCCGCCTGCTTCTCGGACTCCGAGGGCGGCGACGCCAGCTCGTCGAGGAGTGCCTGCGCGATCCGCACCCGGTCGGTGGTCGCCTTGTCCTCGTGGACCCGCACGGTCCTGTCGACGCTCACCAGCTGCGCCGCGCACACCAGGAACACCTCCACCGGCACCCCGCTGCCCGACTGCGAGGCGATGCTGGAGCCCGACTGCACGCACGGCACCCGCGACGGCGCGGGCCCGAAGTCGGTGGGCACCTCCGTCGACCTGATCCCGCACCCGGCGAGCGCGGCGGCGAGCACGGCGGTGGCCGCCGCGGCGCGGATCCGTCGCCCCTTCATGCCTGGCCTCCCTCGGCGCGGTCCTCGGCGCCCTCACTGTCGGGATCGGCGTCGCTCTCGCTGTCGCACGGCAGCCACAGCGTGAAGACGGCGCCGCCCTTGGGACAGTTGGCCGCGGAGATCTCGCCGCCGTGGATGTGCGCGTTCTCCAGGGCGATGGACAGACCCAGGCCGCTGCCCTCGGACCGGGGCCGGGAGGCGCTCGCCTTGTAGAAGCGGTCGAAGACGTGCGGCAGCACGTCCTCGGGGATGCCGGGGCCGTGATCGCGTACGGAGATGACGAGCTTGGAGTCCTCCAGGCGCACGGAGACCTCCACAGGGGAACCGCCGTGCTTGAGGGCGTTGCCGATGAGGTTGGCCAGGATGACGTCCAGGCGGCGCGGGTCGAGGCGGGCGGTGATGCCGCGCTCGGCGTCCAGCTCGACCGCGTCCAGCCAGGCGCGCGCGTCGATGCACGCGGTGATCTGGTCGGCGATGTCGACGTCGTCCAGGACCAGACGCGCGGTGCCCGCGTCGAAGCGGGTGACCTCCATGAGGTTCTCCACGAGATCGTTCAGGCGGCGCGTCTCGCTCACCACGAGCCGTACGGCCGGCTCGATCATCGGGTCGACGGAGCCGGTCTCCGCGTCGAGCTCCTCCTCCAGGACCTCGGTCACGGCGGTGATCGCCGTCAACGGCGTACGCAGCTCGTGCGACATGTCGGCGACGAAGCGCCGGGACGCCTCGTCGCGGGCGCTCATGTCGGCGACCTTCTTCTCCAGGTTCTCCGCGGTCCTGTTGAACGTCCGTGACAGATCGGCCAGTTCATCGGTGCCGGACACGCGCAGCCGCGTGTCGAGCTTGCCCTCACCGAGCCTGCGCGCGGCCACACCCAGCCGGTGCACGGGTTTCAGTACGGTCGTCGCCGCGGCCTGCGCGAGCAGCGCGGAGCCGATCAGCGCGAGAGCCGTGGCGATGGCGAGGGACCAGCCGAGCGAACTGAGGTCCTTGGCCTCGGGCTCCAGGGACTTGAGCATGTAGCCGGTCGGGCCGCCGCCGATCACCGTGGCACCGCCGACCAGGTACGGCGTGCCGTGGTCCACGGTCCGCTGCCAGTACAGGTGGTACGGGCTGTCGTTGCCGGACGTCAGCTCCTGCTTCTTGGCCACGGCCTTCTGCAGCGAGTCCGGCACCTTGGCGAGCGTGAACGCGTCCAGGTCGGAGTAGCCGACGATCCGGCCGCCGCCCTTCTTCTCGGCGACCAGGAGCACGCTGTAGCGCTGGCTGCTGTTGGCCATCTGCCCGGCCGCCGACTGCAGTTCCTCCTGCGTCGCGTCGGCGCGCAGCGCGCCCGCGCGGGTCTGCATCTGCTGCCGGAAGTCCTTGAGCGCCGCGTCCTGGGCGCGCGTCAGCACGGCCTCGCGGTTGAGCCAGTACGCGATGCCGGACGCGGAGACGGCGGCGGTCAGCGCCACCAGGCCGAACACCACGACGAGCCGCAGCCGCAGACTGGTGAAGCGCAACCCCGCCAGGAGGGCCTTGCGCGCCGCGGGCAGGCCGCGGAGCTTGTCCTGCGGTTTGGTCACTGAGGAGTGTCCAGCCGGTATCCGACGCCGCGCACCGTGCGGATCAGCGTGGGCGACGACGGCACGTCCTCGACCTTGGCGCGCAGCCGCTGCACGCACGCGTCGACGAGCCGCGAGTCACCGAGGTAGTCGTGCTCCCACACCAGACGCAGCAACTGCTGGCGGGACAGGGCCTGTCCGGGCCTGCGGCTCAGCTCCAGGAGCAGCCGCAGCTCGGTCGGCGTGAGCTGGAGGTCCTCGCCGCTCTTCGTCACGGTCATCGCGGCCCGGTCGATGACGAGCGAACCGAACGTCGCCGCGTCATTGGCCTCCCGCTCGCCGCGACGTAGCACGGCCCGGATCCGGGCGTCGAGGACCCGCCCCTGCACGGGCTTGACCACGTAGTCGTCGGCGCCGGACTCCAGACCCACGACCACGTCGATGTCGTCGCTGCGGGCGGTCAGCAGAATGATCGGCAACTGGTCGGTGCGCCGGATGCGACGGCACACCTCGAACCCGTCGATGCCCGGCAGCATCACATCCAGCACGATCAGGTCCGGCCGCTGCTCACCGAGCAGTTTCAGGCCGTCCTCGCCGGTGGCAGCAGTGGCCACCCGGTGCCCCTGGCGCGTCAGCGAGAGCTCCAGGGCCGTCCGGATGGCGTCGTCGTCCTCGATCAGCAACAGGGAAGGCACGGACGTCATTCTGTCCCATGCTCGGCCCCAGTTCGACTGCTGGAGCGCTCCCACACCCAACCCCCACGACCGAAAGGTGTCTCCCGGCCCTGTGACAGGCCTGTGACAGTCGGCGGACACCGTCATGAAGTGGGTCCGGCAGAGTTCTGGTCACACGCAAGAAGCACGGAAGCAAGACGGAACAAGCCGGACTCCACCGATGGGGGGCGCGAGATGAATACGCTGCACAGCACCAGCTCAAGCGCAGTTGTCACGCGTCTCCACGACGTCGGACGGGGCTCTGAGAAGTCCGGTGCCGTGAGCGGGCGGGGGTGCGCTCGCGGCACCGGGCGTCAGCACACCACGTACATGACGGTGGTTGACGCGCCGCACGGGGGAAGCGCGTACGGGGAGGGCTCGGGGGAGCGGAAGACCTTGTCGGAGGCGGAGTTCACCGCCTACGTCCAGGAGCGCCGCGCCTCTCTGTACGCCACGGCCTATCACCTGACCGGCGACCGCTTCGAGGCCGAGGACCTGCTGCAGAGCGCCCTCTTCTCGACGTACCGCGCCTGGGACAGGATCAGCGACAAGGCGGCGGTCGGGGGCTACCTCCGCCGCACCATGACCAATCTGCACATCAGCGCGTGGCGCCGCCGCAAGCTGAACGAGTACCCGACCGAGGAGCTGCCGGAGACGGTGGGCGACACGGACGCGATGCGCGGCACCGAGCTGCGCGCGGTTCTCTGGCAGGCCCTGGCCCGCCTCCCCGAACTGCAGCGGACGATGCTCGTGCTCCGCTACTACGAGGGTCGAACCGACCCCGAGATCGCGGACATCCTCGACATCAGCGTGGGCACGGTGAAGTCCAGCATCTGGCGCTCCCTGCGCCGGCTGCGCGAGGACGAGGTCCTCAGCTTCGGCCGTGACCAGGAGGAGTCCTTCGGCGAGTTGGTCGCCTGAGGACCGGGGGGAACACGGGGGCCGCCGCTCCGGGGGGTGCGGCGGGAGCACGGGGGAGACAAGTAGCGGGACCGGAAGGCCGGGGGGGCCTTTCCGGTCCTTCTGCTTTTCCACAGGAGGTCGACGCGGGGCACTCAACGCGATGCCGCGACACACCGCCCGGCCGCGGCCGCGGCAACCCGGCCCAGCGCCTCGTCGGCCCCGCAGGGATACGCCCCAAGGGCGGCCTGCCGAGCCACGATCGCCCGCTCGGAGCGCATGAGCCGCCACCCCCTCCGCAGGAGAAACGGCACGGACTTGCGTCCCTCCCGCAGATCCCGGAGAAGCCGCCGCCGGAACGTGGTGGAGGGCCGCCCCCGAAGGCAGAGGGCGTCGGCGAGCACGCCGGCCTCCCGGCACCGCTCCACGATGTCCGCCGCGAAGATCCCCTCCGCGATGAACAAGGGCGTGCGCTCGATGTCGAGGGCCTCGTGACCGACGCGCGCGCTGGTCGCGATGTCGTACACAGGGACGCGCGTACGCCCCGTGCGGCACAGCTCCTCGATGGCGGCGAGCGCCACGTCCGCGTCCCAGGACGCGGGGGAGTCCCAGTCGATGTCCGAACTGCCCGGGACCTGGGGCAACGTAGGGTCGTCGCCCTCCTTGTAGAAGTCGTCCAGACACAGCACGGGCAGCCCGGAGCGGGCGGCGAAGGACGACTTGCCCGAGCCTGAGGGGCCGCAGAGCAGCACGACGCGGGTGGGTATCGGCGGATGGGAGCTCACGAGAGAACAGTGTGCGGCATCGCGCCGCGCCGGCGCTCCTCGCGGGTGGCCCTTTGCCGGTGCCGTCACGGCTCAACTACGCTGTGTGCTCGCACGATCACCCACAAATATGGGCGGTACTCATGGCACGACACGCGACACCCAGGTCACCCCGTCCCGGCTCCCGCGCGCTGCTGCGTGCGGGGCTCGCGCTCACCGCGGCGGGCGCCGCGCTCGGTGCGGGCGGTGCCGGCGCGAGTGCGGCGGAGCCGGTCGAGGGCAGCTCGGCGGTGTCGGCGCTCACGGGGGCGGTGGACAGCTCGGCGGCGGGTGGGCTCGGCCCGGTGAAGGACCTGCGCCTCGACCCGCTCGCGGGCACCGGCGTCGACCCGCTCGACAACTCGCTCGGCACACAGGTCGCGGATTTCGAGCCGGTCACCACGGCTGTCGCCACCGGCCCGATCGCCCGGGGCGGCTCTCTGGACGACATGCCGGTGGCGGGCCCCGCGACGGGGCTGCTGCCGGGCTGAGGCGCCCGGGTCAGGGCAGAGGTGGCGTGCCGAAGCCCCGGCCTCCTGGACGGAGGGGGCCGGGGCTTCGGTGCGGAGATGGCTGGTGGCCGGTGGCTAGTAGGCCGAGCCGGAGGCTCCCAGGGAGCCCGTGGGGTGCCAGACCGTCTTCGTCTCCAGGAAGGCGGTCAGGCGGCGCGTGCCGGGGTCGGCGGTCCAGTCCGTGTCCACAGGCTGTGGACGCAGGACGCGCTTGAGGTTGTCGGCGGCCGCGATCTGAAGGTCGCGCGCGAGGTCCGCGTCCGCGCCCGTCACGTCGATCGCGTTGACGTCCTGGTGCGCGGCGAGCGGAGCCGCGATCTCCGCGGTCCCGCCGGTGAGGATGTTGACCACCCCGCCGGGGACGTCGGAGGTCGCCAGGACCTCGCCCAGCGACAGCGCCGGGAGCGGGGCCTTCTCGGAGGCGATCACGACGGCCGTGTTGCCCGCCGCGATCACCGGGGCGAGCACCGACACCAGGCCGAGGAAGGACGACTCCTGCGGGGCGAGGACGGCGACCACGCCGGTCGGCTCGGGCGTCGACAGGTTGAGATACGGGCCCGCGACCGGGTTCGTCCCGCCCACGACCTGGGTGATCTTGTCGGTCCAGCCCGCGTACCAGACCCAGCGGTCGATCGCCGCGTCGACGACCGCGGCGGCCTTGGACTTCGACAGGCCCTCGGCGTCCGCGACCTCCCGTACGAACTGCTCGCGGCGGCCCTCCAGCATCTCGGCGATGCGGTAGAGGATCTGGCCGCGGTTGTACGCGGTCGCGCCCGACCAGCCGCCGAACGCCTTGCGCGCGGCGACGACCGCGTCACGGGCGTCCTTGCGGGAGGAGAGGGGCGCGTTGGCGAGCCACCTGCCCTTTGAGTCGTTCACCTCGTACACCCGGCCGCTCTCGGAGCGGGGGAACTTGCCCCCGACGTACAGCTTGTAGGTCTTGAAGACGCTCAGTCGGTCAGTGCGCTCAGACATCGAGGTACGCCTCCAGGCCGTGACGGCCGCCCTCGCGGCCGAAGCCCGACTCCTTGTAGCCGCCGAACGGCGAGGTCGGGTCGAACTTGTTGAATGTGTTGGCCCAGACGACGCCCGCCCGGAGCCTGTTCGCGACCGCGAGGATGCGCGAGCCCTTCTCCGTCCAGATGCCGGCGGAGAGGCCGTACTGCGTGTTGTTGGCCTTGGCGACGGCCTCGTCCGGCGTGCGGAAGGACAGCACCGACAGGACGGGGCCGAAGATCTCGTCGCGGGCGATGGTGTGCGCCTGCGTGACGTTCGTGAAGAGCGTCGGCGCGAACCAGTAGCCGGAGGTGGGCAGCTCGCACGCCGGCGACCAGCGCTCGGCGCCCTCCGCCTCGCCGGTCTCGGCGAGCGCGGTGATGCGGGCCAGCTGCTCGGCGGAGTTGATGGCGCCGATGTCGGTGTTCTTGTCCAGCGGGTCGCCGAGACGGAGGGTGGAGAGCCGCCGCTTGAGGCTGTCGAGCAGCTCCTCCTGGATCGACTCCTGTACGAGGAGACGCGACCCGGCGCAGCAGACCTGGCCCTGGTTGAAGAAGATGCCCGTGACGATGCCCTCGACGGCCTGGTCGATGGGGGCGTCGTCGAAGACGATGTTCGCGCCCTTGCCGCCCAGTTCGAGGGTGACCTTCTTGTCGGTGCCCGCGACCTGGCGGGCGATCGCCTTGCCGACGGCCGTGGAACCGGTGAAGGCGACCTTGTTCACGTCCGGGTGGGCGGTCAGGGCGGCGCCCGCGTCGCCGTACCCGGGAAGGATGTTGACGACGCCCTTGGGCAGGCCCGCCTGGCGGCAGATGTCCGCGAAGAACAGGGCGCTCAGGGGAGTGGTCTCGGCGGGCTTCAGGACGACCGTGTTGCCGGTCGCGAGGGCCGGGGCGATCTTCCAGGCCAGCATCAGGAGCGGGAAGTTCCAGGGGATGACCTGGCCCGCGACACCGAGCGGCGCGGGGTTACTGCCGTAGCCGGCGTGGTCGAGCTTGTCGGCCCAGCCCGCGTAGTAGAAGAAGTGCGCGGCGACCAGGGGGAGGTCCGCGTCGCGGGTCTCCTTGATGGGCTTGCCGTTGTCCAGGGTCTCCAGGACGGCCAGCTCGCGGCTGCGCTCCTGGATGATCCGGGCGATCCGGAAGAGGTACTTGGCGCGCTCGGCGCCCGGCAGCGCCGACCACTTCTCGAAGGCCTTGCGGGCGGCCCGCACCGCGCGGTCGACGTCTGCCTCGCCCGCCTGAGCGACTTCGGAGAGGACCTCCTCGGTGGACGGGGAGACCGTCTTGAAGACCTTGCCGTCGGCGGCCTCGGTGAACTCGCCGTCGATGAACAGGCCGTACGACGGGGCGATGTCGACGACCGAGCGGGACTCGGGCGCCGGGGCGTACTCGAAGGGGGAAGTCATCTGGATCAGTCCACCGTCACGTAGTCGGGGCCGGAGTAGCGGCCGGTCGCCAGCTTCTGGCGCTGCATCAGCAGGTCGTTGAGGAGCGACGAGGCGCCGAAGCGGAACCAGTGGTTGGACAGCCAGTCGGGGCCCGCCGTCTCGTTCACCAGGACGAGGAACTTCACCGCGTCCTTCGTCGTGCGGATGCCGCCCGCGGGCTTCACCCCGATCTGTACGCCGGTCTGCGCGCGGAAGTCGCGGACGGCCTCCAGCATCAGGAGGGTGTTGGCGGGGGTGGCGTTGACGCCGACCTTGCCGGTCGAGGTCTTGATGAAGTCGGCGCCGGCGATCATGCCGATCCAGCTGGCGCGCTTGATGTTGTCGTACGTCGAGAGTTCGCCGGTCTCGAAGATGACCTTCAGGCGGGCCGTGCCGCAGGCCTCCTTCACGGCGCGGATCTGCTCGAACACCGTCATGTAGTCACCGGAGAGGAAGGCTCCCCGGTCGATGACCATGTCGATCTCGTCGGCGCCGGCGGCCACGGCCTCGCGCACGTCGCCGAGCTTCACCTCGATCGCGGCGCGGCCCGCGGGGAAGGCGGTCGCGACGGAGGCGACCTGTACGCCGCTGCCCGCGACGGCCTCCTTGGCGGTGGCGACCATGTCCGGATAGACGCAGACGGCCGCGGTGCGCGGGGTCTCACGGTCGGTCGGGTCGGGATTGACGGCCTTCGCGCCGAGCGCCCGGACCTTGCCCGGGGTGTCGGCGCCCTCCAGGGTCGTCAGGTCGATCATCGAAATGGCCAGGTCGATGGCGTACGCCTTCGACGTGGTCTTGATCGAACGGGTCCCGAGCGAGGCGGCACGCGCCTCCAGGCCGACCGCGTCGACGCCGGTCAGCCCGTGAAGGAAGCGGCGGAGCGTGCTGTCGGACGCGGTCACGTCAGCGAATGCAGTGGGCATGGTCACGAGGGGAGCATATCTACGCGCGTAGCAGCTGTACAGGGGCGGGGTTCGCGCGGGGCGCGGCGGGGGCGGACAGGGGGGCCGGGGTGTTGGGGTTGCCGGAGGGCCGGGGTGCTGGGGTGCTGGGGTGTCGGAGG
The DNA here is from genome assembly GCF_053591415.1 of Streptomyces sp. NPDC003032. NCBI lineage: Bacteria > Bacillati > Actinomycetota > Actinomycetes > Kitasatosporales > Streptomycetaceae > Streptomyces > Streptomyces sp. NPDC003032. The sequence goes on along the minus strand of NZ_JBSFTT010000001.1, from coordinate 39,929 downwards.
GCGGTGGCCCGTGGTGCCGGGGTGCTGGGGTGCCGGACGGCGGTGGTCCGGGGTGCTGGTGACGGCGGGTGGGCTCCCCCGCCTTGTCCCCTCGCCGTCCCACCGCCTCGCCTCACCCGACCATCCCGCGTCCCCGGGTCTCCGCGTCCCCGCGTCCCCGGGTCTCCGCGTCCCCGCGTCCCCGCGTCCCCGGGTCTCCGCGTCTCCGCGTCTCCGGGCCACCACCTTCCCGCCGTCGCACCACTCCACCCACCACCCGCGCGCCACTCCACCGGCGCCCTCGCCCCACCGCGCTGCCATCGGCCACCACCACAGGTGGTGGGTGGAGTGGCTCCGGGCGGGGGCGGGGTAGGCAGGGCCGGGGGCCGAGGTGGGCCGGGATGAGGGGGTGTGGTGGGCGTCAGGCAGAATCGGGGTATGAGCGACCCTCAGAACCCCGTGGCGGAGCCCGCATACAAGGACCGCGCCTTCCGGTCCCCCGCCGGCATCGCCGGTGGCGTCCTGCTGCTCGCCCTGGGCGCCTGGCTCGGCATCGACGCCGTCGTCCGCGGCGAGGGCCGCACCCCGTGGCTCGCGCTCGCGGGGCTGCTCCTCGCGGTGCCGCTGGTCGTCGCGTACACCGTGCGGCCCGCCGCCTTCGCGAACGACGACCGGCTGCGCGTACGCAACCCCTTCAGGACGATCATCCTGCCCTGGGGTTCCATCGCGACGCTCCGCTCCGGCTACTCCAACGAGGCCGTCACCAAGGCCGGCGCCAAGTACCAGCTCTGGGCCATTCCCGTCTCGCTGCGCGGCCGCAAGAAGGCGGCGCGCACGCAGTCGCGGGCCGCCGCCTCCGGGGACCCGACGGGCGGCCGCCCCTTCCTCGACCCGAACTCCCCGCCCTCGCGCTCCAGCGGCGACCAGGCCATGGACGAACTCCGCGAGCTCGCGGAGCAGCAGGCCGACGTCGAATCAGCGCAGGGCGAGCCCGTGGTCCGATGGGCCTACGAGATCCTCGCACCGGCCGCAGCGGGCGCGGTGCTGCTCGCGGTGCTGCTCGCGGTGACCTGAGGGACACGGGCGCGGGCGCGGGCCCGGTTCACGGTGGGCCGTGCCAGCCCAGGAGCATGTGGGCGTTGAGCACGGCCGAGGCGGATGCGGCTGTTGTCAGGAGTGTTGCCATTACCGGTGTTCTCGCGCGGGCCAGGGGCGCGGCCAGTGGCAGGAGCAGGGGGAAGCCGGGGAGCAGGAAGCGGGCCCGGGGGAAGTAGACGCCGCTGCTGCCCAGCACGATCAGCAGGAGCAGGCCCGTGAAGAGCAGGAGCGGGAGCGGTTGGCGGTCCGCTGCCGAGAGGGCGTAGAGGATGAGGGAGCCCAGGAGGACCGCCGTCACCATCACCAGGAACAGCGGCGGCCGCTCGACCACGAACAGTCCCTGCATACGGCGGACCGTCTCGACGCCGCCGTCCCACTTGTTGTGCCACAGCTTCTGTACGGCGAAGTAGCCGTCCCAGCGGCCGAGGCGCAGGCCCACCCAGGTCACGTACGCGAGCCAGCCCAGGGGAGCCAGGAGGGCGCCCAGGAGCGGCCGCGGCGCGAAACCGCGCCTCAGCGCGAGCAGCGCCGTCACGGAGACCGCCGCCGCCAGCGCCACCCCCGTGGGCCGGGTGAGGCCCGCCAGCGCGGCCAGGGACCCCGCCCACAGCCACCGGCCGCTCAGCACCGCGTACAGCGACCACGCGGTGAGCGCCGTGAAGAGGGACTCGGTGTAGCCCATCCACTGCACCAGCGCCACAGGCAGGCTGCCCCAGAGCACGGCGAGGACGGTCCCGGCCCGGCGGCCGTACAGCCGGTCGCCCACCGCGAAGATCCCCCACGCCGCGAGGAACGAGCAGAGCAGCGAGACGCCCAGGCCCACCGCGCCGCGCGGTAGGGCGGGGACGAGGGCGTCACCGGCCCGGACGAGCAGCGGGTACAGCGGGAAGAACGCCAGGTTGTTCGCGTCGTACGCGGTGCCCAGCGTGTGCGCGTACCCCTGCGAGGCGATCCGCAGGTACCAGTCGCAGTCCCAGGACTCCATCAGCAGATGCCGCACCCCGCGGCGCTCACTGTGCGCCCACGGAACGAAGACCAGCAGGCCGAGCACGCGTACGGCCGCGTACGCGAGCAGCGCCGGGGCGGCGTGACGCAGGGCGCGGGCCGCGCGTCGGCGGAGGCCGGGGGGCGGCGGTGCGGCGGTGAGGGGGCGCCGGGATGTCGGGACCGTGGGAGGCGCGGAGGCGGCGGTGGTCGAGGGGATCGGTCCGTACGGCACTGCGGCAGCTCCCGGAACGTGAACGTGCGCTACCGGTCGTCCCTTCCTGGGAGACCGGCAGCGCATCGTGTCGCTACGGCAACTGCGGTAGTGGAATCACCCGGATGGGGTGGGTGGCGTGGCCCGGCGGTGCCTTTTCAGTGCTTGGCGGTGCCTTTTTCAGTGCTTGTTGGGGCCATTGCCCGTTGGGTTCAGTGCCTGCCGGGTTCAGTGCCTGTTGAAGCAGGGCCTTGGCGTGGCTCAGATGCCCGCTGCCGCGGACAGGTCCCGCTTGATCGCTGCGAGGAGCTCCGTCGCCCTGGCGCGCGCCGCCGGGAGTTCCGGCTTCGACGACAGTGGAACGACCACTTCGAGGTAGCACTTGAGCTTCGGCTCCGTGCCGCTCGGGCGCACGATGACGCGGGCGCCGTCCAGCGTGTAGCGCAGACCGTCCGTCGGCGGCAGCGTGTCCGTGCCGCGCGTCAGGTCCTCCGCCTTCGTCACGGGCAGCCCCGCCAGCTCCGTCGGCGGCTGCTCGCGCAGGCGGCGCATCGCGTCCGCGATCAGGGACAGGTCCTCCACGCGGACCGACAGCTGGTCGGTGGCGTGCAGGCCGTGCTCCAGGGCGAGGTCGTCGAGGAGGTCCAGGAAGGTGCGGTTCTCTTCCTTGAGCTCGGACGCGAGTTCGGTCAGGAGGAGCGCGGCCGTGATGCCGTCCTTGTCGCGTACGCCCTCGGGGTCGACGCAGTAGCCGAGCGCCTCCTCGTAGCCGTAGCGCAGGCCGTCGACGCGGGCGATCCACTTGAAGCCGGTGAGCGTCTCCTCGTACGGGAGACCCGCCTTCTCGGCGATCCGGCCGAGGAGGGACGAGGAGACGATCGACTCGGCGAACGTGCCGTGGGCGCCGCGCTTCACCAGGTGCGCGGCGAGGAGGGCCCCGACCTCGTCGCCCCGGAGCATGCGCCAGTTCGCGCCGTCGCCGTCGCCGTCGCCGTCTCCGTCCCTGACCGCCGCGGCGCAGCGGTCCGCGTCCGGGTCGTTGGCGATGATCAGGTCGGGGGCGGGGGTCGTGCGGGCCGCCGTCGCGAAGGCCAGGTCCATCGCGCCCGGCTCCTCCGGGTTCGGGAACGCGACCGTCGGGAAGTCCGGGTCCGGCTCGGCCTGCTCGGCGACGAGGACCGGGGCGGGGAAACCGGCGCGGGCGAACGCCGCGAGAAGGGTGTCCTTGCCGACGCCGTGCATCGCCGTGTAGACGGCGCGGGCGGTGCGGGGGGAGCCGGGGGACAGGACGGCGTCCGTACGGGCCAGGTAGGCCTCCAGGACGTCGTCCGTGAGGGTCTCCCAGCCGGAGTCGGGGCGGGGGACGTCGTGGAGCGACGTGATCGCGTCGATCTCGGCTGCGATCTCCGCGTCCGCGGGCGGGACGATCTGGGAGCCGTCGCCGAGGTAGACCTTGTAGCCGTTGTCGCGCGGGGGGTTGTGGCTGGCCGTCACCTCTACGCCCGCGACCGCGCCGAGGTGCCTGATGGCGAAGGCGAGTACGGGGGTGGGGAGGGGGCGGGGCAGGACGGCCGCGCGGAGCCCGGCGCCGGTCATCACGGCGGCGGTGTCGCGGGCGAAGTCGGCGGACTTGTGGCGGGCGTCGTAGCCCACCACGACCAGTCCGTCGGGCTGACCGTTGGCCTTGAGGTACGCGGCGAGGCCGGCTGCCGCGCGGATGACCACGGAGCGGTTCATCCGCATGGGGCCCGCGCCCAGCTCGCCGCGGAGGCCCGCGGTGCCGAACTGGAGGGTGCCGGCGAAACGTGCGGTCAGCTCGGCGGTGTCCTCGGCGTCGATGAGCTTCGCCAGCTCTTCGCGGGTCTCGGGGTCCGGGTCCTCGGCCAGCCAGGACTGGGCTCGCGCGATGAGTTCGGAGTTGTCCTGCACGTGTCGTCAGCCTCTCGTTGCGGCGTCGCTTTAGCTGTTTTGCTGCGTCTGGCCCCGGGGCCGGGGGGCAGGTGCCCGAGGGTCAGGTGCTCCGGGGGCCAGGTGCCTAGGGCCAGGTGCCCGGGGGTATGCATACCCCCGGTTGGTCTTGGGGCGGGGCCGCGCCGGTATGTCCGTCCTCGCTATCTTGGCCTCGGCGCCCGTCTGCTTCGGCGCCCTGGGCTGTAGGCGACGTGCTCCGGGCGGACATACATACCGGCACGTCCCCTCGCGTCTCGATTCGGGCTGCGGGACGGTGGGCGGGTCCACCGTGGGGCGGGCGGTCGTGCCTCGCCCCCAATAGCGGCTTCAGCCGGAACGCGGGGCAAACGTGCCCTCATTCCCAGACACGGGTTTACCTCCTCCCTCACGTCTCTACCCCCCACTTGCCGACGCGGGGTAAACGTGCCCCCACCCCGGGACGCGGGTCTGGCCCCCGAGCCCCTACCCCCACCCGTCGACGCGGGGTAAACGGGTGGGTGGGTGGGAGACCCTGGCGCGGAGCGCCGGAGAACCTGGGCGGGACGCGGGGTACTGGAGGGGGACCGGTCCGAGACGTCCCCGTCAGAGCCCGTCAGATCCGGTTGAGGACCTTGCCCAGGAGTTCGCCCATGCGCGTAGCGCTGTCGCGGCCCGCCTGGAGGACTTCCTCGTGGTTCAGCGGCTCACCCGTCATGCCCGCGGCAAGGTTCGTGACCAGGGAGATGCCGAGCACCTCCGCACCCGCCTCGCGCGCGGCGATCGCCTCGAGGACGGTGGACATGCCCACCAGGTCCGCACCGATCGTGCGGGCCATGCGGATCTCCGCCGGCGTCTCGTAGTGCGGGCCGGGGAACTGCGCGTAGACGCCCTCTTCGAGGGAGGGGTCGATCTCCTTGCAGAGGGTGCGCAGGCGCGGGGAGTAGAGGTCCGTGAGGTCGACGAAGTTCGCGCCGACGATCGGCGACGTCGCCGTGAGGTTGAGGTGGTCGCTGATCAGCACCGGCTGCCCGGGACGCATGCCCTCGCGCAGACCACCGCAGCCGTTGGTCAGCACGATCGTCTTGCAGCCGGCGGCCACGGCGGTGCGGACGCCGTGCGAGACGGCGGCCACGCCACGGCCCTCGTAGTAGTGGGTGCGGCCCAGGAAGACCAGCACGCGCTTGTCGCCGATCTGGAAGGAGCGGATGCGGCCGCCGTGCCCCTCGACCGCCGGCGGCGGGAAGCCGGGCAGCTCGGTGACGGCGAAGTCCGCGTCGGGCTCGCCCAGCGCGTCGACGGCCGGCGCCCAGCCGGAGCCCATCACGAGGGCGACGTCATGGGTCTCGGCGCCCGTCAGCTCACGCAGGCGCGCGGCGGCGGCGTCGGCGGCGGCGTACGGGTCGCCCTGGATGTCGTCCGGAATAACTGAAGCGTTCACGCGGACGAGAGTAGCCGGTCGCGGCCTACGCGCGTAGATGACGATGCTCACGGGATTTTGATTGTTGTCTTGTCGTTTCCGACGAGAGACCCGTGAGGAGGCGCTCGGAGACTGCTAGCAGGGCCTTTTACGGAGTTCCATCACGTAGTCGTGCGGCGCGCCCGCCGACTCCGCCGCGTCCGCCAGCTCGCCCAGATAGCGAGCGGACGGAAGGCCACCCTCGTACCCGTTGAGGACGTACACCCATGCGGGCTCCTCACCCTCCAGGGTGTCCACGCGGACCCGCATGCGCCGGTAGATGTCCAGGCCCACGCCCTCCCACCGGTCCATGGAGTCCTCGTCCATGGGGGCGATGTCGTAGAGCGTGACGAAGACCTGGGAGCGTGGCGCCTCGACGAGCGTCGCGAGGGCGCCCTCCCACCCCATGTGCTCCCCGCCGAAGGTGAGCCGCCAGCCGGTCAGCCAGCCGGTCGCGCGCAGCGGTGAGTGCGGGGCGCGGCGTGACATGAGCCGCGGATCCAGATTGCCGGCGTACGCGGCGTAGAGCGACATGACGTCGAGGGTACGGCAGCAATCAAGGACGCAGGTCCTGTGGCGGGAGGACCGCCCGGACGGGAGCGCTCGCACGGACGGTGGGCCCCGGCGCGTCCGTACCTCCAAGCGTGCGGGACAATGGAGGACGTGACTCGGATCGTGATCATTGGCGGCGGACCCGGCGGATACGAGGCGGCCCTGGTGGCCGCCCAGCTCGGCGCGGAGGTGACCGTCGTCGACTGCGACGGTCTGGGCGGGGCGTCGGTGCTGACCGACTGCGTGCCGTCGAAGACCCTGATCGCCACGGCCGAGGTGATGACCACCTTCGACTCCTCGTACGAGGAGCTGGGGATCATCGTCGCGGACGACACCCCGCACATCGACAGCCCCGCGCGCGTGGTCGGCGTCGACCTGGGCAAGGTCAACCGCCGTGTGAAGCGCCTCGCGCTCGCGCAGTCCCACGACATCACCGCGTCCGTCACGCGTGCGGGCGCGCGCGTGCTGCGCGGCCGGGGCCGCCTGGAGGGCCAGCAGGACATCGACGGCTCGCGGAAGGTCGTGGTGCGGGCCGCCGACGGCAGCGAGGAGACCCTCGTCGCGGACGCCGTGCTCATCGCCACCGGCGGCCACCCGCGCGAGGTCCCGGACGCCCTGCCCGACGGCGAGCGCATCCTCAACTGGACCCAGGTGTACGACCTCGACGAGCTGCCCGAGGATCTCATCGTGGTCGGCTCGGGTGTCACGGGCGCCGAGTTCGCCGGTGCCTATCAGGCGCTCGGTTCGAACGTCACCCTGGTGTCCAGCCGTGACCGCGTGCTGCCCGGTGAGGACCCGGACGCCGCCGCCGTCCTGGAAGACGTCTTCCGGCGGCGCGGTATGAACGTCATGTCCCGCTCCCGCGCCGCCTCCGCCAAGCGCGTGGGCGACCGCGTCGAGGTCACGCTCGCCGACGGGCGCGTCATCTCCGGTACGCACTGTCTGATGGCCGTCGGCGCCATCCCGAACAGCAGTGGCATGGGCCTGGAGGAGGCCGGGGTCAAGCTCAAGGACTCCGGGCACATCTGGACCGACAAGGTGTCCAGGACGTCCGCTCCGGGTGTGTACGCCGCCGGTGACGTCACCGGGGTCTTCGCGCTCGCCTCCGTCGCCGCCATGCAGGGGCGCATCGCGATGTACCACTTCCTGGGCGACGCCGTGACGCCGCTGAACCTGAAGACCGTGTCGGCGAACGTCTTCACGGACCCGGAGATCGCGACCGTCGGCTACAGCCAGGCCGACGTCGACGGGGGCAAGATCGACGCGCGCGTGGTGAAGCTGCCGCTGCTGCGCAATCCCCGCGCGAAGATGCAGGGCATCCGTGACGGCTTCGTCAAGATCTTCTGCCGTCCGGGTACGGGCATCGTGGTCGGCGGCGTGGTCGTCGCGCCGCGCGCCTCGGAACTGATCCACCCCATCTCGATCGCGGTCGACAACAATCTGACGGTCGAGCAGATCGCGAAAGCGTTCACCGTCTACCCGTCCCTTTCGGGGTCGATCGCCGAGGTGGCGCGCCAACTCCACACCCGGAAGACGGCGGGCGAGGGCTGATCGGGGCGGCGGCCTGAATCAACACTTCGCAGGTCACGCACTGTTGTCGCCCATTCGCGCGGCATAGGCTGAGCGGATACGCATCTATACCACTCCCACCCCTGCCGTGCGAACAACTTCTGTAATTCGGCGCAAACTGCTGAAAGCAGACGGTCGTTGGGGTTACTGTCAGTTTCGTGTTCGCTGCAGAACGTCGCCAATTGATCCTCGAAATGGTGCGGGCCAACGGAGCGGTATCGCTCCGTGAGCTCGCCCGCGTCGTCCAGACCTCCGAAGTGACCGTACGGCGGGACGTGCGCGCGCTGGAGGCAGAAGGACTCCTCGACCGCAGACATGGCGGTGCGGTATTGCCGGGCGGATTCACGCGGGAGTCCGGCTTTCCGCAGAAATCACATCTCGCGACCGCCGAGAAGACGGCCATCGCCGATCTCGCGGCGGGTCTCGTCGAAGAAGGCGAAGCCATCGTCGTCGGGGCGGGTACGACCACGCAGGAGCTGGCCCGACGGCTCGCGCGGGTACCCGGTCTGACCGTCGTCACCAATTCCCTGCTGGTGGCACAGGCATTGGCCCACGCCAACCGGGTGGAAGTCGTCATGACCGGCGGCACCCTGCGCGGTTCCAACTACGCCCTCGTGGGCAGCGGGGCCGAGCAGTCCCTGCAAGGGCTGCGGGTGTCGCGCGCGTTCCTGTCGGGCAGTGGTCTGACCGCCGAGCGCGGCCTCTCCACGTCCAACATGCTCTCCGCGAGCGTGGACCGCGCGCTGGTGCAGGCGGCGGCCGAGGTCGTGGTCCTCGCCGACCACACCAAGCTCGGCACCGACACCATGTTCCAGACGGTGCCGACGGACGTCATCACCCGCCTGGTCACGGACGAGCCACCGGGGCACGACGACCGCGCGGCCACGGAACTGCAGGCCCTGGCCGACCAGGGCGTGCAGATCGCGGTGACGGGCGGCTCCGCCGGCCCTAGCGCGGGACCCGGTGTCGACTCCGTTCCGACGGGGCGCCAGCCGCGCCGGGACGTGCCCCTGCCGGGTCAGCGTCGCAACCACGGGGCGGGTCCTGGCCAGCAGCTGCGCAGCGCGCTCCTCGGGGAGCAGCCGCCGGGGGAGCGGACCGCGCGCGTCGCGGATCTGCGCCGCCGCTGAGGCCGCCGGGCGGGGCGGCAGGGGCGTTACGCCGCTGTCCGTCCGTCGGCCTTCAGGCCCCGCAGGGTCAGCGTGAGCAGGCGGTCGGCCAGCTCCGGGTCGTCCGGTGTCTCCTCGGCCGCCAGCGAGATCGCGTTGGTCAGCTGCAGCAGGTCGGAGATGGAGACGTCGGGCCGCACGGCCCCCGCCTCCTGCGCGCGGGCGAGCAGCGCCGCGCCCGCCTCGCGCATGGGCTTGCTGCACCGCGCCAGGTCCGAAGTGTCGTCGTGCGACGCCGACATGAGCGCGCTGGACAGGCCGCGGTATTCACCGGCGTGGGTGACGATGGCGCGCAGCCACGTCACCAGCGCCGAACAGGGCTGCGGGTCGTCGAGCAGTGCGCGTGAGCGCGCGAGGAGATCGCTCACCGCGTCCTCCCAGACCGCGCTCATCAGCGCGTGCCGGTTGGGGAAGTGCCGGTAGAGCGTGCCGATGCCGACGCCCGCGCGGCGCGCCACGTCCTCCAGGGACGTGCCCGTGCCGTGCTCGGCGAAGGCGGCGCGGGCCTCCGCGAGCAGCCGGTCGTAGTTCCTGCGTGCGTCGGCCCGCATGGCGCGCGCGGAGGGCTGTGCTCTGGCCTGGGGGTCCGTGCCGGTCGTCATGCCCGCGCCCTTCGTGAACGTACGCCTCTTCCCGGCGGTCACCGGCTTCGCCGCGTTCGTCCTCGAACGCCGGACGGGCGTTGATACCCGACCGGCGTTCGAGGAGCGAATCCGGGGCGGAGCCCCGGATCAGTCCTTGATCTCGCAGATCACCGCACCGGAGGTCAGGCTCGCGCCCACCTCCGCCGTGAGGCCCTTGATCGTGCCCGAGCGGTGCGCGTTCAGGGGCTGTTCCATCTTCATGGCCTCCAGGACGACGACGAGGTCGCCCTCGTTGACCTCCTGGCCCTCCTCGACCGCGACCTTGACGATCGTGCCCTGCATGGGCGAGGCGAGGGTGTCGCCCGAAGCGGCCGGGCCGGACTTCTTCGCCGCGCGGCGCTTGGGGCGGGCGCCGCCCGCCGCCGCCGTGCGCGCGATCGTCATGCCCAGGGAGGACGGCAGAGAGACCTCAAGACGCTTGCCGCCGACCTCGACGACGACCGTCTCGCGGCCCGGCTCCTCGTCGGCCTCGGCGTCCGCGGCGGGCGCGGTGAAGGCCGGGATCTCGTTGACGAACTCGGTCTCGATCCACCGGGTGTGGACCGTGAACGGGTCGGTGGAGCCGGTCAGTTCGGGCGCGAACGCCGGGTCCTTGACGACGGCGCGGTGGAACGGGATGGCCGTGGCCATGCCCTCGACGTTGAACTCCGCCAGAGCCCGCGCGGCACGCTGCAGCGCCTGCTCGCGCGTCGCCCCGGTCACGATCAGCTTGGCCAGGAGCGAGTCCCAGGCCGGGCCGATGACCGCGCCGGACTCGACGCCCGCGTCCAGGCGGACGCCGGGACCGGAGGGGGCCTCGAACTTCGTCACCGTGCCGGGCGCGGGCAGGAAGTTGCGGCCCGGGTCCTCGCCGTTGATGCGGAACTCGAAGGAGTGGCCGCGCAGTTGCGGATCGTCGTAGCCCAGTTCCTCGCCGTCGGCGATACGGAACATCTCGCGGACCAGGTCGATGCCGGCGACCTCTTCGGTGACCGGGTGCTCCACCTGGAGGCGGGTGTTGACCTCCAGGAAGGAGATGGTCCCGTCCGCGCCGACGAGGAACTCCACGGTGCCCGCGCCGACGTAGCCGGCCTCCTTCAGGATGGCCTTGGACGAGGCGTACAACTCCGCGACCTGGGCGTCGGACAGGAACGGCGCGGGCGCCTCCTCGACGAGCTTCTGGTGGCGGCGCTGCAGCGAGCAGTCACGGGTGGAGACGACCACCACGTTGCCGTGCTTGTCGGCGAGGCACTGGGTCTCCACGTGCCGCGGCTTGTCGAGGTAGCGCTCCACGAAGCACTCGCCGCGGCCGAAGGCCGCCACGGCCTCGCGCACCGCGGAGTCGTACAGCTCCGGGACCTCTTCGAGGGTGCGGGCGACCTTGAGGCCGCGCCCGCCACCGCCGAACGCCGCCTTGATGGCGATCGGCAGGCCGTTGGCCTCGGCGAAGGCGACGACCTCCTCGGCACCGGAGACCGGGTCGGGCGTGCCCGCGACCAGCGGGGCACCGGCGCGCTGCGCGATGTGCCGCGCGGCGACCTTGTCGCCGAGGTCACGGATGGCCTGCGGTGGCGGGCCGATCCAGATCAGGTCCGCGTCGATGACGGCCTGCGCGAAGTCGGCGTTCTCCGAAAGGAAGCCGTAACCGGGGTGGATCGCGTCCGCCCCTGAATCCTTGGCCGCCGCCAGCACCTTGGAGATGTCCAGGTAGCTGGTGGCCGGAGTGTCACCGCCCAGCGCGAACGCCTCATCGGCCGCCCGGACGTGCAGAGCGTCCCGGTCGGGGTCTGCGTAGACGGCTACGCTCGCGATCCCTGCATCCCGGCATGCCCGAGCAACGCGGACAGCGATTTCGCCACGGTTGGCGATGAGCACCTTGCGCACGATGGCTCCCTCCTTGAAACAAGCCGAGTTTAGGGACTGCCGACACGGCCTTACGACCCGTCCCCAAGGGTGAGCTTGCCCACACGGAGTGTGATGCGAGGCCCGCTCGGTCCGCGAAAACCCTTGTCGTACCACGGTACGCAAGGTCCCTGCCCGGAAGCCTAGCTCTCCGGTGTGGCCAAGGTCTCTGTGAGGCCGCGCTGCGGCGAAGCGGCATTCTTTGTCGAGTCCCTACGAATGGCCCAATGATTCTTTGCCTGCGGCAGGGCCCCTTGTCCCGTGTTTTACCCTCCCCCAAGCTCTGAACGAGCAGGGGGTGCCCCCATGTAGCCTTCGCGATGGCTCGACCGTACTAGGGGTAACAGCAGCGGAACGGAAAGAGGGTGGGCGCCGTGGCGCGCAGACCGGTGGCCTGGCTGGGCGCGATCGTTCTCCTCGCGGAGGCGGTCGGCATCGCGCTCCTCAACTGGTTCCTCGGTCTCGTCGTCGACAAGCAGGACATGTCCCTGGCCGGCCTCGACCCGCACGCGATGACCGTATCGACCTGGATCGCCGGGCTCCTCTTCGGCGGCTATCTCGCTCTGTGCGGCGCCATCCTGGCCCTCACCGGCGCCCGTGACCGCGCACCCGGCCGCTTCGGGCGCCTGCTGCTGATCAGCTGCGCCGTCGTGCACGGGGTGCTCGGCGCCTTCTGTGTCGGCCTGGTGGGCTGGCCCGCGTTCGCGTTCATGATGGTCGTACTCGGCCTGGTCGTCCTGCCGCTCGTGGCGTACGACAGGGCGGCCCGGACTACGCCCACAACTGCGTGATGCCCACGCCCAGTTGACCGAGCAGGCGGCGCAGCAGCGGCAGGGAGAGGCCGATGACGTTGCCGTGGTCGCCCTCGATGCCGTCGATGAACGGCGCCGAGCGGCCGTCCAGCGTGAACGCCCCCGCCACGTGCAGCGGCTCGCCGCTCGCGACGTACGCGGCGATCTCCTCGTCGGAGGGCTCGCCGAAGCGGACCACGGTCGACGCCGTCGCCGACGCGTACCTGCCGGAAGCGGTGTCATAGACGCAGTGGCCCGTCTGCAGGACGCCCGCGCGGCCGCGCATGGACTTCCAGCGGGCGGTCGCCTCCTCGGCGTCGGCGGGCTTGCCGAGCGCCCGGCCGTCCAGCTCCAGGACCGAGTCGCAGCCGATGACCAGGGCGCCCTTGGCCTCGGGCCGCGCGGCGACCACGGAGGCCTTGGCCTCGGCCAGGGCGAGGGCCAGCTCGGCGGGGGTCGGCGCGGAGACCTTGTCCTCGTCGACGCCGCTGACGATCACCTCGGGGGCGAGACCCGCCTGCCGGAGCAGGCCGAGACGGGCGGGGGACTGCGAGGCGAGCACGACACGGCGTGGCTGATCACTCATGCGGCCAGCCTAGCGAGCGCTTGACGCCGCGCGCCCGCGGCTCAGTGGATGCCGAGCACGAGCATCGCCACCACCATGGCCAGGGCGAGGACGAGGCCGGCACGGCGCATCTTCGCCTGCATGTCCCGCATGTCCTTGGGCGGGTTGTTCTCCGGGTCCGACCACAGCATGGCTCCGATCCTGCGGCCGGGCGGGCCGGGGGCGCCTGAGTACGCGTACTCAAGTTCCCCGGCCCGAGGCGGCTAGGCGGGCCAGTACGTGCGGCCCCACGTCGTGGGACCGGGCGCCGGCAGCCGGTGGCGGGCCACCCGCGCGGGGTCGGCCCACGCGTCGGGCGGCGCGAGCGCGCCGGACGGCTGGTTCGCCACCGCCGCGGCGCGCGCCTGGACCACCGCCAGTGCGGCGGCCAGCTCCTCCGGGGTCGGGTTGCCCCGTACGACCTTGATCATGACCGCTCCCTAGGGCTCGGGGCTAGAGGGGGATGTTGCCGTGCTTCTTCGGAGGGAGGGATTCCCGCTTCGTACGCAGCTGACGCAGCCCGCGCACGAGGTGCGACCGCGTCTCCGACGGCATGATCACGGCGTCGACGTAGCCGCGCTCGGCCGCGGTGTACGGGTTGAGCAGCGCGTCCTCGTACTCCTGGATCAGCTGCGCCCGCGCCGCCTCCTGGGCCTCCTCGTCGCCGGCCGCGGCGATGGTGCGGCGGTGCAGGACGTTGACCGCGCCCTGCGCGCCCATCACCGCGATCTGCGCGGTCGGCCAGGCGAGGTTCAGGTCGGCGCCCAGGTGCTTGGAGCCCATGACGTCGTACGCGCCGCCGAAGGCCTTGCGCGTGATGATCGTGATGAGCGGGACCGTCGCCTCGGCGTAGGCGTAGATGAGCTTCGCGCCGCGGCGGATGATGCCCGTGTGCTCCTGCTCGACGCCCGGCAGGAAGCCCGGCACGTCCACGAAGGTCAGGACCGGCACGTTGAAGGCGTCACAGGTGCGCACGAAGCGCGCGGCCTTCTCGGAGGCGTCGATGTCCAGGCAGCCGGCGAACTGCATCGGCTGGTTGGCGACGATGCCCACCGGGCGGCCCTCGACGCGGCCGAAGCCGGTGAGGATGTTCGGCGCGAACAGCGGCTGCGTCTCGAAGAACTCGCTGTCGTCCAGGACGTGTTCGAGCACGCCGTGCATGTCGTACGGCTGGTTCGCGCTGTCCGGGATCAGCGTGTCGAGGGCGCGGTCCTCGTCGGTGAGGTCCAGGTCCGCCTCCTCGGGGAACGCGGGCGGCTCGCTGAGGTTGTTCGACGGCAGGTACGACAGGAGGGACTTGACGTACTCGATGGCGTCCTTCTCGTCGCCCGCCATGTGGTGCGCCACGCCCGACGTCGCGTTGTGGGTGCGGGCGCCGCCGAGCTCCTCGAAGCCGACGTCCTCGCCGGTGACCGTCTTGATGACGTCGGGTCCGGTGATGAACATGTGCGAGGTCTGGTCGACCATCACCGTGAAGTCGGTGATGGCGGGGGAGTACACCGCGCCGCCCGCGCACGGGCCGACGACGAGGCTGATCTGCGGGATCACACCGGAGGCGTGCGTGTTGCGGCGGAAGATCTCGCCGTACATGCCGAGGGCCATCACGCCCTCCTGGATGCGGGCGCCGCCGGAGTCGTTGATGCCGATGACCGGGCAGCCGGTCTTCAGCGCGAAGTCCATGACCTTGACGATCTTCTGGCCGAAGACCTCGCCGAGCGCGCCGCCGAAGACCGTGAAGTCCTGCGAGAACACCGCCACGGGGCGGCCGTCGACGGTGCCGTAACCGGTCACCACGCCGTCGCCGTACGGCCTGTTCTTCTCCAGGCCGAACTGGGTCGAGCGGTGCTGGGCGAACTCGTCGAACTCGACGAAGGAGCCCTCGTCGAGCAGCAGCTCGACCCGCTCACGCGCCGTCAACTTCCCCTTGGCGTGCTGCTTCTCGACCGCGCGGGCCGATCCCGCGTGCGTCGCCTCCTCGATGCGGCGCTGGAGGTCCGCGAGCTTTCCGGCGGTCGTATGGATGTCGATCTCGGACATAGGGATGCGGCTCCCTGCCTGCTCAAAGGTGCGTATGGCGGCTTACGGCTGGCTACTGACCCGTAGCGTATCGGCGCGGATACCGTTCGGCAGTGCGGTGTTTACCACACCTAGGGTGGCTTGCATGACGCCGCCAGATGCTGAAGACAACCGCTGGTCCGACCTCGGTCGGCCGCCCCTGAACGCCGCCTCCCTGCGGCGGACCCTGCTGCGGGAGGGCGGGCTGTGGACCTCCCTGGACGTGGTGCCCTCCACCGGGTCCACCAACACCGACCTCGCGGCGCGGGCCGACGAGCTGCCCGAGGGCGCGGTGCTCGTCGCCGAGGAGCAGAGCGCGGGGCGCGGGCGCCTCGACCGCCAGTGGTCCGCGCCGGCCCGCTCCGGGCTCTTCTTCTCCGTGCTGCTCAAGCCCGCCGAGGTGCCGGTCGACCGGTGGGGCTGGCTGCCGTTGCTCACCGGCGTCGCCGTCGCCACGGGGCTCTCGCGGGTGGCGGGCGTGGACACGGCACTCAAGTGGCCCAACGATCTGCTGGTTACTGTCGGTGAGGAGGAGCGCAAGGCGGGCGGCATCCTCGCGGAGCGCGCCGGAGGAGCCGCCGGGGGCGTCGTCATCGGCATCGGGCTCAATGTGACGCTGCGTGAGGAAGAGCTGCCGGTGCCCACGGCCGGGTCGCTCGCGCTCGCCGGGGCCTCGACCACGGACCGGGACCCGTTGCTGCGGGCCGTACTGCGCTCCCTGGAGCACTGGTACGGGGAGTGGCGGGCGGCGGACGGGGACCCGGGCGCCTCCCGGCTCCAGGAGGCGTACGCGGCGGGCTGCGCGACGCTGGGGCGCCGGGTGCGGGCGGAGCTGCCGGGCGACCGCGCGATCGTGGGCGAGGCGGTGGCCGTGGACGGGGACGGGCGGCTGGTCCTCGCCACGGCGGAGGGGGTGCAGGAGCCGGTGGGCGCGGGGGACATCGTGCATCTGCGGGCGGCGACCCCGTAAGGGGGCGACCCCCGCGGGCCTCCGCGGGCCCCCTCGCGACGGGTCACGGGGAGTCGGGAGTGAGCTGCGGCACACCTGCCGTAAAGTTGGCGCCGGTCGATACCTGACCGCGGCAGATCGGAAGGGCAGCAGGCGTGACCGTCGACGACACGGGCTCCGGCGCGGGCGCACAGCGCGGTCCCGAGGCCGGGACGGACGCCTCCGCGATCCCCGAAGTGGAGGACGAGAAGGCGGACAGCGAGTCCGCGAAGAACCCCCTCGCCCTCCAGCTCGAACAACTCATCCTCGGCGCGGACCGCCGCTACACCCCCTTCCAGGCGGCGCGCAGCGCGGGCGTCTCGATGGAGCTGGCGTCCCGTTTCTGGCGGGCCATGGGCTTCCCGGACATCGGCCAGGCCAAGGCGCTGACGGAGGCCGACGTGCTCGCGCTGCGGCGGCTCGCCGGTCTGGTGGAGGCGGGGCTGCTGAGCGAGGCCATGGCGGTGCAGGTGGCCCGGTCGACGGGGCAGACCACCGCCCGGCTCGCCGAGTGGCAGATCGACTCCTTCCTTGAGGGGCTGACCGAGCCGCCCGAGCCGGGCATGACCCGTACCGAAGTCACGTACCCCCTGGTCGAACTGCTCCTTCCCGAGCTGGAGGAGTTCCTCGTCTATGTGTGGCGCCGTCAGCTGGCCGCCGCCACCGGGCGCGTCGTGCAGGCCGCCGACGACGAGGAGATGGTCGACCGGCGGCTGGCCGTCGGCTTCGCGGATCTGGTCGGGTTCACGCGGCTGACCCGTCGTATGGAGGAAGAGGAGCTGGGCGAGCTAGTCGAGGCCTTCGAGACCACCGCCGCGGATCTGGTGGCCGCGCACGGCGGGCGGCTCATCAAGACGCTCGGCGACGAGGTCCTGTACGCCGCCGACGACGCGGGCATCGCCGCGGAGATCTCGCTGCGGCTCATCGAGACCATGGCCAACGACGAGACCATGCCGGAGCTGCGCGTCGGCATCGCCTTCGGGACCGTGACGACGCGCATGGGCGACGTCTTCGGTACGACGGTGAACCTCGCGAGCCGGCTCACGTCGATAGCGCCACGGGACGCGGTCCTGGTCGACGGGGCGTTCGCCGAGGAGCTGACGCGCACGGGCGACGCGCCCGCCTCGGAGGCGGAGGCCGCGGAGGCGGCCGCCACGGCCGAGAAGGAGGGCGAGGAGCCGCCTTCGTACCGATTCGCCCTCCAGCCGATGTGGCAGCGGCCCGTGCGCGGCCTCGGCGTGGTCGAACCCTGGCTCCTGGCCCGCCGTACGTGAGTGTCCCCTCGGGCTCTTCCCGGGGTCGGGCCCGGCTGACATGATCCCGGGGCAACGGTCGTTAACCGGAGGAGGCGTCGGTCATGGGTGACGAGCAGCGGTACGGGGAGTATGTGGCGGTCAGGCGGCACGGTCATGTCGTCGAGCTGGTCCTGGACCGCCCGAAGGCCATGAACGCCGTCTCCTCGGAGATGGCCCGCTCCATCGCCGCCGCCTGCGCCGCCCTGTCCGAGGACCGCGACGCCCGCGTCGTCGTCGTGACGTCCACCCATGACCGGGCGTTCTGCGTCGGCGCCGACCTGAAGGAGCGCAACTCCCTCAGCGACGCCGAGTTGCTGCGGCAGCGGCCCATCTCGCGCGCCTGCTACACCGGCGTACTGGAGCTGCCCATGCCCACTGTCGCCGCCGTGCGCGGCTTCGCGCTCGGCGGCGGGTTCGAGCTGGCGCTCTCCTGCGATGTGATCGTCGCCGACCCGACCGCCGTCGTCGGGCTCCCCGAGGTGTCCGTCGGTGTCATCCCGGGCGGCGGCGGTACGCAGCTCCTGCCGCGCCGCGTCGGCGCCGCCCGCGCCGCCGAGCTGATCTTCTCGGCGCGACGCGTGGAGGCCGCGGAGGCGCGGGAGTTGGGGCTCGTCGACCTGCTGGTGGGGGAGGGCGAGGCCCGTACGGAAGCGCTCGCGCTGGGCGCCCGCATGGCCGCCAACTCGCCCGTCGGTCTGCGCGCCGCCAAGCGCGCGCTGCGGCTGGGGCACGGCCTCGACCTGCGCGCGGGCCTTGAGGTGGAGGACGCGGCGTGGCGCGCGGTGGCGTTCTCGGGGGACCGGGCGGAGGGCGTCGCGGCGTTCAACGAGAAGCGGAAGCCGGAGTGGCCCGGGGAGTAGGGCCCACTCCCGGCACCGGCTATGCCCCGAAGTTCCACATTGCCGTAAACGTCATAGCCTGGAGTGATGGGTGAGGATGTCCGGCTGCGGGCCGTGGTGGAGCTGGCGCAGGCGATGGCCGCCGCGCAGACTCCGCGTGAGTCCTGGCAGGCGGCCGCCCTCGGCGCCTGCCGCGCGCTGAGCGGCAGCTTCGCGGCGCTCTCCGTGTGGGAGCGCGACCTGGGCCGGCTGCGGGTGCTCGTGAACGCGGGCGAACGGGCCGAGGGCGAGGAGGAGTTCCCCGAGCGGGAGGCATACCCCGTCCACCAGTTCCCGGAGATCACCGAGTTCCTGCACGAGCGCTGGGTCGGCGGCGGTGAGCCCAACGCCTGGGTGGAGACCGCCGAGGGGCCGGAGGGCGGCCGGTTCGCGGGCTACTGCCACCAGCGCGTCACGGCGCTGCGCAGGCGCGGCCGGGGCTGCTGCGTGGTCGCGCCGATCGTGCTGCACGGGCGCGCCTGGGGCGAGCTGTATGTGGCCCGCCCGGTGGGGGCGCCCGTCTTCGGCCGGTCCGACGCCGACTTCGCCACCGTCCTCGCGGCGGTGGCCGCCGCCGGGATCGCCCAGACCGAGCGTCTGGAGGAGGTGCGCCGGCTGGCCTTCACGGACGCGCTGACCGGGCTCGCCAACCGCCGCGCGGTGGATCTGCGCCTCGACGAGGCGGTGGAGCGGCACCGTGGTGACGGGACCGTGGTGAGCCTGGTCGTCTGCGACGTGAACGGGCTCAAGCGGGTCAACGACACCCGGGGGCACGCGGTCGGCGACCGCCTCCTGGAACGCTTCGGGTCGATCCTCTCGCTCTGCGGCGCGATGCTGCCGGGGACGCTGGCCGCGCGGCTCGGCGGCGACGAGTTCTGCCTGCTGTCCGTGGGGCCGACCGCCGACGAGGTGGTGCGGGTCGCCGATGAACTGTGCGTACGGTCGGCCGAGTTGGAGCTGGGTGACGGGGTCGCCTGCGGGGTCGCGTCCACCGGCGACCCGATCGGCCCGGTGCACTCGGCCCGCCGCCTCTTCCGCCTCGCCGACGCGGCCCAGTACCGCGCGAAGGCCGCGCGCGCGGAGAAGCCGGTGGTCGCGGGGCGTGAGGGCCCCGCCGGCGGCCACGACCCGGTGGTCCGCCTCGCCGACTCGCCCCCGCGGGCGGACGAGCCGGGGGAGCGGCGGCGCTTCCGGGGGCGGGAACCGAGACCGCGGCCTCCGGCATCGGGCGGTTAGGGCGGCATGGCCTGTGGTCGGTCGGGGTGTGCCGGGGGCGGCGAGGCGTGCGCGGGGGCCGCGACAGGCAGCTGACGCTGGGGTGCGTGGGGCCGCGACAGGGAGCTGATGCTGTGGTCGCGCGGGGCCGCGGCAGGCCGCGCGAGAGGGGCGTCGGGCGGCGCGGGGAGCAGATGCGTCCCGTGGCGGGCCGCCGCCACGGGACGACGTTCCGCGGGGCGCCCGGCCGTGGTGACCTCGGGGTAAGTGGCTGGTGCGACCTCCACCCGTGACACCTGGCGATTCAATACGTACGCTGCTGAATATGGATATGCACAGCGTGGGCACCGTGGCCCTTGGGACGTCCGGGACGACCGCGGCGGACGTCATCGCCGTCGCGCGCGGGAACGCGCGGATCGAACTGACCGACGAGGCGCGGACCGCCCTCGCCGCGTCGCGCGAGATCATCGACGCGCTCGCGGCCAAGCCCGACCCGGTCTACGGCGTCTCGACCGGTTTCGGCGCCCTGGCCAGCCGCCACATCGGCCCCGACCTCCGCGCCCAGCTCCAGCGCAACATCGTGCGCTCGCACGCGGCCGGCATGGGCCCTAGCGTGGAGCGCGAAGTGGTCCGCGCGCTGATGTTCCTGCGCCTGAAGACGGTCTGCTCGGGCCACACGGGCGTACGCCCCGAGGTCGCTCAGACGATGGCCGACGTCCTGAACGCGGGCATCACGCCGGTCGTCCACGAGTACGGCTCGCTCGGCTGCTCCGGTGACCTGGCCCCCCTCAGCCACTGCGCCCTGACGCTGATGGGCGAGGGCGACGCGGAGGGCCCCGACGGTGTGGTGCGGCCCGCGGGCGAGCTGCTCGCCGCGCACGGCATCACCCCGGTCGAGCTGCGCGAGAAGGAGGGCCTGGCCCTCCTCAACGGCACCGACGGCATGCTCGGGATGCTGGTGATGGCCCTCGCCGACCTCGACACCCTCTACAAGTCGGCGGACATCACCGCGGCCCTGACCCTCGAAGCGCTCCTCGGCACGGACAAGGTCCTCGCCCCCGAGCTGCACGCCATCCGCCCGCACCCGGGCCAGGCCGCCTCCGCCGCCAACATGCTCGCGGTCCTCGCCGGTTCGGGCCTCACCGGACACCACCAGGACGACGCGCCGCGCGTCCAGGACGCGTACTCGGTGCGGTGCGCCCCGCAGGTCGCGGGCGCGGGCCGCGACACCCTGGCGCACGCCCGTACCGTCGCCGAGCGCGAGCTGGCCGCCGCGGTCGACAACCCGGTGGTCCTGCCCGACGGCCGCGTGGAGTCGAACGGCAACTTCCATGGCGCCCCGGTCGCCTACGTCCTCGACTTCCTCGCGATCGCCGCCGCCGACCTCGGCTCGATCGCCGAACGCCGCACGGACCGGCTCCTGGACAAGAACCGCTCGCACGGCCTGCCGCCCTTCCTCGCGGACGACGCGGGCGTCGACTCGGGCCTGATGATCGCCCAGTACACGCAGGCGGCCCTGGTCAGCGAGATGAAGCGGCTCGCGGTCCCGGCCTCGGCGGACTCCATCCCCTCCTCGGCCATGCAGGAGGACCACGTCTCCATGGGCTGGTCGGCGGCGCGCAAACTGCGTACGGCCGTTGACAACCTGACCCGCATCGTGGCCATCGAGCTCTACGCCGCCACGCGCGCCGTCGAACTCCGCGAGGGCCTCACCCCGGCCCCCGCCACCCAGGCGGTCGTCGAGGCCATCCGCAAGGCGGGCGTCGAGGGCCCCGGTCCGGACCGCTTCCTCGCCCCGGACCTGGCGGCGGCCGACGCCTTCGTACGCTCGGGCGCGCTGCTCGCGGCGGTGGAGGGGGTTACGGGGGCGCTGGCGTAACGGGTCACGCCGGGCGCCTGGTGCTCCGCCTTCACCGCCCGGCGCCATGCCGTTGCCGCCTCTCCCCGCGGCGGCGGCTCGCCGCGCGCGCTGCGGGGCCCGAAAGCCTCCGAGGGACAGCTCCGGGCAGTGGCGGGTGCCAGCCGGTCAGGGGCGCGGTGCCGGCTGGTGTCGTGGCTGGTTGCGCAGACCGGCTGTCAGGGCGTGGAGTTGGCGAGGGCCGGTGCTGAGGTTGGCTTCCGCGTGGTCTTCCGCGTCCAGGAACTCGCACCCGTGGTCGGTGTCCATGACGACGGCAGGGGATCGCGCGCTGGCTGCACGACGGCCGGGTACGGCGTCGGTACGAGACGCGGGCTGCTCGCCGGGGGAGGGCTCACCGCTGAGCCGCAAGCGCAGGGCGGCTTCCGGGACTACCAGTGCGGGGCACGACCCTGGTGGTGAATAGCGGTTATGAGGGCGTGGAGTTGGCGCGGGCCCGTGGTGAGGAGGACCTCGGGGTGGTCTTCGCTTTCCTGTAGGTGGACCGCGCCACCCGGGGCGGCGGCGACGTAGAGGCAGGCGCTGGCTTCTTGGCAGTACGAGGACTTCTGCCAGGTCAGGCCGGTCATGGCAACTCCATGAAGTTAGAGGTCGGCTGCGATGCGGTGGATGAAGTCGCGTGATGCGAGCGGGTCGAGGGCGATGTCCTCCATGCGGTCCAGGAGCAGGGCGTACTTCTTGAGCTGTGCTTCGGCGTCCAGGAGGAGGGTGCCGTGCGACTGGTCGAGCTGCACGGTGTCGAGTTGGTGCACGGGGCCCGAGTAGTAGCCGACGGATTGACCGGACCCGGGGAAGACGCCGTGCGAGAAGGGAACCACTCGTAGCGTCACCTCGTCGCGCTCGCTCATCTCCATGAGGTGCTTGAGCTGCTCCCGGGTGGTGGTGACACCGCCGAACCGCATGCGAAGGGCAGCCTCGTGGACCACCGCGCGGTAGGGCGTGGGGTTCTCTCGGTAGAGAACCTCCTGGCGTTTGATACGGAAGGAGATCCGGTGCTCCACGTCAGGGGGCGTCAGGCGGGGCACCGCCCCGTCGAAGAGAGCCCGGATGTAGCCGGGAGTCTGCAGTAGGCCGGGGATGTGGAGGGCGTTGGAGATGCGGAGCGCGACGGCGTGATGCTCCGACTCCGCCAGGTCGAGCTGGGAAGTGGAGAGGGTTTCGCGGTACTCCTCCCACCAGCCGCGCTTGCGCTGGGCGGCCATGGCTACCAGGGCTTCGATGAGCGGCTCATCCGTGCAGTCGTAATGCTGGGCGAGCGTACGAATCCGCTGTTCGCTCAGGCCGAAGCGGCCGGTTTCGATATTGCTGATCCGGGCCTGGTTGGCGCCGAGCATCTCGCCCGCCGCGCGGGCAGTCAGTCCCGCGCGTTCGCGCAGCTTGCGCAGTTCAACTCCAAGGCGCAGCTGGCGTGCTGTCGGGGCCTGCCGTGGAGGCATGCTCTTCCCTCCCTTGCGTGCGCCGTGCGGGGTCACTCACACGAGTGGAACGTCGGATAGATACGCAACTTCCGTAGAAACCATTCTACGAGCATCGTTACGGTGGAGCCCCAGCCGCTCAACTGACCCCGCCGATAAGCCGGAAGCGCACCGCGAACCTGCGGCATGCCACTGCCCGGCGCAGTTGTGGAGCGGAAGATCCCCGTCACCGCAGGAGGCATCCATGGTCACCGTATCCCCGCCGCAACCCACCGCGTCCCCGCTCGTCGAACCCGCCCCCTGGGCGTACGCCCTGCAGCTGCCGCACGACGCACGTGCCCCGCGCGTGGCCCGCGGCATGCTGCATGCGGTGCTCACCACGCACGGCCTTGCCGACCTCGAAGACGTTGCCCAACTCTTGACCTCCGAGCTGGTCAGCAATGCCTACCTGCATGCCGAAGGGGACGCCACCCTGCGGCTCCGCGCGCTGGGCGGTGGGCGGCTTCGGGTGGGCGTCTGGGACTCCAACCCGCATATCCCCCCTCCCTTCGACCGGAGGCCCGGCGTCGTCGGCCCGTGCCCGGCGCCGGGCGACGCGGACGGTGGGCGCGGGCTGTTCCTCGTATGTCACTACGCGGACGCGTGGGGAGGCTACCCGCTGGGGGGTGATCTCTTCGGGGGTGGAGGGAAGCTGCTGTGGTGCGAGCTGAGCCGCCACGCGGAGCCCGACGGAGGAGCCCCCGCTCAGTAAGCCGCGCCGCCCGCGCCCCCGGCCCGTTCTCTCCGGGCCGAGAACGCCACGAAGCCCGCCCCGAGACTCAGGAACGCCGTGCCCCCGATCACGTACGGAGTCGTGTCGAAGCCGCCCGTGTCGGCCAGGCGGCCCCCGTGCGCGGAGGCCGCGGCCGAGGTCTGGCTCCGGTCGCCGTGAGGGGACTCGTGCGACGCGGAAGCGGACGTCGCGTTCGCGGAGGGGACGAACCACAGGGCGCCGAGAAGGGCTCCGGCGGCGGTGGCGGTCAGCATGGATCGACGTGCGGACACGGAATCGGATCCCCCTTGTGGTGCTGGCGAATTGGCCGTGTGGGGCGATGGTAGTGAAAGGCGCGGGTCGCGGGAAAGTCGCGGGGGAGCCGGGCCGTACGCTCCGTCGTATGACTGGAGACGAGACATCACGGTATGTGCGGCTGCGGGTGGAAATGGTGGTGGAGGTGGATGACGTCGAAAAGCTGACCGGTACCGCTCTCGGCCGCATCGGGGAGGACGCGCGGATGCCCGCCGAGGAGCGCGCGCACGCGGAGGCCGCCGTCAAGGAGGACGCCGCTGAGGCGCTCGCCTATCTGGTGGACCCGTTCGACCTGGTCGGCGAGGTGCCCGGCGTCGATCTCACGCAGGCCTCGTGGAGCAGCGAGATGATCGACTACGACCCCGATTCGCCCGACTGGGATCTGGACGAGGACGGCGACGGTGACGAGGACGATGACGAGGTCGGCGAGGACGGCGAGGGCGACGAACTCGTCTAGTCGGCCGCGGCATCCGGATTGACGAATCCGGAATCGGGGACCCCGGACAGCGACCGCCGTCCGGGGTCCCGTCGTCCCACCCGTGCACGGTGATCGGTTTCCCCGTGGGCCGTCCCATGCCGCACAGTGGTGGCAGGGGGCGGTTCGGCGGTTCCAATACCGCGGGCGTGGTGTTCCCCACATTTCGTCCGGTAGTGGAACGGGACGAACCGGGCAGGACGTTATGCGGGGGTTACGGGGACTCCCGGGTCGGCGTTGGCCTTGGGCATTCGGCTTTGGGATTCGGCAACTATGGAGATGCGTGTGATGACGGACAGTAGGCGTCGCAAGCGGGGACGTGGACGCAAGGGCCTGGCGGCCGTGTCCGCTGTCGTCGGCGGCGTGCTCGTACTCTCGGCGTGCAACGGCGACGACGGCGACAAGGCCTCCGGTGGCAAGGAGTCGCAGAACCAGGTCGACGAGGCGGCGGCCAAGAAGACCTCCGCCGCCCAGATCCAGATCGCGCCGAAGAACGGCTCCGACAACGCCAGCATCAACAGCGCGGCCGGGGTGACGGTCAGCAAGGGCACGCTCACCGCCGTGACCATGAAGACCGCCGCCGGACAGGCCGTGGCCGGCCAGATATCCGCTGACAAGAAGAGCTGGAAGCCCAGCGCCCAGCTCGAACGCGCCACGAAGTACAAGATCTCGGCGACCGCCAAGGACTCCGAGGGCCGCAAGGCGCACGAGAACTCGTCGTTCACGACCGTCTCGCGGGCCAACAGCTTCATCGGCAACTTCACGCCCGAGGACGGCTCCACGGTCGGCGTCGGCATGCCCGTGTCGATCAACTTCGACAAGGGCATCACGAACAAGAAGGACGTCCAGTCCGCGATCAAGGTGTCGTCCGACAGCGGGCAGGAGATCGTCGGCCACTGGTTCGGCGCGAACCGCCTGGACTTCCGCCCCGAGGACTACTGGAAGGGCGGCTCCACGGTCACCCTGAAGATGGACCTCGACGGCGTCGAGGGAGCCGACGGGGTCTACGGCGTCCAGCAGAAGACCGTCCAGTTCAAGATCGGGCGCAACCAGGTCTCCATCGTCGACGCCAAGACCAAGACGATGAAGGTGACGCGGGACGGAAAGGTCGTGAAGACCATCCCGATCTCCGCGGGCTCGCCCGAGAACAAGACGTACAACGGCAAGATGGTGATCTCCGAGATGTTCAAGGAGACCCGCATGGACGGCGCCACCGTGGGCTTCAAGGACGGTGACGGCAAGGGCGAGTACGACATCAAGGACGTACCGCACGCCATGCGTCTGTCGAACTCGGGCACGTTCATCCACGGCAACTACTGGGGCTCGCCGTCGATCTTCGGCAGCGCCAACACCAGCCACGGCTGCATCGGCCTGGAGGACGCCAAGGGCGCCGGCGACAAGACCAAGCCCGGCGCGTGGTTCTTCGACAACACCATCACCGGCGACGTCGTGGACGTCCGTAACACCGGTGACAAGGTCATCGCCCCGGACAACGGCCTCAACGGCTGGAACATGGACTGGGCGCAGTGGAAGGCCGGCTCCGCCGTCTGATCCCACGCCCCGCACGGCCGTTTCCTGGCGAAAACCCACCGGCACCAACTCTGCACCTTCCCCCCACTATTGAGCAGATGTTCGACGCTCGGCATACTTCGCTGTCCAAGGAGCGAAGGCTCCTTAACCTCCAGGGGGAGAACTTGCACGGACAAGTGAAGAGAGCGGGCGGGGCCGCCGTCGCCGCGGCGGTCGCCGTGGCACTCGCGGCGGGCATGACCAGCCCCGCGGCCGCGGAGCCGATATCCGTGGGGAACGCGCTCGGCGCGCAGGCGGGTGAGGCCACCGGCAGGAACCACGTCACGCTGATCACCGGTGACCGGGCCGTCCTCGACGCCGAGGGCCGCGTGGTCGGCCTCGACCGCGCCAAGGGGCGGGAGCACATCCCCGTACAGGTGCGGCGCAGCGGCGGGCACACGCTGCTGATACCCGCCGACGCGCAGCGTCTGATAGCCGACGGCAAGATCGACCAGCGGCTGTTCGACGTCACCGAGTTGAACAAGAAGCGCAACCGCGCGGCCCAGAAGAAGGGCCTCAAGCTCATCGTCGGCTACAAGGGAGCCGCGAGCGGCGCCAAGGCCGATGTCCGCTCCGCCGGTGACACCACGGTCCGCAGGACCCTGAAGTCGCTGAACGCCGACGCGGTCACCACCCCGAAGCGGGACGCCGCCGACCTGTGGGCCGCTCTCACCAGCGGCAAGGGCGACACCCGTACCGCCGCCTCCGGCGTCGGCCACGTCTGGCTGGACGGCGTCCGCAAGGCGAGCCTCGACAAGAGCGTCAAGCAGATCGGCGCCGACAAGGCGTGGGCCGCCGGGTACGACGGCAAGGGCGTGAAGATCGCCGTCCTGGACACGGGCGTCGACGCCACCCACGTGGACCTCAAGGACCAGGTGGTCGCCGAGAAGAACTTCACGCCCTCACCGGATGCCAAGGACCGCTACGGCCACGGCACCCACGTCGCGTCCACCGCGGCCGGCACGGGCGCCAAGTCCGGCGGGAAGTTCAAGGGCGTCGCGCCCGGCGCGAAGCTCCTGAACGGCAAGGTCCTCGGCGACGACGGCTACGGCGAGGACTCCGGCATCATCGCCGCCATGGACTGGGCGGCCGCCGAGGGCGCCGATGTCGTCAACCTCAGCCTCGGCGGCGGCGACACCCCCGGTGTCGACCCGCTCGAAGCACAGGTGAACAAGCTCTCCGCCGAGAAGGGCATCCTCTTCGCGATCGCCGCGGGCAACGACGGCGCCCCCGGCTCCGTCGGCTCGCCGGGCAGCGCGGACGCCGCGCTCACCGTCGGCGCGGTCGACGGCAACGACAAGCTGGCGGACTTCTCCAGCCAGGGTCCGCGGGTCGGCGACGGCGCGATCAAGCCTGATGTGACGGCCCCCGGTGTGGACATCACCGCGGCCTCCGCGAAGGACAGTCTCCTGGAGAAGGAGGTCGGCCAGAACCCCGACGGCTATCTGACGATCTCCGGTACGTCGATGGCGACCCCGCACGTCGCGGGCGCCGCCGCGCTGCTGAAGCAGCAGCACCCCGACTGGAAGTACGCCGAGCTGAAGGGCGCCCTGACGGCGTCCACGAAGGGCGGCAAGTACACGCCGTTCCAGCAGGGCTCGGGCCGTATCGCCGTCGACAAGGCCATCAAGCAGACCGTCGTCGCCGACCCGGTGTCGGTGAGCTTCGGTGTGCAGCAGTGGCCGCACGCCGACGACAAGCCGGTCACCAAGAAGGTGACGTACAAGAACCTCGGCAAGGACGACGTCACTCTCGACCTGGCCATCTCCGCCACCGACCCGAAGGGCCGCCCGGCCCCGGCCGGATTCTTCGCCCTCGGCGCGAAGAAGGTGACCGTCCCGGCGGGCGGCACGGCCGCGGTCGACCTGACCGCCGACTCCAAGCGGGGCGCGGCGCTCGACGGCACGTACTCCGCGTACGTCGTCGCGACCGGCGGCGGGCAGTCCGTGCGGACGGCCGCGGCGGTCGAGAACGAGGTCGAGTCGTACGACCTGACGCTGAAGTTCATCGGACGGGACGGCGCTCCGACCAAGTCCTACGACGGTGACCTGGAAGGCATCAGCGGGCTCGCCACCGACAAGTCGTACAACCCGTACGACGAGTCCGGCACCGTCAAGGTCCGCGTGCCCAAGGGCGGCTACGTCCTGAACGGCAGCATCTACGTGGACCCGGCGGACTTCGCCAAGGGCGCCGACTGGATCGCCCAGCCCAAGCTGAGCGTCACCAAGGACACCACGGTGACGCTGGACGCGCGGACGACGAAGCCGGTGGACATCACCGTGCCCGCCGCCGAGGCCAAGATGCAGCTCGCCTCCGCGGACTTCAGCATCGACACGCCGAACGCGGGCTACAGCTTCGGCTGGTTCATGGACTCGTACAAGAACTTCCGCAGCGCCCACCTCGGCCCGCAGGTCACCGACGGCTCGCTGTTCCAGCAGTGGGGCGGGGCCTGGACGGACGGTGACGCCACCGAGTACGACGTCGTCACCGGCGGCAAGGTGAAGCAGGTCGCGACCGGCTACACCAAGCACTTCAAGGCGGCCGAACTCGCCAAGGTGAAGGCGGAGCTCGGCGCGTCGTCCAAGAACAAGAAGGGCGCGCTCAGCGCCATGGGCAACCTGCCGGGCAGCATGAGCGGCTTCTCGATCGGCATCCCGCAGCCGCTGCCCACGACGCGGACGCTGTACCTGTCCACCGCCGACAAGGTGAAGTGGAACCTGGACCTGGAGCAGCACGCCGGTACGAGCCCGGACGGCTGGCCCATCGTCGACGCGGTCTACACGATCGGCGCCCCGCAGACGTTCAAGGCGGGCCAGAGCTACAAGAAGACGTTCAACACGGCCGTCTTCGGTCCGCGCGTCGGCGGCGCCTTCGGCGTCTTCCGCGACGGCAACGAGATCGCGGGCTACCTGCCGCTCTTCGCGGACGGCCAGAACCACGCGGGCTCCTCGCTCTACACGTCCGTGAAGACGACGCTGTACCGCAACGGCACCAAGGTCGGTGAGAACGACGACCCGCTGATCGGCCAGAAGCCGTTCAAGGTGCCCTCGGGCGATGCCGCGTACGAGCTGAAGACGTCCGTGAAGCGGTCCGTGAAGGTGGCCGCGGCCTCCACCCGGATCGACGCGGCCTTCAAGTTCCGCTCCAAGAAGGTGGAGAGCGCGAAGCTCCCCGTCTCCACGGCGCGGTTCAGCCCGGCGGTCGACCTGAGCAGCAGGGCGGAGGCCGGCAAGACCCAGTCCGTGCCGGTCAAGGTCCAGGGCGCGGCGGCGGGGTCGAACCTCAAGTCCCTCTACGCCTACGTCTCGTACGACTACGGCCAGACGTGGAAGCAGGTCAAGGTCACCAACGGGAAGGTGTCCGTGAAGAACCCCGCGAAGGGTGAGGGGATCTCCTTCCACGCCAAGATCACGGACAAGAAGGGCAACAAGTCGACGCTGTCGATCTACAACGCGTACTACGGCAAGTGATTCTGCTACGGCAAGTAATCCTGCTACGGCAAGTGATCCTGCCTGGCTAGTGCGTTGATACCGGTGCGGCGCCGAAGGGACTGTCGATCACGTATCGCCAGTACCCGTCGGCGCCGCGTCGTGCCACGTCCGTGGCCGTGGACCGGACCACGCCGTCGCCGATCTCCCAGTCGACGACGAGCAGCGCGATGTCCTGGGCGACGTGCACGTGCCGGGGCGTCACGGTGATCGGCAGGCCGAGGGCGAGGAAGGGGCCGTTGGCGGCGGCGATCTCCGCGCTGCCGTGCACGGCGGCACCGGTGCCGGGCACGAAGGCGGCCCGCGCCTCGTACAGCTCGCGTACGGCCTCGGGGTCGCCGCTGTTGAACCGCTCGGCGAACGCCGCGGGGACGTCCTCGGCGCGGGTGGGCAGGGACGGGGTCGATATCGTCATGGGCGAGACGGTAGGAGACGGATTCGTGACTCACCGAACGGTAAGCGGCGCCGGTACGCAGGAGCCCCCGGGGCTGCCCGACGACGCGCGGGCCCGCGTCACGGCCCCGAGCCCGGCCTGCCCCGTGGAGATCACGCTCGCCGCCCTGCGCGGCCGCTGGACGACGCTCCTGGTCCGCGAGCTGCTGCGGCACGAGCGGCGCACGTACAGTGAACTGGCCGCCGCTCTCCCGGAGCTGTCCGACAAGGTCCTGACGGACCGCCTCGCGCAGCTCGTCGCCGTGGGCGCCACCGAGCGCACCCGCACCCCCGGCTGGCCCCCGGCGGTCACCTACGAACTCACCGAGCGCGGCAGGCAGCTGGGACCCGTGCTGCAAGCCCTCTGGGACTGGGGTGCGGCGCATCCGCCTCCGCGGATTACTGTGCTCCCATGACCGCCACGCCACCGCCGGACCGCCCGACCGCCCACGCCCCGCTCCCCAAGGCCGAATTCGCCTTTCCGGGGCCCCTGCGTGACCAGCTGGTGGCGGCCATCCTGGACGGTTCCAAGACGTCGACGACGGGGCTGCTCGTCGACTACGAGCGCGGCGGCGACCCGCTGCCGAAGACCGGGGAACGCTCGGTCGTCGTCGACTCCGACGACCGGCCCGTGGGCGTCATCGAGATCACCGGGGTGCGGGTCGTGCCGCTGGCCGACGTGGACCTCGCGCACGCCGAGGACGAGGGCGAGGGGTACACGTCCGTGGCCGCCTGGCGGGCCGGGCACGAGAGCTTCTGGCACAGCGCCGAGACGCGGGCCGCCCTCGGCGACGACGCGTTCACCGTGGACGACACCACCGAACTCGTCCTGGAGCGCTTCCGCCTCGTCGCCGACCTGCGGGACAAGTGACCGGCCGTGCCCTTCGCCGAAGCGGCCGACGGCGCCGCCCTGCACTACCAGCTGCACGGCTCCGGCGAGCCGTTGCTGCTGCTCGCCGGACAGTCCAACGACCACCACTGGTGGGATCCCGTACGGGACCACTTCGCCGCCCGCTTCACGACCGTCGTACTCGACCACCGCGGCACCGGCGAGAGCGACCGCCCCGACACGGACACGTACAGCACCCCGGGCTTCGCCCGTGATGTCGTCGCGGTCCTCGACCACGCGGGCATCGAGCGCGCCCACGTCTACGGCACATCCATGGGTGGCCGCATCGGCCAGTGGCTGGCAGCCGACCACGCGGACCGCGTCGGCCGCCTCGTCCTCGGCTGCACCTCGCCCGGCGGCCCGCACGGCGTCGAGCGCGGCCCCGAGGTCCGGGCGGCCCTGAGCCGGGCCGATCCGGACGCCGTGCGCCGCGCTCTGCTGGAGCTGATGTACACACCGGCCTGGCTCGCCGAGCAGGAACGCGACCGTCCGGGGCGGGAGTTCCACACCCTCGGCGATCCGACCATGCCCGCGTACGCCCGGCGCCGTCATCTGCGGGCCAGCGCCCGCCACGACGCGTGGGACGCGCTGCCGAGGATCAAGGCGCCGACGCTGGTCGTGCACGGCACGGACGACGCGTTCAATCCCGCCGCCAACGCGCCGCTGCTCGCCGCTCGCATCCCGGACGCCAGGACGTTCCTCGTCCCGGGCGCCCGGCACGCGTACTTCGAGGAGTTCGCGGACGTGGCGACCGAACCGGTGCTCGCGTTCCTGTGCGGCGGCGGCGGGGGCGGCGGGAGTGGCCCGGCTTACTCGCCGCTGCCGTAGGGCTTGGTGATGATCTCCAGTATGTGGCCGTTCGGGTCGTCCCAGTAGACGCCCCGGCCGCCGTCGTTGGTGTTGATCTCGTTGACGTGGTGGTGGTGCGGGTCGGCCCAGTAGGTGAGGCCCCGCTCCTTGATGCGTCCGAAGATCGCGTCGAACTCGTCCTCGGATACCAGGAAGGCGTAGTGCTGCGGGACGAACGGGCCGCCGTCACCCTCGTAGAAGTCGAGGGTGACGCCGTTGGGGATCTCCACCGGGAAGAACGGCCCGTACTGCGGCCCCACTTCCAGCCCCAGAATGTCCGCGAGGAACTGTGCCGACGCCTTCTTGTCCGCGGCCGTGACGATCGTGTGGTTCAACTCGATGGACATCGTGTGACCTCCTCGTATGCCTGAACTCGCGGTGTCTTGTGGTGTCCTGTGGTGTCCTGCGGTGACAACGCTAAGTCGGGCCGCCCGCGTGTCGTATCGGTCCCGGGGACCCATGCTCTGGGCCATGCGGACCAGGACCGGGGACGCAGACACGTTCAAGCCACACGGAATCCCGGCGGGAGCCCGCTCGGACCGGCGCGGACCGGCTCAGATCGTCGCGGCGTCGATCACGAAGCGGTAGCGCACGTCGCTGGCGAGCACCCGCTCGTACGCCTCGTTGATCTGGTCGGCGCGGATCAGCTCGATCTCCGAGCCGAGGCCGTGCGCGGCGCAGAAGTCCAGCATCTCCTGGGTCTCCGCGATGCCGCCGATCATGGAGCCGGCGAGGGTCTTGCCGCCGCCGATCACGGAGAAGAGGTTGAGGGAGACCGGCTCCTCCGGGGCGCCGACGTTCACGAAGGCGCCCTCCGAGCGCAGCAGCCCCAGGTACTTGTCGAGCGGCAGCGGCGCCGAGACGGTGGAGAGGATCATGTCGAAGGACCCGGCCAGCTGCTCGAAGGTGATGTCGTCGCTGGTCGCGTAGTAGTGGTGGGCGCCGAGCCGCTCGCCGTCGGCCTTCTTGCGCAGGGACTGCGAGAGGACGGTCACCTCGGCGCCCATGGCGTGCGCGATCTTGACGGCCATGTGGCCGAGACCGCCGAGGCCCACCACGGCGATCTTCTTGCCGGGGCCCGCGTTCCAGCGCTTGAGCGGGGAGTACGTGGTGATGCCGGCGCAGAGCAGCGGCGCGGCCACGTCCAGGGAGAGCCCGTCGGGGATGCGGACGGTGAACGCCTCGTCCACGACGATGTGCGTGGAGTAGCCGCCGTAGGTCGGCTCGCCGTTCTTGTCGAGCGCGTTGTACGTCGCGATGTTGCCCCGCGTGCAGTACTGCTCCAGGCCTGCCACGCAGTTCTCGCACGTACGGCACGAGTCCACCATGCAGCCGACGCCCACGCGGTCACCGACGGAGAACTTGGTGACACCGGGGCCGACCTCGGTCACGACTCCGGCGATCTCGTGGCCGGGCACCATCGGGAAGATGCCCTCGCCCCAGCCGTCACGGGCCTGGTGGATGTCCGAGTGGCAGATACCGGCGTACTTGATGTCGATCAGGACGTCGGACTCGCCGACGGCGCGGCGCGGGACGGTGGTCCGCTCAAGGGGCGCGTCGGGGGCGGGGGCGGCGTAGGCGGAAACGGTGGTGATCGGGGTGATCTGCTGAGTCATGGCTACGACACTGCCAATGACCTGCGACTTCACCCAGACACCCGTTCTGCCTACGTCCAGTGGTCCTACTACTGGCGGGGTCAGGTTCATGGGCGTATGCACGGGGGTGGCGTGCGTACGAGCCGGGATAATGGAACGTATGGACGAGAGCTGTGAGGGCCGCGAGACCCGCGACACCGCAGGGGCCGGGGCCCAGCACCCGCAAGGCCCGACGAGCGGCCCGGTGGCCATGCCGCTGGACGGTCGGGCCGAGCTCAGTGAGTTCCTGCGCACGCGCAGAGCCCGGCTGCAGCCGCAGGACGTCGGACTGCCCAGCTACGGGCGGCACCGCCGCGTGCCCGGCCTGCGCCGTGAGGAGCTGGCCCAGCTCGCGGGGGTCTCCGTCGCCTACTACACCCGCCTTGAGCAGGGCAACGGCCGCAACGTCTCCGTCGAGGTGCTCGACGCCATCGCGCGCGCCCTGCGCCTGACCGACGCCGAGCACGCCCACTTCACGCGGCTCGCGAAGCCGAAGTCCGTGAAGAAGAAGCGGGCCGCGCGCCCGCAGCACATGCGGCCCGCGCTGCAGCGGCTCCTCGACTCCATCGACGGCGTGCCCGCGTACGTCGTCGGGCGCCGCGCGGACATCCTCGGCTGGAACACGCTGGCGGCGGCGCTCTTCGGCGACTGGGGCGAGCTGGCGCCGAAGGACCGCAACTGGGCGCGGATCTGCTTCCTGGACGCGCGCTCGCGCGACCTCTTCGTGGACTGGGACCAGAAGGCGTCCGACACCGTCGGCTACCTCCGTATGGACGCGGGCTGCTACCCCAACGACCCGCAGCTTTCCGCCCTGGTCGGCGAACTCTCCGTGAAGAGCGAGGAGTTCAGGGGCCTGTGGGCCACGCACGACGTACGGGAGAAGGGGCATGGCACCAAGCGCATGCGGCACCCGCTGGTGGGCGATCTGACCTTGGCGTTCGAGACGCTGCGGCTGCCGGACGACTGCGACCAGTCGCTGATCATGTACCACGCGGAGCCGGACTCGGCGTCGGCGCAGGCGCTGCGGCTCCTCGCGAGCTGGGGCAGGGACGCGTCGTCGGTGGGCTCGGCGACGAAGTAGACGAACCAGTCGAACCAGTCGAACCAGTCGAACCAGTCGAACCAGTCGAACCAGTCGAACCAGACGGAACAGACGGACCAGCGGCCTTGCTGAGACCTTTACCCGGTACGGGATTTCGCGGGCGGCGGAACGCCTGGCGCTGCCCCGGTGACCTGATCCCTCCTAGGCTGGCGGAGTGAGCAGCCAAGAGCGGCAGATGCCGAAGCAGAAGCCGGACGAAGCCCGTGTGATTCCTCTGCGGCCGGTCAAGACCGCGCCGACCACTCGGAGCGGGGAGGCCAAGGAGCCCCTCTGGAGGGACGTCGTAGGAGACGTCCTGCGCGGTGAGCGCCTCGCGCAGGAGCGCACCCTCAAGGACGTGGCCGAGGCCGCCCGGATCTCCATGCCGTACCTCTCCGAGCTGGAGCGCGGCCGCAAGGAGGCCTCCTCCGAGGTCCTCGCGGCCGCCGCCCACGCGCTCGGCCTGCGCCTGTCCGATCTGCTCTCCCTGGCCCACGGACGCCTGGCCGGCCTCCCCCGTGCGAGGCCGGCCAGGGCGTCGTACCAGGGCGAGGTGCGCCTGGCCGCGTGACGCGCGGGGCTCGCGTCCTCAGGCGGCGACGGGTGCGACCCGCCTGCTGAGCACCTGATCGGCGAGCCCGTACGCGACGGCCTCCTGCGCGGTGAAGACCTTGTCCCGGTCCATGTCGGCGCGGAGCGTGGCGACGTCGTGGTGCGTGTGCCGGGACAGCACCTCCTCCACCTGGGAGCGAATCCGCAGCATCTCCT
This sequence comes from Streptomyces sp. NPDC003032, assembly GCF_053591415.1. Classification (NCBI taxonomy): domain Bacteria; kingdom Bacillati; phylum Actinomycetota; class Actinomycetes; order Kitasatosporales; family Streptomycetaceae; genus Streptomyces; species Streptomyces sp. NPDC003032. The sequence goes on along the minus strand of NZ_JBSFTT010000001.1, from coordinate 5,044 downwards.
GCGCCTCCAGGGCGAGGTCGGACACCGTCCCCTGCCGGCCGCGGCTCGCGGGCTGACCGAGCAGCACGCGCGCGTGGTCGAGTACGAACCGCCGCCCGGGGTCGCCGCCGGCGAGCAGCACGGCGGCGGTGGAGGCGGCCTGCCCCACGCAGAAGGTGGAGATGGGCGCGGAGATGAAGCTCATGGTGTCGTAGATGGCCATGAGTGAGGTGAAGGAGCCGCCTGGTGAGTTGATGTAGATGGCCACCTCGCGCTCGGGGGCGGACGACTCCAGGTGGAGCAACTGGGCGATGACGGCGTTGGCGAAGCCGTCGTCGATCTCCGTCCCGAGGAAGATGATGCGCTCGGAGAGCAGCCGGCTGTAGACGTCGTACGCGCGTTCGCCGCCCTGTGGGGTGCGCTCGATGACGGTGGGGATCGTGTACTGACCCATTGCTGTACTCGCCGCTGTATTCACCGCTGTACCCATCGCTGTGCTCATCGCCGTACTCATTGCCCTCACCCCTCAGATCCCGAGCCCGATACGCCGCTTCGACCCGGCGGGCCGCACGTCCTCCAGGGACTCGACGACGCGGTCGACCATCCCGTACTCCTTGGCCTGCTCGGCGGTGAACCACCGGTCGCGGTCGCCGTCCCGCGAGATCGTCTCCGGGCTCTGCCCGGTGTGCTCTGCGGTGATCCGCTCGACGGCCCTCTTCGTGAATTCCAGGTTCTCGGCCTGGATGGCGATGTCGGCGGTGGTGCCGCCGATGCCCGCCGACGGCTGATGCATCATGATCCGCGCGTTGGGCAGCGCGAACCGCTTGCCGTGCGTGCCCACGCTCAGCAGGAACTGCCCCATGCTGGCGGCGAACCCCATGGCGAGGGTGGCGACGTCGTTCGGGATGAGCCGCATGGTGTCGTAGATGGCGAGCCCGGCGGTGACGGAGCCGCCGGGGCTGTTGATGTAGAGACTGATGTCGGTCTTCGGGTCCTCCGCCGACAACAGCAGCATCTGCGCGCAGACGCGGTTGGCGGAGACCTCGTCGACCTGCGTCCCGAGGAACACGATCCGCTGGTTGAGCAGCTGCGCGGCGAGATGGTCGTCGAACCGCGACGGAGTGGTGTCCCCGTCCTCCCCCCGCGGCCGCGCCACCGTGTCCCAGCCACTGCCGAGTACTGACATCGGACCTCCCTGAAGTACCGCGGCTCCCGACGCCGCGCTGTGCCTTCACTGTTGCCCGACGGGGGCGCGGCCGTCAGGAATCTCGGCTGGCGGCAGATTCGCTGACGGCAGAGGGCCTCGTACCCGGCGGATCGTCACCGGTCACCAGGCGACGCCGCGACTCCGCGCGCACGCGCCTGTTCGTGCAGCTCACGCACCACTTCCAGGAGGACCGCACGTACGTCGTGCCGTGTCCTGCCGCGGGTCTTGACGGCGTGGCAGTTCGGGCAGAGGCGATCATCTGGCTCGGGTGGTCGCGGCCGTCTCCGGCGATCTCCACTATGTGGTCGACCTCCAGCAGGGCGTCCCCGGCGTCCGTCACATCGGCGGGGTGCCCACCGCAGGCGGGGTTCTCGCGGTGCCCCGCGCTGCGGAGGAGTACGGCTCTCCGGGCCGATCCGGAACGGATGGGGTCCCGGGAAACACGCTCGCGCCGCCGACCGCGTCGGGACTCCTCGCGCCGCTCTACGAGGGCGCAGAGCCTGTCGTACCGCGCGGCCAAGGAGACAGGGTCCCCCGCTGCCGCGGACGGCACGGGGATCTGGACGTCCTCCGTCCCGCGCGGCAGATCGTCGGCCACCGACTCGTCGTAGAGACCCACCGCCTCCAGAAGCGGAACCTCGTCGAGGCCCTCGAAGAAGCGATCCGTGATCTTCTGGATCACTTCCACACGGACCTGACCGGAGGTGCGCATGAGGTCGTACAACGGGCGCGCCAGGCCCCCGGTGGGCTGCTGCGCGGCGAACCAACGGCGGCACGGCGGCATCGCCATGCGCCAGCGGGACAGCCCCCTCGTAACCCTGGAGCGTCCACAGCCCGGCGTGGTGGAGCGCAAGGACCGGGTAACCAGGACGCGCACGCTCGCCCCGCAGCCCGAACTCCTCCAGCAGCCCGCTCAGGGCCGCGCTCGTCGCGCCCCAGGGGAGGGTGCGTGACTCGCCGCGGAACGCGCGCCCGACCGCCCAGAGGAGAGTGATCGGCTGATAGAGGCGGGGGCCGGCGGGTCCGTGGGCCACGCGCAGCCGGGCGATGCGGTCGACGAGGTCGTCGGGCGCGGCATCGGTGACCGCATCCTGGGTCACCACCTGGAACCCCAACGAGCCAAGCAGCTTCGCCGCGTGATCGCGTCCGCCGGAGAACTCCGGGGCGGCCAGCGGCACTTGCCCCGCGAGAAACCCGTGGGCGGCACCGACGACCGCTTTCGAGTCGTAGTACCGCCCGTCGACCACCAACAGATAGGCGCGGGACGCCTGGAACCCGTACTGCCGAAGAAACACACTCCGACCGAGTCGGTCGAACTCCTCGACGGCCCACAGGACTTCCGCTCTGCCTATGTCACTCAGCGCCATGGCGCCACGATATGACGCGGCCGCCCGATACGCGGGTGGGCCGATTCGGGGCGGGTCGGTTCGAGGACCGGTCAGCTCTCGCTCGGAGCCGGAGCGATCCCCGTCGGGCAGGCCCGGCCCCAGTTCGTCTCCGACGGGGTGTCCAGGAGGGCGCCCGTGCCGCCGATGCCGCAGTAGCCGTCGGGGTTCTTGGCGAGGTACTGCTGGTTGTACCTCTGCTCTTCGGGCAGTATTAGAACTGCCCGACAGGCAGGGGGAGTTCGGCGTGATCAAAGGTGATCAGTTAGTCCCGGTGGTGGCCTACGCGAGGATCTCGGCTGACCTGGAGAGGGACGGCCACGGGGTCGAGGACCAGCACAACGTCAACGACGAGACTGCGGCAGCGCTCGGCCTGAGGATCGTTCACTACTACACAGACAACGATCTCTCGGCAGCGAAGGCCGCTGTCGTGCGCCCTGACTTCGAGGGGATGTTGCGGACCCTCAAGGCCGGACAGCTCCCGGACGGCCAAGAGGTACGTGGGGCGGTCGTCGTGGCGGATGACCGACTGGTGAGGCGGGTCGGTGACTACGAACGGTTCGTGGACGCGCTGACGTACGAGGATGGGCGGGTCTATGCGGACGCCAAGGGGCTCAAGGACCTCTACAACGAAGACGTTGAGTCCATGGGACTGTTCGGGGTCGTTATCGCGAAGGCGGAAGTGCGCAAGATCAAGCGGCGCACGCGACGTTCACACCGTCGCCGTGCCGAGCAGGGGATTCCCGTTGGCGGTACGCGGCCGTTCGGTTGGAAGGCGGACAAGCGGACGCTTGATCCGGAGGAAGCCGACCTGTTGGCCAAAGCGGCGCGCGAAGTGATCGCGGGAAGGTCGCTTCACTCCATCCTTGCCGAATGGAGTGATGAGGGTGTGCGGACCGTTCACGGGAACGTGTGGCGAAGCCGATCGCTGAAACTAGCTCTCTGGAATCCTCGTTTGTGCGGATGGCGAAAGCATAACGGCGATCTGGTCAGAGATGCTGGCGGTGTCCCAGTAGTGGGGCAGTGGGAACCCATCATCACGCCGAAAGAATGGATGGCAATCGATGCCCTCTTTTCTGCTCGGCTTGGCCCAAACGTCAAGGCCGATGGAGCAATCACCGACTATCGGACTCCCTCACATCTTCTGACTGGAATTCTCCGATGCGGAAAGCCGAAGGCGGACGGGCAGATCTGCAACGCTCCTTTGAGGGCGAGCACCAGGGCAGATCTCTCAGGCGGGTACCTCTATCAGTGTCCGAGTCGGTCCATGGGCGGTTGTGGGGGCAGTGCCCGTAATGGAACCAAGGTGGATGAGTACATCACGGAGGCTGTACTCGCGAAGCTGGAGGGGCGTGCCGCTGTCAAGAGTGAGACGGACTCTGTGTGGAGTGGAGAGGGCGAGCTCAATCGGTTGATGGCCAAGCAGAGGAAGACGTTGCAGGCGTGGCAGGAGGACCGGATCTCGGATGAGCTGTTCTTCCCTGAGAACCACAAGATGGAGTCCCGAATCAAGGATCTGCGCAAGGAGCGTACGCAGCATGCCTTGCGCGTTCAGAGGGCTTCGGTGGTGACTGAGGACGTTCGGGGGCAGTGGGAGTCAGGCAGGCTCGATATGGCGCAAAAGCGCGCGCTCATTCGCGAGGCGCTTCACGCTGTGATCGTCCGGCCCGTGGGCGGAGGGGGTAGGCGCCCGTTCAATCCTGACCTACTCGACCCCAAGTGGACCGAGGGATAGAGCACATGCAGATGAAGGGGGCGCAACTCTTAGAACCCCCTCCATCTGGTAGTTAGCCGAGTCGGCGTGGCCGATGGCCCTTATGGTGGATTCGCTTCCGTCACATTCATCGATTAGGTCGATTAGGTCGACGCCGAGAATCGTTGATATGTGACGCCAACGCTCTTCGCTCCAAGCTGGTGCTTTGGCCGCTTGCGCCTTCCCCCATTCCCGAGGGTTCGGGTGAGTCATTCTCTCCACCCCGACCCCTCACATACTGACCTTGAATGCGTGATGTCGTCATGGTGGCTGGCGTCGGAGGCCGGTGCCGGTGAGGCAGCCGTCGAGGATGTTGTGGCGGTACTGGAGCTGGCGGAGGCCGCGTCGGACGGCAATGATCAAGTCATCGGGGCTGGTGAAGGCACGGTTAGCCACGGTGGTGCGTCGTAGGACGGACCAGATGCCTTCGACCGGGTTGAGGTCGGGTGCGTGGGACGGCAGTTGGAAGACAGTGAGCCAGTCGCGGTCGGCGATGTAGCGGAGCATGCCGGCGGTGAGGTGGGTGTTGAGGTTGTCCCAGACCAGCACAATCGGACCACCAAGCTGCTGGTGGGCGGTCTGGATCAGGTCGCGGTAGTCCTTCCAGGAGAAGCTTTTGCGCCCATCGGGCCGGGCATCCGGGCAGGGCCGGTAGATCAGCCGCGAGAATGCGCCGGCTTTGTAGCAGGCCAGGGCGGCCACCGATAAGCGGCGACGGGA